>JBBQTU010000045.1:0-20994 GCA_038213005.1 Tepidisphaerales bacterium | reverse complement strand
CCGGCCATCTGCATGTCCCGGATAAAACATTCCTTCACGCTGCTGTCTTGCTTCACGCTGCTGCTCATGGCAGACTCCTGTTCAAAACGTTGGGGCTGGCGGCGGGCAACCCTATGTTGCCCGTCCGTCGGCCTCGATGCCCACAGCGTAACCATCCTCAAGATGCAAGGCACTCCCACGCCCGCCACGGCGATAGCCGTTTAGTCCAATACGAAACAACGCGGAAACTGAGAAAACTCGAAGCAGCAAACGCGGAGCGCCGCGGACATGGGGCACGTCGCCCGGAAAAATGGGCACTCCCACCCAGGAAGAAGCCTCTCATACAAACCGGATCCGCGTCTCTTTTAGATACCGCGATTCCAGGCTCTGCGTGATCCGGCGCACGATGTTCCGACGCAGATCCAGTTCCACCGGCACATTGGGATCCTGATGCGCCTCATTGATCCGCGTCCCGACCAGGAAGTCCACCACGTCGCTCTCGGCCATCAGCCGGGCCATCGCCTGCGCCCCGTCGGCCCGGCCCACCAGGTCGCTCGGCCCGCGCTCCAGAATCTCCGCCACCCGCGCCAGTGTCAGCGTCCCCTCGGTCACCAGGTCTATCCCCTCCATCCGCGATATTGGCGGTACATCCGGCGCGAGGTATTTCAGGTCCATCTCCACCGGCCGCCCCAGTTCGCGCGCGATGATCGTTGTCGTCGTCCCCCCCGCGATCACCTTCCGCCCGGCAAATCGCGACACTTCCTCCGCCATATACCGGTCCCGTTCCTTGGCAAACGGCGGCCCCGTCACCACCAGCAATCGCCGCGGCTGTCGGATATACGTCACCGCCGCGGTGATGTCGTCCTTGGCGTGGTGCTCATCCCGACTGTATGCCTCATCCACAATCCCTCGCGACAGCCGCTGCGATGACAGTGATGGCTCATCGTTCAGCAGTCTCGCGATATGCAGCGACAGCGCGCCGCCGCCCCAGCCCAGCGGCATGCTCGGCTGGCCCAACCCCGCCTGCGTCACGCCGTCGGACACGCAGATCAGCCGGTCGCCCACTTCCAACTTCACCTCGCAATAGCTGATCACCCGGTCCCGCCATGCCTCCAGCGTAAATTCCGTCCGCTCCAGCGGCACCTCGCGATCCCCGCGAAACAGCAGCACCGGCGGGTTGCCGTGCTCGATGATGCTCACCTCACCGCTGCTGGCGTCCAGGTCCATGATGCTGAATGTGGAATAGCTGATCTTGCGGATTTCGCAGATTGGCAGCGTCTCCATGATCGTCCCGGCCGACTTGCGGATGTCGACAAACGCCGCCGAATACTTCATCGCCATCGTCGCCGTCAGGTTGGCCAGCACCGACGCCTTCACCCCGCTGCCCAGCCCATCGGACAGCACCGACAGCACGCGCGACTCCTCGCGGATCTTGCGGCAAAGGAAGACATCGCCCGCAACGAACTGGCCCGTCTTGGCGCGCTGCGCCGTATCAACGTCGATAAAGCTTTCGCCAGTCATTCTGCGGCTTCTCCCCTATTTCGTCCGTCCGCGCCGGCGAGAACGAGTCGATGATCTGGCTCAGCGTGATCTCGCTCTCGGCCGCATTCTCGCCCAGCAGATACGCGATCTGCTGCACCGTGGCGAGGTTCTTCTGAATCACCTCCCGAGCCTTGCTGATCACCTGCTCCTTCTGCACCACGGGCCGGGTGATGTCCTGGATGATCCCGCCCACCACCGAGTGCTTCTCAATGGTGAAGATCGAAGCGTGCACGATCGTCTGCTGATGCCGCAGGTCGCGGTCCAGCAGATCATCGCCGCTCAGCAGCACGCCCTGAAAAAGGCTCGCAAACGGGAGCACGCTGCCCAGCGGCACGCCTTCCATTGCCCGCACCTGCTCCTCCACCGGCCGGTCATCGCTCAGGAACATCCTGGCAAACGCCGCGTTGCACTCCAGCACCCGCAGCGACTCGCCCACGATCACCACCGCCGACGGCATGCGCTGCACCAGCGCGTTGGCCTTCTTGTGCGCCAGCTTCCGCATGTACGTCACGCACATGCTGCGCTCGGCCTTCTGGCTCAGTAGCGCCCGCCCGAACTCGATGCACGAGTCATACCCGCACCCGCCGCAGTTCAGTTCATCCTCGGCCGTAAATTTGCCAACCCCGCGCAAAGCCTCGCGAACCTGCGATTCCGAATACGCCACCATCTGCATCGGCGGAACCCGGAAGTCCGCCACCACCACCATCCCGCCCCGGTCCAGCGGCGCCGGCGCTTCGGTCGCATATTGCAGCACCTGGCAGCGCTTGGCGATCGTCCCGCCTCGACTTGCCGCCTTGGGCCCGTTCACGCACCCGCCCTCGCACGCCAGCAGTTCCAGGAAAACGCCCTGACCCGGCGGCAGCCCCGACAGCCCCGCCAGCGCCTTCTCGATCGCCGCAAGGCCGCTGAAACTCATCATCGAGCAGTCGTTGACCGCGCAGTTGCTCTTGATCCCTGCGATCATCCCGCCGTCCACCGGATACCACGCCCCCTCGGCCGCTCGCGTGGGCACAAACGCATCCTCCGCCCCTGGCACGAGCGTCTTGGGATCAATCTTCTCCGCGGCCAGCCAGCGACGCAGATCCTCAAAGGTCAGGGCAATATCCAGCAGGTCCGCATGATGGTCCGCATCCAGCTTTTTCGAGATGCACGGGCCGATAAACACCAGCCCGACGTCCGCCCCATACACCCGCCGCAGCAGCCGGCAGTGCGCCAAGAGCGGCGACAAGACCCCCGTCAGTTGTCCGCTCAACTCCGGCCGATGCTTCTGCAGATACGCCACCACGCTCGGGCACGCCGACGAGATCAGCACCTGCCCCGGCTCATTCGCCAGCCGTCCCGCCACCGCCGCCGACACTTCCTGCGCCCCCAGGGCCGTCTCGGACACCCCGGCAAATCCCATCTTGCGAAGTGCCGCCACCATCTGCTCGGCCCGCACTCCGGGAAACTCGCTTACAAACGACGGCGCGAGCGACACATACACCTGCTTGCGAAGCGACAAGAGCTGCCGCGCCCGCGCCAGGTCATCCCGCACCTTCTTCGCCCCGTTCGGACAAACCTCCACGCAATGTCCGCAATAGATGCACAGCTCCGCGATGACCGTTGCGCACCCGCCCTCGACCTTGATGGCCTTCACCGGACAGTGCCGGACGCACTTGTAGCAGTCCTGACACTCGGTCTTCTCAGTGTAGATCGGGTTGAGATAATTCATGGCAGACCGTCCTCTCGCTCGCCTGCGATTGTACAGGAAGATGCGTGCGCAGCGAGACTGATCACCGCTTCCCCCACCGCGCAGCAAACCCCGGGCGTAACCCCCCTCACACGCCAAAGCGGCCCCAGCCACAGAGAACCCGTCCCCGGCGCAACGTTGTCCACCCGTTCACAACCTTGGAGTGCTGCGGCATGCCGCAGCACTCCCGAGGCGACATGTCGCCGGGAGGAATACCGGCCGGCCTGATTCGCCTCCATCGTTCCACGTACCGTTTCGCACGCCAGCGTCAATTGCCACCGGCCCTACGGCGCCGACCGCTGGACCCAGGCATCCGCCGCGCGACTGGAACTGCAGTCGATCGTGCGCAACTCCGGCCGCTCCTGGACCAGACCCATCAAAGCCGCATAGCGAGACCCAGAGGTCTAGTGTCCCCCTTTTAGACCCCAACAAGGGCTATCTGGGCTTGCAGACCGGTTCGCCCCATCAAACGCTGGCTTTGGGCATCCGGCTGGCTGCCGCCCACGCTGATATCAAGCGCTCCCGCAATAAAGCAGGATTGACCGGCCATGTTAATCAACCGAAGTTGCTCGCTCCGAATTGTGAACTCGACTAACCGGCTCTCCTTCGCTGCCAGATGCACCTTGCGAAACCCTGCCAGTTGGCGAACCGGCACGGGAAATGGCGCATTGACGTGGCCTATGTACAACTGAACCACTTCTGCTCCATCTGTGGAGCCCGTATTGGTCACCTTGACGGTAATCCCCAGATCCTGGTCTTCCCCCACGCTCTGGTGGGAAAGCGACAACTCGGAGTACTCGAAGCTTGTATAGCTCAACCCAAATCCGAATGGCAGCAGCGGCTGATCGGTCGAGTAACGGTAGGTTCGGTTGGCCATTGAGTAGTCGTGGAAAGGAGGAAGCTGCCGAACGGACGTTGGCCAGGTCATTGGCAGACGGGCAGATGGGTTGACATCCCCAAATAGCACATCGGCCAAAGCGTTGCCGCCTTCTTCGCCAGAATAACCCAGGTGGAGAATGGCCGCACAGTGTTCCATGGCCCAGTTCACGGCCAGGGGGGCGCAGCCGGTGAGTACCAGCACCACGGGCTTGCCAGTAGCAACCAGGGCCTTCAGCAGGTCTTCCTGCACGCCCGGAAGATCCAGTTCGTGGCGATCGCCGATCCAGTCGGCCATGGGCGCGTCAGATTCTTCTCCCTCGATGATGGGGGACAGGCCCAGCACCGCCACGATTACATTGGCCCGGTTCGCGTAGCTCAGCGCCATGGGGATCATGCGGCGATTGTCCCCCGTAACGTCACAACCGCGTACATACCAAATCCTTGTGGAAGAGCTCGCCGCTGCGGTAATGCCCTCCAACGGTGTAACCATCCTGGCACTGAAGCCGTTGTAATTGCCCAGCAGAGCCTCGACATCCGAAGCATTGGGTCCAACCACTGTGACGCTGGGCGTGTCTTTGGGTAAAGGCAGAACACCGCCTGCGTTCTTGAGCAGGACGATGGAATCACCGGCGGCCCGTCGAGCCAAAGCGCGGTGCTCGGCACACTCCACCACCTCGATCGGGATGGACGCATACGGCACGGACTCAGGAGCAGCCAGCAGACCCAGGCGCAGACGCGTAACCAGCAGACGTTCCAGGGAGCGATCTGCCTCCGCCTCGGTGATCAGGCCTCGGTCAACGGCTTCGGGAAGTTGCCTGTGTTCCTGCCCCAGACAGAAGTCGCAGCCGTGCCGCAGCGCCAGAGCGGCGGATTCGGCTGCATCGTGCGTCAGTCGGTGGCCGTCATGCAGATCGTGCAATGCCCCACCATCGGATACGACGAAGCCTTCGAATCCCCATTTGTCTCGCAGTATCTTCTGCAGCAGCGTTGGGCTGGCGCAACAGTGTTCGCCATTGAGGCGGTTGTATGCTCCCATCACGCCGGCGGCCTTTGCCTGGCGAATGGCCGCCTCAAAGTGGGGCAGGTACGTTTCCCAGAGGTCCTTGTCCGTCACCTTAATATCGAACTGGTGGCGAATTGCATCCGGCCCGCTGTGGACCGCAAAGTGCTTGACCGCACATGCAGTCTTCAGGTATTTGGGATGATCGCCCTGCATGGCGCGAATAAACGCCACGCCAAAGCAGGCGGTCAGATAGGGATCTTCGCCGTAGGTCTCCTGGCCGCGTCCCCATCGGGGATCGCGAAACAGATTGATGTTCGGACTCCAGCAACTCAGGCCAGGCCCGTGATGGGCATGGCCCAGCCTCTCGTTTTCGTGGTACTTGGCACGCAGCTCATCGGAGATCGCCGTCGCCACCCGGGTCATCAATTCCACATCCCAGGTGGAGGCCAAACCCAGTGCCTGCGGGAATACCGTGGCCCGGCCGGCCCGGCCGACGCCATGGATGCACTCGCTGCCCCATGGCACCGCGGGGATCCCCAGCCGCTCGATTGCCGGCGTTCCGCTGCCGAGCTGGCTGAGTTTCTCAGAAAGTGTCATGCGCGATATCAGGTCGCGAGCCCGCTGAGCAAACGATAGTTCCGAGTCGGGAAACATCGGCGTGGTGTCTGCTGCATCTTCCGCGGCTTGGTCGGTCGACGTTGTGGACATCATCTCTGCGCTGCTTTCTTTTGTTGATGATCAGTGGGATCTATCGAGTCATTTCAGTAACGAAAATCGTCTTGTCAGCAGGGACGGCCAGTGCCTTGCCGAAGGTAACGAAACTGATCTCCTTCATGTCCCAAGCCAGCAGACGGTACATCATACCCTCCAGCGGGCCGGCGGCAATCACCGCCTTCCCAGCACGTTAGCTCAGCTCAATCCTCATTTTTGCAGCGTCGATGTGTAAATGCAATGTATCAGCCAGTTTGAATATCGTCGGGCGTGCCCCCTTTTCCGGGCACGCGATTTCTTAGCCCCAACGGGGCGGCATTCTTAAGCCCAGGGGAAGCGTACTCGCGCAGCCCTGGGTTAGAACCATTCACCCTGAATGAGCCCTGAAAGGGCGACACCTCTTTCAGCACCGTATTCGCTCCAACCACCCGCTGACGCGCGACTTACATCTGCCGGGAAAAACGAGCACGCCCATATCGTCCGATTTGAAGATGCGGGTCTTCTTCGAGTGGTGTTCTTCTGCGCACGACGCAGAACATCTGTCTGGGGGCCGCGTTTTTTTTCGGACGTGGTTCTTGTTGGGTTGTCGCCGGCTTGATCGGGAACTTGGGATCTTGAGCAAAGCGGGACACCAGACAAGACGCTCATCATCTGGCAGGACCGGCGCGATGATCTCTTCTTACTCTTCCCCCTGGGGGAGGCTGGGAGGGGGTTGACCTCTCTGAGCCGGACGGTCCTTGATGTACCGCTCTCACCCGTAGTGCGAGGCGTCCTCGCCCGCACAGGAGTATCCCCACACCACCCCCTTGCGCCTGTAGGTTTTTTGGAAGGCAACCAGACATCTCGCCGAATCCCCACACAAGCCGGCGTCCGAGGCCTGCGCCATCGCGGAGCCAACCACGAGCCTTCGGCCGTTTTCGCTAGCCCTTGGACATCTGCAATCCCCGCAAGGGCGACACAAGTCTCCGCCTCGCCATTACTTCCCGCTTCCACGCGAGACCAAGGGCCGCCAATCCCGCCTCCCACACAGGGAACCCAACCCACCGTATCACCGTGATCAACTTCAAATCCCAACTCCCCGATGCACACGCCCTCTCACGCCCGCCATCAACTTGGAGTGCTGCGAACTTCTCGCAGCTTTGACGAGCCGACCTTGTCGGCGGAAGGAATACCGGTCATCCGGATTACCTCACTCGATTACGCAGATTGTCGCCGATGATGGAATCGCGGAAACTCAGCAAACCGAATCGCGTCCTCTTTGATGTTCCCGTCCTCTTTGATGTTCCAAGCGCAGCACGTGAGTCCTCCGGTTCAGCACCGCACGCCCGCAGCCCACAACCACGCCCTCGCCCTGCGGCGTTGCCGCTCCTCGTCGCGGTGTCCAGACCTGCTTCGTCGCAATGCCTTACTATTGAAGAAACACGCCGCGCGGGTGAGACATCCGCGCGGCGTCTTGCAGGATGGCCATCTGGAGGAACCGCGTCCTGTTTGATGTTGCGTCATAGGAGGCGGTTGGGGGCTTTATGCCTTGCGAACCCGGCGACCCATCAGGAGGGTCAAAGCACCGAGAGCCAGGCCCATCGTGGCAGGTTCGGGAATCGCCGACGCCCGGATGTCCTCGAGTTGGCCCAGCGTCTGCACGTCATCGTAGACGCGAATGTCAAAGAAGTTCGCCGACGAGGCGCGGCTGAGGCTGTCGCGGTTGCCGATGGTCAGCGGCCTGCTATTGGAGCCCAAGTCTGCGGGAATGCTGGTAGTTCTGTTACCGACATTCGTGACTGCTGCCGTCGGACTGCCGACATAGATATTGTAGGCCGAGCCGCCTTGAAAAGTGGCAGCGAAGAAAACCCACCCGGTCCCGTAAAAAATACTGGGGCTGCTGCTGAGCGAAGTGCCTCCAATCTTGAACTGGAGTTTGCCAGTATCCTCAAAAAATAGCGACCAATCGCCAGTACCTACGGAGTCAGCAGCGCGATCCAGCAGGCGGGAGTTGCCCACGGGGGTGCCATTGGGCTTGTACCACCCCGCTAACGTGAGGGCGGCCTTGTTGTCCAGTGCGGTGTAAATCGTGGACGATTCGGCGGCCCCGCCCGCAGCGCCCCATCCCGAACCAGTATTGTTCAGCGAGAATCCCGTGCTGCTATCAGGCAGCGCGGTGGTGTTGGACATAACGGCCGGGCTCGTGAGTGTGAGACCACTCGTCGAATTCGTACCGGTGAAGTATTGGTTAATCAATGCCGCCTGGGCATTTACCGCAAGCGTGAGAACTGTGGCCGCAAATAAAGATGAGCGAAACATGATAGCCTCCTTAAAGGCATTACGCGAAACAGTCTAGCAGTGCAAACGTTGGCGATCACTTTGAGCGCACGAAAATTACGCATGCAGTGCGAACCGATGTTAACCGTAGGGACTATCACTCATGAAAGCCCTTGCGGCTTGGTGAATTCACGCAAAAAGATTTGCTTTTTCCGCAAGTGTGGGGCATCTTGGGGGTGTGCCACGGGTTTTCAGCATTGAACTGTCGCTGGAGGGGGATTACGACCGCGAAATTGTCGCGGGGGTGCACCGCTATGTGCGTCAGTTGCAGAGTCGGGAGATTCTGCTGATTCTGGGCGGTCGCAATGAAAAACCACCGGATATACGGACCAGTGATATGGAACTGGGCGTGATCACGATGCTGGTTCGGCCGGCGGATGTGTTGCGGGTGAGGCGGGAGGGGGTGGCCTTGGTCAACGTCTCGGGTCAGTTGCGACATCCTCAGATTGTGTCGGTCTTGCCCGATGATAAAGCGGCGGGGATATTGGCGGCCGAACATCTGCTGGAGCGTGGTTTTCAGGATTTTGCCGCATTTTCATGCGAGGGTCATTGTTTTCGCGACCGGGTGGCAGCATTTGTGCGCCGGGTGCGGGAGGCGGGGCATCGATGCCTGGTCTGTCCTGACCGGCGATCGGTCGACTATGCGGCATCGGTTCGCCGAACGGCGGAGATGCTCATCCCGCTGCCCAAACCTTTGGGAATCATGTGCTGCACCGACACCATCGGCAGGAGTGTGATCGATGCCTGTCGTTTGGCGGACCTGGGTGTGCCAGAGCATGTGGCGGTGATTGGAGTCGACAATGCCGCGTTGATTGGGGGAATTTGTTCACCGCCGTTGACCAGTGTGGATATCAATGGGCATGAGATCGGCTATCAGGCGGCGAGGCTGTTGGATCGGATGCTGGACGGTGAGCGTGACCTGCCGCTGATCAATCGGGTTCCGGTGTTGCCGGTGGTTGCGCGTGCATCCACCGACACGCTGGCGGTGAGCGATCCGGAGGTGATGACGGCGTTGCGATTCATCCGCGAACGCTGCTGCGATGCGATCGGGGTGGACGATGTGCTGGACAAGGTGAATGTGTCGCGGCGATCGCTGGAATATCGTATGCGCCGCGCGATCGGCCACACGCCCGGGCAGGAGATCCGAGCGGCAAGGATCGCTCAGGTGGAGCGTTTGCTGATGAGTACGGATTGGCAGATGTCGAAAATTGCGCACGCGTTGCAATTTCCGGATCAGGCCGCGCTGTGCAACGCATTCCAAGCCGCCAGAGGCTGCACGCCCACGGATTTCAGGAGACGTCATCGCCGTATTTGAACGATTACGGTTTGAGCGATGGGACGGGGACCAGACCGTTCAAAGGGGGCACAAGCAATTGAGTCAGAACTCCCGTTTCGCTAAACCCCGCCAATGGCTCGACAACCCCGCATCACTGCCGAAGAAATCGAAAACCCACGCCAAGCGAATCGCTCGCGACCCCTTTCCAGCTCGAAAGCCGACATCAGAAATCAGAACTGTCGCCATCCGGCCTTCAACATCGGCCATGCTTTACAGAGGGCTAAGGCGAGAAGAGACGTCTATAACGCGGATGACTTCGCGCGCCGACATCGGTGTCACAGGGAAGGGCTTGTCCAGTGCGATGGTGTCGTAGACGGCGCCCCAGAAGGTACTCTTATCCTTCGGGGAGATGGCGCCTTCCTTCTCCACCCATTCAAGCTTTTCGGGGTTGCCAAAGCCCATGCCGTCGGCGGGAGTGTCGGGGTTGGCCTTCACAGGCGGCAGCTTCTTCGCCAGGTGCTTGAGCTTGTAATTGGTCCAATCGAGGCTGATGCCGCCGCGAGTGCCCTGCACCATCAGCAGGGGCTGCGAGAAGACGCTGCCGCCGCCGATTTCGATGTCGGCGACGCCGCCAGTAGGCCCGCGCATGATGATTTTCACCCAGTCCTCGGCATCGCCGGCGGCGGCGATTTTCTTGAGGTCGGCCTTAATCTCGACGGCCCAGCCGCCGATGAACTGCAGAGCCCAGTCAATGCAGTGCGGACCCCAGTTGAAAATCTGCCCGCCGCCAAACTTCTTGATAGTCTGCCAATCATTGCGGCGGTTGTAGCCACCCGTGCGGATCTGCACCGAGAAGACCTCGCCCAGCACGCCGGAGGCCACGATTTCCTTCGCCAGCAGCAGATGCGGATCGAAGCGGCGATTGTGGCGAACCACCAGTTTGCGGCCAGTTTCCTTCGCCACGGCGTAAAGGCGATCAACGTCATCGAGACTGGTGGCCATTGGCTTTTCGACGAGCACGTCCTTGCCGGCCTTGAGCGCCTCGATGGCGCATTGGACGTGATTGCAAGAGCGCGTCGCCACCACCACCATCTCGATTGCACGGTCGGCCAAAAACGCTTTGCTTCTGGTGTAGGCTTTCGCCTTCACTTCAGTCGCCAACTTCTTGCCGCGAGCGGCGATCAGATCGCAGCCAGCGACGATCTTGAAATTGGGCAGCGGCAGCAGCTCGCTGCGAATCATGCCATACCCGGCGCGACCCAGACCCCAGATACCGACGTTAACGACCTTGCTCATAAATGCCTTTTCTGATTCTGCCAAACAAAACAAACTCGCCGTTCCACCGGCGAGACGGCGAACGTAGTGGAATCGAACGCAGACAAAGCGTCAAGGAAATCAGTAATTCAAAGAGGACGCAGATCAAATAGATCGCCCACTCCACCGCTGAGCCTATTTGACGGACGCCAAGCCAGCCTTCGCCCACAAGTCGAAAGACAGGATTAGCCGCAAAAAGCACAGAAGGCTCAAAATAGAGCGAGGAGCAACACACACGCCGACTCTGTTTGTCTTGTACAGCAATCGCCCCATTTCTTCCTACGCCGGAAAGATGTTCACCACGACGCAACGACGCAACGACGAAGATGGGAACTAGTTTGCGTTGTTCCCGTCGTTGCGTCGTTGCGTCGTGGTGAAACCGAACGCCGTTACAGCCCGGCCGCGCCAAGCGTTCTTCCCCCCCTGTTAGGTAGTTTGCGTTTGTTCCGCGTTGAAAACGCTATGTCCTAAGTTCACTGTTCTTGCTCTTTCCCGAAGATTCTTTCCCAACTTTCCTAGGACAATCGCAAATCCCCTCCCGACGTTGCGTTTTCAACGCGAGAAAAACGCAACAACCCCGGAAGGGTGGAGAGGCCCACTGCGCCCAGCCTCCGGCCATCCACCGTGGATGGCCCCAAGCCCGGCCAGCGCCCCCAGCCCGTACGGTCGGTCGGTATGCTCCGACCCACCGTGCCAGAAAAGGAGACCGCCATGGAATTCCAGAACCCCCTCGCCCTCAAACCCCGCACCACCTTCTACATCACCCGAGCCGACGAGCTCCACGACCTCCCGCACCTCCTGCCCATCCCCGGCCTATTCCCGGCACACCGCCTCTCTGTCATCGCAGCCCTCCGCAGCGGCCCCCTCCCCGCCGGCCGGGTCAAGAATCCCCTCCCCGGCACCGTCACCCACCACGCCGCGCAGGCCAACCTCTCCTGGGGCACCATCCTCCGCGCCAAGAAGACCCTTCAGATCACTTTCACCAAGACCGCCGACCAATGGCTCTGGACCCTCCCCCCGACCATCCCCACTCTCCGCCTCCCACCCGCCATCGTCGAGCCAAGAGGAGGTGGTCTATTGTTGTGCCACAATCCGTCGGAATTGGCGCGGCTTACAAAGATTATTCCTATTTCAGCTTTGTCGCCACGGCGACTCTTCGATCTGCTTTCAGCAGCGAAGCGGCTTTTAGCTTTTTGCGGCTACGCCGCATTCGGATGCCTGACTCGTGACCTTCGCCCTCAACGCTGCTGCTTGCGGATCATCATGTCAAAGTTCCGCACCATCGTGCGATACAGCCCGTAAACCACGCCGGCATAGGCGCCGCTGGCAATCAGCCCGAAAACCGTCATGACGATCCGGCCGGTCCAATACGCATCGGGATCCTCGCCGCTGAGCACCTGTCCGCCGAACTGCGTGGAGTTTACCAGCGCGCACAGCGTCGACACCGGGCTGAAAGCCGCGACCGCCAGCGCCGCCGCCGAACGGTAGCTGCCCGAAATCGTCGCCATCCCGATCGATGCCGGAATCGCGACGACGGCCGCGACCAGCAGCACGCTCAGCATGACCGCAGTGATCGTCCGCCGGCAACGCATCGAAGTCTGCATCCCGATGATCGCCGCCAGCGCTGTGATCAGCACCAGCATCACCGGCAAGAGCAGGAGTGCCTCGGGAAGAACCACCCACCGGAAAGTGGAATCCGCCCCGGCAAACCACCGGAAGATGTCATAAACCACGAACGCCCCAATGGTCGCCACCGGCACCGCATTCAGCGGCCAGGCCAGGCTCACCAAGCCGCGGAGCTTGCCCCAGATGTAAAACCGGCTGGTGATCGGCGTCGTCAGCAGCAGGTCCAGCGAGCCATCTTCCCGCTCGCGCGTGACGGTGGAAGCCGCCTCGTTGGTCACCACGATCAGCACCGCCGACATCTCCACGATCAGCAGCGACAGCAGATACAACTGCGCCGACTCCAGCGGCAGCGAGCGCTGGATCGGGAGCAGTTCCATCACCGCGATCGCCGACTTGTCCCGCGGATCGACCGAGAAAGCCTTGACCGAATATCGCCCTCGAACGCTGTCGGGATCGATCCGTTTGTCGTTCAGCATCAGGTCGAAGTTGCTGGCCAGCCGATAAGTGGTCGCCTTCTCGGCCTCCAGAACAGTGACGGAGTGCTCCGCGACGTTCAGCGACGTGGAGTCAATGTATCGCGCCGGCGAGACGATCGTGGAGAACCGCCAAAGCAGCCAGCCGGCCAGCACAACGCTCGCCAGGATCATCAGGGCGCGAATGACGCCCATGCGGGCGGCCGATGCCTTGGTCCGCGCCTCGCGCCACGCCACCGGATTGTGCCAGACATACCGCGGCTTGCGCACGCTGTTGCCGCTGCTGAGGTGCAGCTTGGTCAGGACCCAGGTCCGCGGATTCATCGTCGCCTGCGCCACCCGCCGCAGCAGGATGATCGACGGCACCACCAGCACCAGTCCCACGACGAAGGACGCCGTGATATAGAAGCTGTGCGGGCTGGTCAGATACCACGAGACCGGCCAGGATCGCAGACTCGCCGGCAGGTCCGCCGCCAGGGGCGGCACGTACGCCGGATCGCCAAAGCTGGCCCGAAGCGCCAGGAAGGGATGAACCGCGGTGAACCACGAGATGTGCGAGTCCATGTTGTTGATGCTCGGCTGCCCGGCCACCTGGAACCAAGCGACATTGTCCAGCACAAAACCGCCCACGAGAAACCCGATGATCGCGAGGTAGAAAAAGAAGATCGTCCGCCGTGTGCCCAGGCGAAAGGTCGCGATCGCCACCGCCATCGCCCCGGTCAGAAACGCCGTCGCCGCCGCGATGCCAAACGAGGTCAGGATATTGTCGATCCCCACGCCGCCGAAGATGCGCGTCACCGAGAACACCGGCAACCCCGACAGCAGCAGCGCCACAATGAAGAACACGCGAGAAAGCAGCGTCCCGAGAATGATCTGCCCGTTGGACAGCGGCGTGGTCAGCAGGATGTCATAGGTCTGGCTGTCCTTCTCCTGCGTGATCGCCCCGGCCGTGAAGATCGGCGCCAGCAGCGCCACCAGCGCCAATTGGAGATAGCTGGCCTGTTTGAAGATGGTCGCACTGCTCTTGGCCAGTTCGCCCATGTCGGTGATGCTGCCCATCGCCACCAGCATCAGCCCGGCCCAGGCCGTCAGCAGGCCGAGATATCCAAACCGGATCATGGCATCGCGCCGCCGCTTGCCCGCGGTCGACACCACCCGCAGGAAAATCGGATTCGCAGGAACCAGCCGATAAAGATGTTCAGCGATACCAAGCATTTGTATCCATGCTTATACCCTCTCCCCCGTCGCGTTGCCACCGCAGGCCCTCGCCGGCGTTGGCTGGGCGTGCCCGAAAATCCGGGCGACGTGCCCCATGTCGGCGTCGCTCCGCGTTTGCTGCTTCGAGTTTCCGCGTTGTTTCGTATTTAGTGCTTCGTATTTCGTGGTTGCCCGGATTTTCGGGCACGCCCCGTTGGCTGACGGGTGCAGGACACTGAAGGCGGTTTGGAGTGCTGCGAGCTTCTCGCAGCTTTGACGAGCCGACCTTGTCGGCGGGAGGAACATATCGGTGCCTTGTGAGAAGCAGTTGGTGACAATGCATGTCCTACTCTGCTGCCCCCCCCTCCCGGCGAGAAGCTCGCCTCGGTAGAGCGGTAAGAAGCTTACCGCACTCCAGAGATTCTTCGTCGAAGGTTTCCTGCGCCCTTGACTGACCCCTGCGCGGCAACGGCTGCGTATCTGGCGCGGTTGGCGATGATGGCGATCTGCCGTTCTGACGCCGTCGCCATCGACTGCCGCCGCGCGCGATCCCGCGGCACGTGGCCGCACCACCGACTGCCGCTGCAGCAGCCGCTCAGGCCTTTCCGCCAGAGCCTCGGCAGAACCCGGCCGCCGCCTCGGCTGGGAGAGGCTCAACCCGTGATCCGCCCCGCAGGATGATCTCGCAGGCCAGTTCAAAGAACACCGCCCTCTGGATCGCCTCATCGTAGCTCTTGCCCACGGTGACCATGCCGTGGTTCTTCAGGATCGCCAGGTTGTGCGTCTTCATGGCCTCCGTCACCGCATCCGCCAGCGGCAGCGAGCCTGGGTCCAGGAACCCGACAATCCCGATGGCGCCGATATAAACCGGAATCTCTGGGATGACAAAGAAGTTCATTGCCTCCGGATGCCCGCACGCCAGCGTCGTCGCGGCCGGCGTCTGAAAATGCAGCACCACGTTCACATCCGGCCGGCAGCGGAGGATGCCGGCATGGAACGCGATCTCCACCGACGGCGTCTGCCCGTTGAGACTCGCCCCGTCGGCGATGTTGCACAGGGCAACCTGCTGCGATGTCAGGTCGGCCATCCACGCCCGCGATGCCTTGACCAGCATGCGCCCGGCGTCGAGGCGGCAGGAAAGATTCCCGCTGCTGCACTGCATCAGCCGTAGCGCGCCGGCCCGCCGGGCGGCCGCCGCAAACGCTTCGTATTCATCCATCTCAGCCACGAGAGTGCTCCTTTGTTTGTCGACGAGGATTGTAATCCATTGGCCGGAAAACTCCGATTCGTCGGCGGCATGCCAGCTCGGTGAGATCATGTCGTGCTCGCGCTGCTGGGTCCGCGCGTGTTGCGCGCACGTGTGTCGTTGCGATCACGCATAGCGCTCCCGGGGCCCGGGGCGCTCATGTGTCGTTGCGCTCCCCGGCGGGGGCGTTTGTGATTATCATGTGTCGCCAGACAGTCGGCCGATTCGGCCGCGATGTGACGATCCCGTGTAATGTTTGCATCGGGTACGCACGCCAATACAACAGAGGAGACAGATCATGGCAGGTTTTGCGACGTTGGATTTATGGGGTGGCGCAGCGAAGGTTGACAAGAACGCCAAGCCCACGCTCAGGGTGGCTCTGATCGGATGTGGCGGCATTTCCGGCATCCATATTGAAGGCTGGCGGAAGCTCAACCCGACGGCGCAGATCGTGGCCTGCGCCGATCCCATCGAAGAGCGCCGCCATCAGCGCGGCGACGAATTGGGCCTGCCCAAGGAAGCCCGATTCCCTTATCTGAAGGATCTGCTCAAGAGCGGCATCGAGGTCGACGCGGTGGATATCTGCGCCAACAACGCCGCTCACTGCCCGGTCACCGTCGAGGCCCTGAGCGCCGGGCTGCACGTGATGTGCGAGAAGCCCTTGGCGACAACGCCCGCCGATGTGAAGAAGATGATCGCAGCGCGAAACAAGAACAAGAATAAGAAGCTGATCCTCATGTGCGCCCAGAGCACGCGGTTCATGAATAGCGCACTGCATCTGCATGACTATCTCAAGGACGGCGTACTGGGCGAGGTCTACTATTGCCGTGCCCAGTTCCTGCGCCGGCGATACCTGCCCACGCGCATCGGCTTCATCGACAAACGCATCTCCGGCGGCGGCCCGTGCATCGACGTCGGCGTTCACATGCTTGACCTGGCGCTGCACCTGATGAACCACCCCGAGCCGGTCACCGTCACCGCCATCACGCCGCAGAAACTCGCCAAGCGCACGGACATCCGCGGCTGGTGGGGCGAGTGGGATCGCAAGGCCATCACGGTCGAGGATTTTGCCGCAGGCTTTATCCGCTTCAAGAATGGTGCCGCCCTGACGCTCGAATGCTCGTGGCTGGCCAACATCAAGGAGCCCGAGCTGCAGAAGATCACCCTGATGGGCACCGAAGCGGGCGCTGAATGGCCTGAGCTTACCATCCACGGCGAGAAGGCTGGCTCCACCACCGACGTGCAGCTTAAGTATCCCGACGATGGTGTGGGCGGGCACCACCGCGAGATCGCCTTCTATGCCGACGCGATTCTCACCGGCAAGTCCTCGCCCGTACCGCCCGAGCAAAGCCTGAACGTCATCCGCATCCTCGATGGCCTTTATCGCAGCCACAAGGCCGGCCGCGAAGTGAAGGTCTGAGCGGTACAAACCACACAGAACCAAAGAGTATTGCCACAGATGGGGCACAGATGCGCACCGATGGGCATCGCGGCACGAATTGAATCTGTGACTATCTGTGCCCCATCTGTGGCTCAGATTCCTCTTCTGATAACTTCTCAGGAAGAGAAGGATTGCCGTGCGGAGGCAACTCCTTATCGAGCCTCGGCGCGCAAGGCGGCATACTCGCGGCGGAACTCATCGGTCCACTGTCGCTGCAGCGCCAGACGTTGCGGGACCGTGGCTTCTTTCCACTGTTTGGCTCGGGCGAGTGCCTGGGTTTCGTTCAGTGGGAAGCGGCCGAGCTTGCGATCCAGTTCCTCGCGACGTGGCGACTGGAGAATCACAGCGCGCGTCTGCCGCAGCTCGTCCAGCAGGTCGATACAACTGTACTGGATCATGTCGCCCAGGATGCCGAAGGTCTTTTCGCGCGCGTTGGACTTGTTGAACTGGCTGGCCGACTTAAACGGGTTCACTGCGTCGGTGTGGCTGCTCATATCCGCGTAGGCGTCGCGGCGGATCGGCAGGCGCCGCAGGGCTGTCTGCCGCGGCCCGCCGGGTGAGCCGGGGCGGGTGTTCCAGAGTGCCTGGCCTTCGGGCGACAGGACGAACTGGATGAACCGGATGGCCAGCTCCCTATGCTGGGCCCCCTTTACCAGGGCAATCGGGTCGGGGTTGACGATCGTGGCGTTCTCCGGCTCGACATAGCCCATGCGGTCGGCGCCCACGGCGTCGCTCTGGGAGCGGCCGTAGGAGTCGATCGACATGCCGGCCGCGGCGTCGCCCGATGAGACCATGATCGGCGCGGTCGCCGATGAGTCGGCGAACTGACGGGCGTTGGCAGCGATCTGGCGGATCAGGCCCATTCCGTCGGCCCAGCCGTCGGCTTCGGATCGGCCGGCCGCGGCGGCGTCGGCCATCGCCCGCTCGCAAATGACCATGTAGGCTTGCCGCGCTGAGGCGCTGCGCGTGGGATCGACCAGCGTGATCCAGCCGGCCAGCCGCGGGTCGGCCAGGTCGCGCCAGGTCATGGGATCGGGAACCCCCAGATACCGCAGGATATCGCGGTTATAGACCACGCCGAAGCTCGCCAGGGCCGTGCCGAACCAACTTGGGCCGGTCTTGGCGTCTGTGTCGTACAAGGGCAGGCCGCCCAGCGTCGGCTCGGGGAAAGCCTCCTTCATGAAGCCTGGCTCAAGTTGCACGACCTCAAGATATCCCGGCTTCTTGAGCTGCTGATCGAAGAGAAAGTCGCCGCCGCCCCAGGCCAGATCGATGTTGTATGTGCCGGTCTTTGGAAACGTCGTCTTCTGCCGTTCCTCAAAGTACCGGACGATGTCGCTGCCGCCAAAGGATCGGTAGTCGACGCTCACGGGCTGTCCGTAATGAGCCTGATGCCATGCGGAAAAGGCGGCGGCGAACTCGCGTCGGATTCCCTCCTGGTGGGGAGTGATGATGACCAGTTCCATCGCGCCGGTTGATGGCGACGACGATCGCGCTGCCGCTCCGCCAAACCGCCAGGCAAGCACGATTGGCGTGAGCAGAACCAGGACGAATGCGACACCCAGCAGAATCCGGCGCATGGACAGCGTTTTAACCCAAACCGCTCAGGGATGCGACAGTTTCGGCGGTATTGCTCGGCGGGAGCGTGCCCGAAAATCCGGGCGGCGTGCCGCATGTCCGCGCCGCTCCACATTTGCTGCTTCGAGTTTTCCCAGTTTCCGCGTTGTTTCGTATTTTCGGGCACGCCCTCATCAAAGCACCTGCGATCTCTGATTTTCCCGCGGCACAGTCCTTGCCGAATGGGCCTTGGCCAAGGCACAATCCCCGGCATGCGACTGCTGGCGACCTCAGACCTGCACTTCAATCATCCGCGATCGCGGCAGGGGGCGATCGAGCTGATCGCCCAGATCAATTCGCAAAAGGTCGATGTGTTGCTGCTGCTGGGCGACACCGCAATTGCCGACGCCGCGCACCTGGAGGATTGCCTTAACCTCTTCACCTTCAAGGGTCCACGGCTGTTTGTCGCGGGCAATCATGAGCTGTGGACGCGTGGCGGAGACAGCTATGAAATGCTGACCGCCGAACTGCCGGCGCGGGTCAAGGCGGCCGGGTGGCAGTGGCTTCAGTCCCATCCCTTCGTGCTGGGCGATGCGGCCATCGTTGGCTCGGTGGGATGGTATGACTATGGGTTTGCGGTGGCCCGTCTGGGGATCCCGAAGCGATTCTACGAGGCCAAGATCTCGCCGGGGGCGGCCGAGCGGCATACTGAGTTCTCGTATCTATTTGAGCAAACCGCCGATATCAGCAGCATCGGGAGGGAGACATTCGCGAGGTGGAACGACGGCCGATTCGTGCGTCTGGGGCGCAGCGATGAGGTCTTCCTTGATGAACTGCTGGCGACAATGGAGCGGCAGTTAGAGTCGCTCCGGCACGTGCCGCGAGTGCTGGTGGCGACGCATCACGTTCCGTTTCACGAGCTGATGCCGCCGCCGAGTGCGCCGCAATGGGATTTTGCCAAGGCGTTTCTGGGCAGTCCGCGAATCGGTGAGCTAGTCCGGCGCTATCCGAATGTGCGGACGGTATTGGCCGGGCACACCCACATGCCCGGCGAGGCGCAGGTTGACGGAATCCGTGCGATTGAGATCGGCGGGGGGTATCGGACCAAGCGATACGTGATCGTGGAGGTGTGAGAGGAGGGGAGCGCCGGCCGCACAGGGGCAAACCTGCGGACTGCCGCCCGTGGGCTTTGGGCTGGGCAGGAGCTGCTATCTGCCTTCTGCGAGATGCCGCGCGCGTGCCCGTTTTTCCGGGCAACCCGGGAATCCAGCCCCATTGAGCGGCAGCGCACCCGTGGCACATGCGCCCTCGCTTGTAGCAATTGCCGCCTCGCCGCAGCAAGTCCTTACTCCGCTGCTGCTCAATGGGCCCGCCGATTTCGACTTTCTTATGCCTGCCCGAAAGAATTGTCACGCCCTCAGCACCGTTTTCGCTCCAACCACCCGCTGACGCGTAACTTACATCTGCCCTAAAAAACGGGCACGCCCGAGGTGGAGGGCGGGAGGGCGAGGCGGGGGACACGGCGACACGATGACGCGGGGAATCGATTGGAGCCCGGAAATAGCAGTCTCTCTCGACCATACGGCAGTTTGTTTTCGAACCGGATTTTGAACAGGAGGTAACAGAGGCAACGGAGAAGAGGTCTGGGTCCACCACTTGCCCGCTCGAAGAGTCGCCGCGGCGCTCCGCGGCGGGGATTGGCACCGATTCTCACAGATCAAAAGGACGTTTATCCACAGATTATCTCAGATTAGCACAGATTTTCGCAGGAGGCTGTGGGCTGGCGGGGGTGGCACAGCAAGGACGGGAGTGTCTCACGCCCGTGCTGGGACTGCCGTACTTACGACGCAACGGACGCCACGAATGCGGACCCGACCATCCTCAGACACGCGACTTGAGGTAGGGCTTTAGCACGAGGGCCAACAGTTCCTCTTTTGAGAGGCCCGTTGTGTGGTGGTCAACGATCGTCTTGGCGACGTCCTGAAGAACGGCCCTGGCATCGACATGCCGCAGGGTTCGTCCGTCAAGCATATGGGACAGGTCGGGCGTCGTCGTTTGAGGGCGGTCGAGGCCGCCAGCCACGGCCTCCAGCCGGTGACTGAAGCGAGGAATGACCGCTGATACTGTGTCCATCGTTCCAAGTCTCGTAAGCAGTGACGCGACCTCCGCCCGCGTCTTCTCCCGGTGTTCAGCATCAACAGAGAACGCTTGCGTCGTTAGCCGCTCGGCTCTCTCGAGCATCCGCTCTGCATGCACTCGCTGGCTTCGTCGCTTCGATGAGGCTCTGCATAGCTGGCTTAGGTGACGACCGAGCAACCCAGCTTGCTCGAGTAATGCCTCGTATTCGGGCGACTGCTCGAAGCCGTCGCGCCGTGCATTCGCCTTGAGTGAGTACGCAATATGCATTTCACCGATGTGCCATGTGGCAAACCGGGCAATGCGAAGGGGTCGGGAGTCTACGATTGTTGTGGGCAATGCGAAGGGGTCGGGAGTCTACGATTGTTGTGAAAGGGATACATGGCCACGAAGACTCCCGACCCCTTCGCATTTTCGGTTCGGTGAACGTTGCTCCGTTGTCGGCCGACCGCACATACCACGCCTGGTCTTCCAGTCCGTAGACGGCATGCACCGTGCCGTCGGGGCTGACGGCGACATCGGGCACCAGAGCCTTCTCGGGCAGATGGACCACCTGGATGGCCGGGGCA
>JBBQTU010000044.1:0-21039 GCA_038213005.1 Tepidisphaerales bacterium | reverse complement strand
TCGTCTTTGCCATCGTGGCCGACGGAGTAGATCGCGAGGCTGCCGTCGGGGCGCTTCTTGAGGCGCAGGGGCTTGCCATCGAACGGATCGACGGGGAACGCTTCCGCGTAAGCCGGCACGAGGAGTTCCGCAAAGGCCGGGTAGTCGCCGTGATCCAGGCGATAACGCGTGGCGGCACGAGCCATGACAACCGCGGAACGTAGCGCCTGCGCATCCGCCATTGCGCGAAGCGAATTGAGCAAAGACGGGACGATCTGTGCTGCGAGTATCCCGCCGTTCCGTTGGCTGTAACTATCATTGAGTTGCTGTCGCTCGGTGGATGCCTCGTAGTATGGTTCTTCGGCGACTCGTTGCACTCGCTGCAAATGACGACGGTATACGACGATGTCGTCACGGAAGTAACCAAACCACATGACGGACCCCACAAGAGGCGATATGTCTGCAGCGAACACACCTTCCCCCGTTACCATGTCGCAGTATAGCGCCAAGCCCAATGCCTCTTCACTCCGCAGAGATCGGGCAAACGTTCGCGGCAGCACATCCAGGTCCGGTGAAGGGAACTGATCGAGTTCCGATTGGGTTGAAACGGCCCCAAGCACTAATGAAGCAATGCTGCTAGCCCGGCTATCATCGGCAATGGTCACTAGACCCCCGATCAGTGCCGGGGCCGAGCCAACCTGTTCAGCCAGGGAGTACAACCTGCGACAGTCAGCCACTGCCAGATTCACCTCACCACTAGCCGCCTCTGCTTTGGCGGCAATGGCAAGCAGTCGAACGCCCGTGCGGAACTTGGGCCACTCTTCAAGTAGTTTCGCCATGTCCGGGCGGGCGTAGTCAAACTCGATGCGGCACTCGGGCATATCTGCCGCTTGGCGGACGAGTTCAAGTGTCTTTTGTTGCCGAAGCAGGAATGCCTTCACCTCAGGCGAGCGAGGATCGAGGTCGCGATACTCAACGTCTTTGTCGGCCGGGATAGTGGCCGCCACAAAACAGTCGTGGGCCTTCTGATAGCCAAAGGATGCATTGGCCGAATCTGGGATCGGCGGTGGAGCTGCGCTCAAGGCCAATGCCCCGGCCTCGGCGCGCAAGGCTTGGATCTCGACCTGTGCCTGCAAATCCAGGTTCCAGACGGTCATCGCCGTCAGCGAAACCGCGACCAGCCACGCGGTGACGATGCGAGCTAGTGGCCAGGAGAATGCCCGGTGCACTCCGGCGGCATCGCGCTGTCTTGCGAATGTCCGTATTGTGATTGCCCCGCCAAGGTAGCAGGCGAGCAAAAGGATCGCCCATAGGAAGGTGTCGTTGCGCACCCCCACCGCAAACCGCGTTATGCTGGCAAATACCACAGCGGCCGCAGGTGGCAGCAACGGCAGCAACGCCACCAAAGCGAAGAGCACTCTTGCGATGCGGGTCTTGCGCCGAAGGCCGAACGTGATTGCAGCGGTCAGAAAGAGCAGGCAGGCCAGCAATGTCTCGATCCAGAGAAGGCCGTAGCTCATGGCATTCCTCCATTGTTGATGTTCATTGACGGGCTGCCGTGGACCAGCGGCAGGCGCACCAGACGTTCGCCGGCCGAAAGCTGCTGGGCCATGGCGTAGGCTTCATCCTGGCTGAACGGCAGATCCAGCCGGGCGATGGCCACGGCGAGTTGCCGCGTGCGGGCTTCATTCGTGTGCGGCGGGGGGATGATTTGCGTGACCGATGCTCCGATCTGGGCCAGGTTCAGGCCGATCAGCAGCATGGCGGCCATCGCTTCGGCGAATGCCCAGCGAGAACGCGTGCGGGTTCGCTGGACCACCCGGCTGCGCAGGTCGGCATCAGGGCCGGCCGGTCTGAAGCGGACCAGAATGCACTCGATTTTGCTCGTGTCGTCGTTCATCTTCACATCCTCCGGCCTTCCGGGGCCGGCAGAAACTCGCGCAAATGCGCGATGGCATATCGGTATCGGCTGGCGGCCGTGTTCGGCGGGATGGCCAGTAGTTGAGCGATCTCGGCAAAACTGAGCTGCTCGTACACCTTCAGGTGCACGACTTCCCGCTGATCCGGCGGAAGCTGCCGAAGCGCCCGTTCAAGTTGTCGCTGCTCATCCAGGCGTTCGACCGAGTCGTCAACCCTCTCCAGGAGCCGCACGTCGGCTTGCTCAAGCGTCTCGGTCGGCCGGCGTGCGGCCAGCAGCCGATACGCCTCATTCCGCACAATCACACGGAGAAACGCCTTGGCCGAAGAGACCTCATCCAATCGCCCGCGGCCGAGTAGTCGCGTAAACGCCTGTTGCAAGGCATCCTCGGCCAGCGCCCGGTCGGCCAGAATCATCAGGGCGTACCGATAGAGGGCTGGCCCCAGCGCGTCATAGGCCTGGGCAATCCAGTGTTCTCGAGGTTGTCCGGCCGCCGGTCCGCTCAGTCGATCCTCCTGAATCCCTAGACCCGACATGATCGCGGATTTGTCTATGAAGTGGAAAGAAGCGTCGTCCACTCTGCGCTGCCGGGATGGTTGACTCTTGGACAATGAAGAAGTGAGATTCCAACTTGTCCGTTTGGGCTCATGGCAGTTTGAGGCGCTGATTTGCCTCCGCACACCCGCTCGCGAGGGGCGTTATAGAAAAAAGCCAGACGCATTCTTTTCCGTCGTGTCCGTGCCTGAACCGCGATCCGCCGCCGTCCTGATATTACGACAGCTCGCCCTACATATAGGGGCTAGGGTGGCTGCGGGCCATACGTCTGGTGTTGGTTGCGGTCTAACGGCGACTTGCGCGCGGCCGGCTGCTGGGTCTGCCGCAGTGCCCAAAGGCGCGCCCGCTATGGATTTATGGCAAAAAAGTTTTACGTCAGCAGTTGACAGGAAGAATCCAGCGGATAGATTACGCGACTCGCCGCTCTAGCCGGGCTGCGAAATTTGTCGGGTCTGCCGGGTTAGGCCGGTGGCGAAATAGGCTGGAAACGAGAGACGAGAGAATCCATGACCGGTGATCGCATTAGAATTCGAATGGAAGCGTACGACCACCGCTCTCTTGATGCTTCGGCAAAAGAGATCGTCGAACATGCCAAGCGTACCAACGCCCGGGTGTGCGGTCCGATTCCTCTTCCGACCCGTATCGAACGTTACACCGTCCTGCGGAGCCCGCACGTGGATAAGAAGAGCCGTGAACAGTTCGAGATGCGAACGCATAAACGCGTCATCGACATCTTCGAGCCCACGGCCCGCACGATCGAGGCTCTGAATCGTCTTGTGGTTCCGGCCGGTGTGTTTGTGAAGATTAAAGCATAATCCGCTTGGTATATTAAATGCCCCTTGTGTAAGGGGCATTTTGATTGCCGGACGTGGGGTTCATCCAAGAACCCATTGCCCTTAAGTCCTCGGACTGACGGGTCACGTGACGCGGCTTTGACGTATTGTCTTTTTGAGGAGCGGCAAGAGACGGAACTGCAATTGGTTCCCTCTCCTCTGCTGAAGACTATGACTCCCGCACTGATTGGACGCAAAATCGGAATGACCCGGATCTACGACGCCAAGGGGGCCAACGTCCCCGTGACCGTCGTCCAGGCCGGCCCCTGTGCCGTGACCCAGGTCAAGACGGAAGAGACGGATGGCTACTATGCCGTCCAGCTCGCCTACGGCGAGGTCTCTCCCAAGCACTCCACCATGCCGCTGATGGGCCACTGTGCCAAAGCCGGCGTGGAGACCAAGCGACACTTCCGCGAAATCCGCCTGCAAACCAAGTCCGATGTGGCTTTGGGCTCTGCAGTGACGGTCGACATCTTCAAGGACGTAGCGTTCGTCGATGTCACCGGCACCAGCAAGGGCAAAGGCTTTGCCGGCGTTATGAAGCGATATCACTTCGGTGGCCAGTGCGCTTCGCACGGTACCGAACGTAAGCATCGATCCCCCGGTTCGTTGTGCTCACGCGCCTCAAACCGCGGTTTTGTGGGTAAGCCCAAGAAGGGGCTCCGCATGGGCGGCCACATGGGCATGGATCGAGTGACGGTTCAGAATCATCCGCTGGTGAAGATCGATGTGGAGCGGAACCTGCTGTTGATCAAGGGTGCTCTGCCGGGTCCGACCGGAACCATCCTGTTCATCCGTAAGGCGGTCACGGCCAAGGTCAGCAAGGCCGCGGCGACGAATTGAGATTAAGTAAGGGTCGTCAGATCCGGTGCGACTTCGAAAGGTCGTGGCGGGCGAGATGGCAAAGGACTGAGCAATGATTGAAGTCCCAGTTTATAGTCAGAGCGGCCAGCAGGTCGAGACGATTCAGGTCGACGAGCAGAAGCTCGGCGGCGACGTGAATCAGCCCCTGCTGAAGCAGGCGTTGGTTGCCTATCACGCAAACCTGCGTCAGGGCACGCGCCGGACCAAGCGTCGTGGCGAGGTCGCCGGTTCGACTCGCAAAATGTTCAAGCAGAAGGGCACGGGCAACGCCCGTACCGGCGGCATCCGCAACCCCGTCAAGAAGGGCGGCGGCCATGCCAAGCAGCGTCTGCCCAAGGAATGGCGCCTGGATCTGCCGACGAAGGTTCGTCGGGCGGCTCGCAACAGCGCGATCCTGACAAAACTCCAGAGCAAAGAGCTTCGGGTCGTCAGCGATATTCAGCTTGAGAGCATCAAGACGAAGACCGTTGTCGCGATGTTCAAGGCGCTGGGGATCGATCGCAGCGTGTGCCTGGCGATGGCGAAGGAAGATGACAAGATCATCCGTTCGGCACGCAATATTCCCAAGACGACGCTGACCACCGTGCGGCAGCTTAATGCCTGGGACATCATGAACAAGCGTACGCTGCTGGTGACCAAGGCAGGGCTGGAACAGATCCTGGCCTGATGGTGTGAATGCGGCCTACGAGGCCTGGAGCAAAGACGATGCAGTACACAGAGATCATTATCAAGCCGCTGGTGACCGAGAAGAGCACCCGCATGCAGCAGACGCGGAACGAATATGCGTTCCATGTCCACAAGGCTGCGAACAAGGCGGAGATCAAGCTCGCGGTCGAGAAGCTGTATGAAGTGAAAGTCCTCGATGTCCGCACCATGACCCGCAAGGGCAAGGCACGCCGGACCAAGAAGGGCGAGATTCACGCCGCGGACTGGAAGCGGGCGATCGTGAAGCTGGACGAGAATTCGAAGATTGACCTGTTCTAACGGCGGTGGCCGGAGTTCAGGAAGCGAGGCGAATAAGCCATGGCAGTAAAAGTATATAAACCGACATCCGCAGGTCGCCGCAACGCCAGCGTGATCGACTACAAGGCGACGCTGACCAAGTTCAGCCCCGAGAAGTCGCTCTGCGTGGGTAAAGTCCGCTCCGGCGGGCGTAACCACCACGGCAAGATTACCGCCCAAGGTCGTGGCGGTGGCAATAAGAGGCTCTATCGCCTCGTGGACTTTAAGCGGGTCAAGGACAACGTCCCGGCCAGGGTTGAGGCCATCGAGTATGATCCGAACCGGACGTGCTTCATCGCCCTGATCAAGTACGAGGACGGACAGAAGAGCTACATCCTGGCCCCCAACGGCCTGCTGGTCGGAGCGACTGTGGTCAACGGTGCGCTGGCGGCCCCGGAAGTGGGCAATTGCATGCCGCTGGCGAACATCCCGGCCGGCATGGAAATTCACAACATCGAAATGAATCCCGGCCAGGGCGGCAAGTTGTGCCGATCGGCTGGAAATGTCGCCCGCCTGGGCGCCAAAGAAGGTGACTGGTCGGTCGTGATCCTTCCGTCAGGCGAAATGCGGCGTCTCCGCAGTGCCTGTCGGGCGACGATCGGACAGATCGGCAACTCCGACTGGTCCAACGTGACCATCGGTAAGGCCGGCCGTATGCGGCACTGGGGCGTCCGCCCTCTGTCGCGTGCCAAGGCCAAGAACCCGATCGACCATCCGATGGGTGGTGGCGAAGGCCGTGCAAACGGCGGCCGTCATCCCTGCTCGGCGACCGGCGTGCTGGCCAAGGGCGGCAAGACTCGTAATCCGCGGAAGCTCAGCGAACGGCTGATTCTGCGTCGGCGTAAGTTTGGGCCGTTCCAGCAGCGTCCGCAGACGGTCAGCGTGTAAGAACAGGATCGTTCTCAGACGTGAGTTCTGAGATTTCGGATCGAGTTCGTTAGATGGCGATAATGGAGCGACAATGAGCCGCAGCGCAAAAAAAGGACCTTTCGTTAACGAGAAGCTGTTCGGAAAGGTCATGAAGCTCAACGAACGGCGTGCGAAGCTGCCGATCAGGACCTGGGCTCGTGCATGCACGATCACCCCGGAGTTCGTGGGCCACACGTTTGAGGTTCACAACGGCAACAAGTTCATCAAGGTGTTCGTCCAGGAAGACATGGTCGGGCATAAGCTCGGCGAGTTCTCCCTGACCCGGGTGTTCAAGGGCCACAGTGGTCGTAAGGCCGATGCGGCTGCCGGATCCCCGGCGAAGTAAGTGGATCTTATAAATAACGTCGGCCTGTCGGCCGGACGCAAGAATGACAGCCCGGCGGTTCTGAAAAGGGCCGGCCGGGAACGAGGTGAGACAAATGGAATACTTGGCGAAACATCGATTTGCCCGCATCGCGCCCCGAAAGGCGCGGCTGGTGGGCGACCTGATCCGGGGGCAGAAGGTCGACCAGGCTCTGACCTTGCTGAAGTTCAGCAAGCAGCGGGCTGCGGTTCTGATCGGCAAGGTCCTCCAGAGCGCGGTGGCGAACGCCAGTGAGCAGGAAGCGCAGACGAAACTGCTGGTTGTGACGCGATGCTGGGTTGACCCGGGTCCGGTCATGAAGCGATTTCAGCCGAAGGATCGCGGCAAGGCATACTCGATCATGAAGCGGACCAGCCACCTGTGCGTTGAAGTTGGCGAGCGCGCGTGAGAGTTCGGAGAAGGTGAAGCCCGGCGATGAGTCGGGGCACCTGGCGAAGAAAAGGTAACAGCAATATGGGCCAGAAGGTTAACCCAATTGGTTTCCGAGTCGGTATTACCGAAGACTGGAAGAGTCGGTGGTACGCCCCCAAGGCGGCCTACGGCGCTTTCCTGATCGAGGACTTCAAGATCCGGAACTTTGTTGATACGCGACTGAATCGGCAACCCCCGTTCGCCGCGATCGCCGATGTGATGATCGAACGGACCCGCGAGGAAGTGACGGTCACGGTGAAGACCGCCCGCCCGGGTCTGGTGATCGGCGCCAAGGGCGCTGAAGTCGACAAGCTTCGGGAACAGCTCGAAGACCTGATCAAGCGAAAGGTCGCTCCGATCAAGGTAATTGAAATTAAGAACCCCGACCTGAACGCTCAGCTCGTCGCGGAAGCGATCGCCGAGCAGCTCAAGAAGCGGGCCAGCTTCCGCCGCCTGATGAAGCAGCGGATGGAAGCCACGATGAGCGCCGGTGCCAAGGGCATCCGCATCAGCATTGCCGGGCGTCTGGGTGGGGCGGAAATCGCCCGCACCGAGAAGGCCACGGTCGGCTCGGTTCCCCTGACGACGCTTCAGGCCAACGTGGATTACGGTTATGCGGTGGCGTGCACCACCTACGGAACGATCGGCGTCAAGACGTGGATCTTCCGCGGGATGTTCGGCGACGAGAACCTGGTGGCCGATACCGATGTGCGTCCGGGTGGCGCGGGTCCGCGTCGCGGCCGGCGATAATGCCGATGTCCGACTTCAGATTTCGGGTTTCGAGTTTCGGATTTGACATCGATAGAGGTGTTCCATGGCGATGATGCCAAAGAGAGTGAAGTTCCGGAAGAGCCAGCGTGGCAAGATCAAGGGCAATGCCACCCAGGGCAACCGGGTGTCATTCGGCGAGTATGGATTGCAGTCCCTTGAGCCTGGTTGGATCCCCGCGAAGGTGATCGAAGCCGGCCGCGTGGCATGCAGCCACTATCTGCATCGTGAAGGTCGCGTGTTTATCCGGATCTTCCCGAATAAGCCGATTTCAGCCAAGCCGCTCGAAGTGCGAATGGGTAGCGGCAAGGGCGAGCCGGAGTTCTGGGCCGCCGTGGTCAAGCCCGGTCAGATTCTGTTCGAAGTGACGGGCGTGGACGAGGCGACAGCGAAGAAGACGCTGGCTCGCGTGGCGCACAAGATGCCGGTTCAGACCCGGTTCGTGGCTCGCAGGCACAGCGCTGTGTGAGTGAATGGTGCTAAACAAGTGAATACGTAGACGGGAACAACCTCCCATGAAGATCAAGGAAATCAGAGACAAAGAGACGAGTCACCTGACTCACGAAGTGGCCGAAAAGCAGCGGCACATGTTTACGCTGCGGAGTCAGGCCGTGACCGAGAAACTGGAAGATCCCAGTCAGCTTGGTAAGACCAGGCTGGACATTGCCCGGATGAAGACGGTGATGCGCGAGCGTGAACTGGCGGAGAAGAAGACCGCCGCCGCGAAGTAAGGTTCCTGCAACTAAAGGAGGCGGATGAGCAGTCCGCCTGACCGAAATGAGCCAAGCAAAAGACACAACCCAGAACCGCACGCATCTCCGCACGGTGCGTGGTGTGGTGGCCTCGGATAAGGCCGACAAGACCCTCAAGGTCGTTGTCGAATACCAGACCAAGCACCCGAAGTACGGGAAGATCCTGAATCGTCGGACCACGCTGCATGCACATGATGAGGCGAATCTGGCCGGCGAAGGCGACGTGGTTGAAGTGGCCGAATGTCGGCCGATGAGCAAGACCAAGCACCACCGCCTTGTGCGTGTGGTGTCCAAGGCCCCCGAGAAGGCCGTCCAGGTCTCGGCCGAAGAAGTGATGACGGGCAAGGCGCCGGAAGCCAGGTGAAAAAATGATTCAGCAACAAAGTTATCTCGATATTGCCGACAACACCGGTGCGAAGCAGGCGATGTGCATTAAAGTGCTTCGCGGCTCCAGCAGTAAGGGCAAGTTCAAGCGCAAGGTCGCGCACGTGGGTGACACGATCATCTGCGTCGTGAAGAAGGCGATGCCCGCCGGCGATGTGAAGCAGGGTGAGATCATCCGGTGCGTGATTGTTCGCACCCGATTCGCGATTCGCCGCGTCGACGGCAGCTATGTGCGTTTCGATAGCAACGCCGCCGTGGTGATTGACGACGAAGGTAATCCGAAGGGCACCCGCATCTTCGGAGCGGTGGCTCGTGAGCTGCGCGAGAAGAACTTCATGAAGATCGTCTCGCTGGCGGCTGAAGTGGTCTAAAGGCGAGAAGAAGGTCCGCTCACGGGCGCCCCGGATTGACCGGTCGCGAAGGTGAGCGAAAGAGAATCGGAAGCGACCTATGGCACGGAACGTAAAAAAAGGCGACATGGTGGTGGTGACGACGGGCGTTGACCAGGGCAAGACCGGTCAGGTCCTTCGGGTGCTGCCGGATAAGAACCGGGTTGTGGTGCAGGGCATCCACCGGATATGGAAGCATGTGAAGCCGTCGCAGCGCAATCCGCAGGGCGGGCGCATTCAGAAGGATGCTCCCATCCACCTGAGCAACGTCATGCCCGTGGACCCGACCACCGGCAAGGGCTCGCGGGTCAAGAGCGAGATCCGCGATGGCAAGAAGCATCGTGTGACCGTGAAGGGCGCTGACCTCGGTGTCGTTGGCAAGAAATGAACGCGTGCAGCGGATGAGAATCTCGTCCAGAGGCAGATATGGCTGACAAAGACAAGAAAGACAAAGACTCCAAAGAGAAGAAGCCCAAGGGCGCAGCGCCTCAGGGGAAACCTCAGAAGCAGCCCAAGAAGATCAAGGCTCAGGCCGAGGTCGAGGGCATTGAAGAGGTTTCGACTGAGCCGCAGGTCCCGGCACCGACGCCGCGTATGGCGCTGAAGTACCACGACCAGATCGTTCCGGCCCTCAAGCAGTCCCTGGGCATCACCAATGCCCTGGCCATGCCCCGGCTGGAAAAGATCGTGATCTCGATGGGACTTGGCAAGGCCATCTGCATCGAGGGCAACAAGGCCAAGATGGATACCGCCGAGAAGGAACTCGGGGTGATCGCTGGCCAGAAGCCGGTTCGCTGCAAGGCGAAGAAGGCTGTCTCGAACTTCAAGGTTCGCGAAGGCCAGGAAACCGGACTGAAGGTCACGCTTCGCGGGGCCAAGATGTACGAATTCCTGGATCGTCTGGTGTCCCTTGCGATCCCCCGCATCAAGGACTTTCGTGGGCTCAATCCCACCGCGTTCGACAAGAGCGGCAACTACAACTTCGGCATGACTGAACAGACCGTGTTCCCCGAAGTTGACTCCGCGGCCGTTACGTTCCAGCAGGGCATGAACATCACGTTGGTGATCAGCAATGCGAAGAACGCCGACCGGGGCCGGGAATTGCTCAAGGCATTTGGGTTCCCGTTCAGCACCGAGGAAAAGGACAGTAACAAGTAGGCAGGTAAACTATGGCAACTAAAGCCTGGGTAGCAAAGCAGAAGCGCCGTGAAGGGATCGTCGCGAAGTACGCGGAGGTCCGGCGGCAGTTCAAGAAGGAAAAGAATTACGCAGCGCTGTCGGCCTTGCCGCGCGATGCGAGCCCGACGCGACTGCACAACCGCTGTCAGTTGACCGGACGCTCGAAAGGTGTGCTGCAGAAGTTTAAGGTCTGCCGCAATAAGTTTCGTGAGTTGGGGCTGGCCGGGAAAATCCCCGGGCTCCGTAAAGCAAGCTGGTAAGCAGTAACGACGAATCTGAAGCGGTACCGGGAAGTTCCCGTCTCCGCCTGAAGTGGAGAAGAAAGCAGCGATGAATAACCAAGATCCCATCGCGGACATGCTGACACGCATCCGAAATGCCAACCGGGTTAACCGGCGCATGGTTCTGGTGCCCAAAAGCAAAATCTGCGCAGGCATCGCCACGGTGCTGAAGGCCGAAGGCTACATTGAGGAGTTCGACTTGATCGAGGACACTGCCCAGGGGCAGCTCCGCATCAAGCTGAAGTACACAATGGACGGCTCGAAGGTGATCCACGAGATCGACCGCCTCAGCAGCCCCGGGTGCCGCGTGTATCGCAAGGTCGACGAACTGCCCCGTGTGCTCAACGGCATGGGTATCGCGGTCGTCAGCACCAGCAAAGGTGTGATGAGCGATCGCAAGGCTCGCGAGGAAAATGTGGGCGGCGAAGTGCTCTGCACTGTGAGCTGATTTAGTGGCAGTACGTTTGAGTCTGAGCCTTCGTCGCCGGTGCAGGCAACGAGGAGCTGAAATGGAGCGACTATGAGCCGTATTGGCAAAAAGCCTGTGCCCGTCGGGGCGGCAAAAGTGAACGTCGCAGGCCAGCTCGTCAAGGTCGAAGGACCCAAGGGCAAGCTGGAACTGAACGTCCACAGAGACATCTCTGTCCAGTTCGATGACACCAAGACCAACCTGGTTGTCACGCGCAAGGACGATGAACGCCAGAGCAGAGCTCTGCATGGCCTCACCCGCGCCCTGGTGGCCAACATGGTCGAAGGCGTGGTCAATGGCTATAAGAAGAGTCTGGAGATCCAGGGTGTCGGCTTCAAAGCCGAGATCAAGGGCACCCAGCTTCTGCTGACGGTTGGCTATGCCAACCAGCTCAGTGTGCCGATTCCCGCTAATCTCACCGTGCAGGTGGATGCGACCAACCACATCCACGTGGCTGGTGCGGACAAGCAGGCCGTCGGCGAGTTCGCCGCCCGCGTGCGGAAGCTTCGCAAACCCGAACCCTACAAAGGCAAGGGCATCCGATATGTCGGCGAGGCCGTCAAGATCAAGGCTGGCAAGGCGTTTGCCGGAGCTGGCGCTAAGTAAGGTAAGGTTTTCGGATTTTGAATTTCAGATTTTGGATTTGAGATTTGAGACTGGAATATCAACTGGAGCCTCGAACTCTAGCCGATGCTCCCGGGAGTTGATGAGTTATGGCAGACAAAAACGTATTAAAACAGAAGCAGTTGCAGCGGCGCAAGTGGAGCATCCGGGCCAACGTGTTCGGCACCGCCGAACGCCCCAGGCTTTCGGTGTTCCGCAGCGACAAGCATATTTACGTCCAGATCATCGACGATATGGCCGGGCGGACGCTGGTTGCCACTGGCACGACCATCGCCGAGATCCGCGGCGAGTTGAAGAATGGCGGCAACATTGAGGCCGCCAAGCGAGTTGGCAAGAGCATCGCCCAGAAGGCCGTCGCAGCCGGCATCAAGACCGTCTGCTTCGATCGTGGCGGTCGTCGCTACCACGGGCGCATCAAGGCACTGGCCGATGCCGCACGCGAGGGCGGTCTGAGTTTCTAAAGAGAGTTCCCATCCGCCTGGCGGATGAAACAGCGAGTTCACTATGGCCCAGCAGCAAGATCAAGTACCCCAGCAGGAACAGACGCAGCAGCCGGCCCCCGCGGCCGAGGCAACCCAGGCCCCCGCGGCCCAGCCGCAGCAGGCCGAACGCAAGCGTCAGTCGCATCAGCCACAGCGCCGTGGCGGTCAGCAGCGTGATCGTCGTGATATTGACGAGGGTGGCGTTGAAGCTTCCGTCGTGAAGATCTATCGATGCGCCAAGGTAGTCAAGGGCGGCCGAACGTTCAGCTTCGGTGCTCTCGTCGTCGCCGGCGACCGCAAAGGCAACATCGGCATGGGCTACGGCAAGGCCAACGAGGTCCCCATGGCGGTTGAAAAGGGCACCAAGGACGCTCGAAAGAGCATGTTCAAGGTGGTCCTCAAGGGCACCACGATTCCCCACGCCATCAAGGGCCGTTGGGGCGCCAGCAGCGTGGTGCTTGCACCCGCTCGTCCTGGTACCGGCATCACCGCGGGCAAGAGCGTCCGCCCGATCCTGGAACTCGTCGGCATCACCGACATCCTGACCAAGGCCTACGGCTCCACTGCCCCCAAGAATCTGGTCAAGGCGACTCTGGATGCCCTCAGACAGCTTCAGAGCCGCGAGCAGATTGAGAAGATCCGCGGCGTCCAGTTGGAAGCCGGGGCCAGCGAATTTCAGGCCCGTTAACTAAACTCGACTTTAAGCACGGACAAACCCCATGAGCATGATCCACGAAATCACCGGCGGCCACGCGAACAAGCGCACCCAGCGCAAGGGCCGCGGCGAGTCCAGCGGCCGGGGCAAGACCTGCGGTCGCGGCGGCAAGGGTGCCACCGCCCGCTCCGGCAAACCCCACTGGGGTCCGGGTAGAGAAGGCGGCCAGACTCCCCTGTTCCGTCGTATGCCCAAGCGCGGCTTCAGTAATGATCCGTTCGCCGTGGAATACCATGTCGTCAACCTTCCCTCGCTCGACAAGTTCCCCGCAGGAGCGACGATCGACGCGGCGGCCATGGCTGATGCAGGGCTGATTCCTGACACCAAGGGTGTCGTCAAGATCCTGGGCGATGGCAAGCTGACCAAGAAGGTCTCGGTTGTCGCCAACTGGTTCAGCAAGTCGGCTCTGGCGAAGATCCTGGAACTCGGCGGCGAAGCCAAGACCCCGGCCGGCACGGCGTTCGTGACGCCCAAGCCCAAGAAGAAGTTTGTCGTGCGTCCTAAGGCCCCCAAGGCCGAGGTCGCCAAGAGCGACGCTCCGAAGGCCGATGCCCCCAAGGCTGAGCCTGCCAAGGACGAGGCAGCGAAGTAAACTAAAGGCGGCGAAGGTCGCACTTTTCGGGTTTGAAGTTTCGGATTTGGTTTTTGTTGTTTTCCGGTCTCAAGCCTGGCGGATTGAGGAATGTTCAAGACGCTGATCAATGTCTTTAAGGTTCCAGAGCTCCGTAACAAGGTGCTCTTCACCATCTTCCTTTTGGCCATCTACCGCATTGGGTATCAGATCCCCATTCCCGGTGTCGACCAGGAAGTGATGAAGGCCGCTATGGAGAAGCAGGGGACCGACTCCTCTGCCTTCGGCCGCCTGGCCAGTTATGTTTCGCTCTTCTCCGGCGGCAACCTTTCCCAGAGCACGATCTTTGGCCTGGGCATCATGCCCTACATCTCCGCTTCCATTATCTTCCAGCTCCTTGGCACCGTGATGCCTTCGCTGGAAAAAATGCAGAAGGAAGGGGAGACCGGCCGGCGGAAAATCCAGGAATGGACCCGCTATATCACAGTACCCCTGTGCCTGGTGCAGGCCGGGTTCTGGCTTACTTATTTGCGCAATGCCAAGCTGGTGCAGCCTGAGTTTCTCTATAACTCAACCTTCAGTTTCTGGTTTGTGGGGCTGTTATCTCTGACGGCTGGCTGCGTCTTCCTGATGTGGCTGGGCGAACAGATCGACGAATACGGCCTGGGTAATGGCGTCAGCCTGATCATCATGGCGGGCATTGTCGCCCGCATGCCGACAGTCTTTATCAAGCTGATCGAAGAGACCAGTTTCTCCGCCGGCGGCGCCGCCACCGGATCCGTCAAGACCATGAGTCTTGGCACGCTGCTCTTCCTGCTCGCCTCGTTCGTGACGGTCGTAGCCGGATCCATCCTGATCACCCAGGCCCAGCGCCGCATTCCGATCCAGCAGGCCAAGCAAACCCGCGGTCGTCGCGTCTACGGCGGCCAGAAGCAGTATCTTCCGTTGCGGGTCAACCATGGCGGCGTCATGCCGATCATCTTCGCCCAGTCTCTGATGTTGTTCCCAGGCATGCTGCTGGGGTATATCGGCAACACCGAGTGGGGCAAGGGTTCTGGTGCCATCCGCTTCATGAACGACCAGTTCCATCGCGGCGCCTACATGTATGTGGTCACCGAGGTGGCGATGATCTACTTCTTCGCCTACTTCTGGACCACCATCCAGTTTCAGCCGAAGGAAATGGCCAATCAGCTTCGCGACTACGGCAGTTTCATCCCCGGCATGCGGCCCGGTCCGCGTACGGCGCAGTATCTCGAACGCGTCATGCTTCGCATCACGTTTGTGGGTGCTGCGTTCCTTGCAGTGATCGCGGTTATCCCCGGTGCGGTCAGTAACATTATGAAGATCGACTGGCAGATCACCGCGTTCCTCGGCGGAACCGGCCTGCTGATCGCTGTAAGCGTTGCCTTAGATATGGTGCAGCGCATCGAAGCGAACCTGATGATGCGCAACTACAGCGGTTTCCTTGCTACGAGCGCCGGACAGAAGGGCAAGCGGATCAAGGGAAGGCAGTACTAGTTCCTCATGCCGATCATTCTCAAATCGAGGCGCGATATAGAGATGATGCGGCGGGCCGGTATAGTGGTGCATGGCATTTTGCAGAAGATGCACCAGGCCATGAAGCCCGGCGTGACGACTCGCGAACTGGACGAAGTCGCGGGTCAGGAGATGCGGAAGGCAGGCGCGATTTCGAGTTCACGGTTCTTTCCGACGTACAAGGAAGGCGAAGGCTATCCTGGGTACACCTGTATCAGCGTCAACGAGGAAGTGATCCACGGGATACCCGGTGCCAGGCGGCTGAAGGACGGCGACATCGTCTCCATTGACGTGAACGTGTTCCTCAACGGCTGGGTGGCCGACTCTGCCTGGACGTTTGCGGTCGGGCAGGTCAGCCCAAAAGCTCAGAAGCTGATGGATGTGACCCGTCAGACGCTGGAGTTGGCGATCGCCAATGCCAGGCCGGATGCACGCTGGTCCGACATCGCTCGTCTGATGCAGTACAACGTCGAGCAGGCCGGGTTCAATGTGGTGCGTGAGTTTGTCGGCCACGGCGTCGGCCGGAGCATGCACGAGGATCCGAAGGTTCCGAACTTCGTGAGTTCTGAACAACTGCGGGGCGACTTTAAGCTCCGCACGGGTATGACGATCGCGGTGGAACCCATGGTGGTCGCCGGCAAGCGGGATGTCGTCCTGCTTGATGATGAGTGGACGATCGTGACCGAGGACCGGCAGTTGGCGGCTCATTTCGAGCACACCCTGGCGGTCACGGAAACAGGCGTCGAGATTCTGACCGACGGGTCCCCCTTGTGAAAAAGGGGCCTTGCGAATATAAATGACAATTCGCCGCTTTCTCTGCGGCCACTGAGGTGAACTATGAAAGTGCGAAGTAGCGTGAAGCGAATCTGTGAGAACTGCAAGATCGTTCGCCGCAAGGGAATGGTGCGGGTGATCTGTACAAACGTGAAGCACAAACAGCGTCAGGGCTGATGCCGGCGCGGGTTTGGGCCCGTGCCAGTTGCATGGGCGTTAGCCCGTGTGTTCGGTCCAGCGACCCTTGCGGCCCGGTGCCGCGACTTTTGAAGATTCTGGAGCTAGTATGCCTCGTATCGCAGGTGTAGATATTCCGGCCGATAAGCCCATCTGGGTCAGCTTGACCTATCTTTACGGGATTGGGCGCACCAACAGCCGCCAGATCCTGAAGGAAGCGGGCATCGATCCCCAGAAGCGCGCCAAGGAAATTTCTGAAGATGATTTGGCGAAGATCGTCAATCTCATCGACAAGGAGTTCCTCGTCGAAGGTGCCCTCCGCCGCTCGATCCAGCAGAACATCGGTCGTCTGCGCGACATCGGCAGCTATCGTGGCACCCGCCATCGCCGTTCGCTGCCCGTTCGCGGCCAGCGCACCCGGTCCAACGCCCGCACCCGCAAGGGTCCGCGCAAGACCGTCGCCGGCAAGAAGGGCGTCAAGGAACTCGGCAAGTAAGCCGGCCGCCGGGGCATCGCCGAATCGCGGCGCTGTCGTGGCAATTCGTCGCTCGCATCTGTGCGGGCATCGATGGCTGGATCAAAAAAACTTTCGCCGCATGTGCGGCGAGCTGTAGGGCCTGGCATTACGGGCCTGTAGAAAGCAAGGTATTTGGATCATGGCTGAACAGACACAACAGTCGGCGGGAACGACCGGCAAGAAGGCCGCTGGCAAGAAAAAGAAGATTCGCAAGGGCGTCACCCGCGCCGTTGCACACATCCAGAGCACGTTCAACAACACGATTGTCTCCATCACCGACACCGCCGGCGAGACCCTCGCCTGGGCGTCCGGTGGCACCGTTGGATTCAAGGGCTCGCGCAAGAGCACGCCGTTCGCCGCTGGCCGCGCTGCCGAGAAGTGCGCCGCCGAGGCCCGCAAGTGCGGCGTCCTGGAAATCGAAGTCAAGGTCAAGGGTCCTGGCGCCGGCCGTGAACAGGCCGTCATTCAGCTCCAGAACGCCGGCCTGAAGGTCACCAGCATCGAAGACGTGACCCCGCTGCCCCACAACGGCTGCCGCCCCCGTAAGCGTCGCCGCGTGTGATGAGACAAAATGAGACAGAATGAGACACTTTCTGCGCCTCGCAAATGTGTCTCATTCCCGTGTGGGTTGGTCTGACATTATAATTTAGCAGCCATCGCGAGGCTGGAGACAGATGGCCCCCGACGGTGGGGGCGGTAACCTCCCGCAATCTGTGGCTGCAAGCTAGGAGATCGTCATGAGAATTCGCTGGCGTGGATTGGAGTTGCCGTCTCGCGTGACGCGCGACGAGCAGGTTTCGACCGGTGTGTTCGGCCGCTTTCTGGCCGAGCCCTTCGAACGCGGCTTTGGTACGACCGTCGGCAACAGCCTGCGTCGTATCCTGCTCAGTTCGCTTGAGGGCGCCGCTGTCACCCATGTCCGTATCACGGGCGCTGACCACGAGTTCACCAGCATCCATGGCGTTCTGGAGGATGTCACCGACATCCTGCTGAACATCAAGGGTCTGGTCGTCAAACTCGACGCCGATGAGCCCAAGGAGATGAAGCTGGTCGCTAAGAAGGCCGGACCCATCACCGCCGGCATGATCGAGGCCGACCCCTCCATCACCGTCATCAACAAGGACCTGGTCCTGGCGAACCTCACCGAGGACGTTCCCTTCGAGATCACCTTCACCGTTGCCAAGGGCCGCGGCTATGTGACCTCCGTCGAGAACATCGAAGAGGACAGCGACGAGCAGGAAGTGGGCCTCATCGCCATTGACTCGATCTTCTCCCCCGTGACCCGCGTCCGTTATGCCACCGAGGACGCCCGCGTCGGGCAGAAGACCGACTACGACCGCCTGATCCTGGAGATCTGGACCAACGGCACCCTGACGCCCGAAATGGCGCTGGTCGAAGCCGCCAAGATCCTCCGCAAGCATCTCAACCCGTTCGTGCAGTACTTCGAATTGGGTTCTGAGAACGTCAGCGACGAAGCCCTGGCTGCTCTTCGCGCGAAGAACATGCCCACCATGGATCCGGAACTGCAGCAGAAGCTCAGCATGACCGTGCAGGAACTGGATCTCTCCGTCCGGGCCAACAACTGCCTGGAAGCCGCCAAGCTCCAGACCGTACGCGAACTGGCGAAAAAGACCGAATCGGACCTGCTTAAGGTCCGCAGCTTCGGAAAGACCAGCCTTCGCGAAGTGAAGCGTAAGCTGGCCGACATGGGCTTGAGTCTCGGAATGGACGTGGACGCCATGGTGGTGACCCCGGTCCAGGCCGAAGAGGAAGAAGCCGCGGAAGACGACGAGAAGAACTGATCTAACTGAAGTAACCAAAACGGGCGACCCAGTGTCGTCCGCTTATAGAGGTGTGACATGAGTCGACACATGATTCGCGGCCGGCAGCTCAGCCGCGATACGGAACATCGAAAAGCGCTTCGCCGAAACATGATTCAAAGCCTGTTTGAACATGGCGAAATTCGGACGACGCATCCCAAGGCCAAGGAATGCAAGGCGATGGCTGAGAAGATGATCAGCCTCGCGAAGGTCGGGACACTCACCGCCCGTCGCGCTGTGATCGCTCAGCTTACCGATCGCCAGTTGGTGGACGAGAAGCAGGAATTCACCGGCCAGTCGGTGATCCAGAAGCTCTTCACCGACATTGCGCCGAAGTTTGCCGACCGTCGTGGCGGCTACACTCGCATCATCAAGACCGCCGAGCACCGCATCGGCGACGCCGGCGACATTGTGATTCTGCAGTTGGTCACCGAGGGGATCGCCCCGACCGGCACCGCGCGTAAGGCTGCTGGCCTCCGTCGCAAGCGGAACGACAAGCGCAAGGCCTTCGCCGCCAAGGTGGCCAAGAAGGAAGCGCCCAAGACCGAGGAAGCCAAGGCCTGAGTCGACGGTTCAGGTAATCGAACCCCAAAGGCCGGCTCCTGAGGGAGCTGGCCTTTTTTTGTCGCTCCGATCCGAGTAAGCTTGACTCCCTGGGGCCTCAGGGCTAAGGCGGCAGAGATCGGCGTAAGTTTTGATTTGGCAGTCTGTTGTTGACACTTTTGCTGCCAATTCTCTACAATCTATGTTTGGCTCGTTAGGAACATAGGACAGCCGCCGTCACGTTTGGGATAATAGGCTGCTCGGTCCGCTGACGGGAGATGTTTCGTTCCCTCTCGGCATTCTGCCGACGCCACCCGCGGTTTGGCGGGGTTGGCGTCTAGTAATGCTGGCGACGAGAGGTGTTTTTGCTCGGCCCCCGCGGGCTTGTCGGTCTGAACTCAAGAGCGCATCTATGGTCGAACAGGTGATCGGTTATGCCTTGGTGGCCTTTTACGTCGCCGTGCTCTGCGCGGTGGCGATGTATGGTGTACACCGCTACGCCTTGCTCTTCCTCTACCTGCGTCATCGCAAGGACATCAGCCAGCCCAAGAGCCGCTACGCCGACCTGCCCCACATCACCGTCCAGCTTCCCATGTTCAACGAGGACATCGTCGCCGAACGCGTGATCGCCGCCTCCTGCCAGATGGACTATCCCCGCGACAAGTTTGAAGTCCAGGTCTTGGACGACAGCACCGATGAGTCCGCCGATATCGCCCGCGAAGCCTGTGAGACCTGGGCCGCCAAAGGATATCCGGTTCGTTATATCCACCGTGAGAATCGTTCCGGCTATAAGGCCGGCGCCCTCTCCGCCGGACTCAAGACCGCCCAAGGCGAACTCGTCGCCATCTTCGACGCCGACTTCGTCCCCGAGCCAGACATGCTCCGCAACGTCGTCGACTATTTCACCGACTCCAGCATCGGCATGGTGCAGGTCCGCTGGGATCATCTGAATCGCGATGCTTCCCTGCTCACCAAGAGCCAGGCGATCTTCCTCGATGGCCACTTCGTGATTGAGCACACCGCCCGCAACCGCTCCGGCCGTTTCATGCACTTTAACGGCACCGCCGGTGTCTGGCGCCGCACCACCATCGACGATGCCGGCGGCTGGCAGCATGACACCCTCACCGAAGACCTCGACCTCAGCTACCGCGCCCAGATGAAGGGGTGGAAGTTCCTCTATCTCCCGCAGTACATCGCCCCGGCCGAACTGCCCCCTGAAATGATCGGCTTCAAGCAGCAGGCCCATCGCTGGACCAAAGGCAGCTTCCAGACCGGCATCAAGCTCCTCCCCAGATTGCTCAAAAGCAACCTGCCCGGCCGCATCAAGGGCGAGGCCTTCTTCCATCTCACCAACACGCTGGTCTATCCGCTCATGGTGCTGCTCACGCTCCTGATGTACCCGACCTTCTTCACGCACCTCAGCCCCTTCGAAAAACACAGCGTCGGCCAGTTGATCTTCAGTTCCAGCATGTTCGTGGTCGCCACCTGCTCCGCCGGTTCGTTCTTCATCTTCGCCCAGACGGAACTGTTCGGCCAGCGCGCCGGTTGGCGAACACTGTTCTATCTCCCTGCCCTGATGGCCCTCGGTGTTGGCGTCAGCATCAACAACTCCAAGGCCGTGATCGAAGCCATCTGGAGCGCCATCCGTCGTCAGCCCAGTGAGTTCGTCCGCACTCCCAAGTACGGCGTGGTCGGCCAGAACCGCAACCGCACCTGGCACAGCGAACGCCGCCCCGACAGCATGTTCACCCTCAAACGCCTCTGGCTCCCCATGCTCGAGATCGTTTTCGGCATCTACATGACGTTCTGCCTATGGGTCGCCGTCAGCATGTTCTTCCAGTCCGAGGATCGCCTCGCCGGCCTCGCCGGCATCCCTTTCCTCCTGATCTTCGCCAGCGGCTACTTCTACGTCGGCTTCGGCTCACTCTACGCCCTCTACAAGATGCAGCAGCACGCCAATGCCGCCGCCCGCGCCGCCCTCGAACTCCCCGTCGCCGCCGCCGTCCGCTAAGGACCGGCGCATCAATAACTGGCAGGAATGGCGCGATGATCTCTTCTGACTCCGCCCCCTTGGGGGAGGCTGGGCGGGGTTTGCCTCTCTGAGCCGGACGGTTGTTGATGTAGCGGTCCTAATGGTGGCAGGAGGCTGGCCGCGGAGTCCCGCCGCATCGTTGGAGAGCTGCGGCATGCCGCCGCTTTAAC
>JBBQTU010000043.1:0-21143 GCA_038213005.1 Tepidisphaerales bacterium | reverse complement strand
CGCCTCGCGCCACGCGCAGGGTCGCATCGCGCACGGCGGTGACCTCGGTGTGGCCGCTGCCGTAGACCTTGGTCAGGCCGGTGGCGTCGAGGACAGGCTCGGTATTGAGAGGGGCGGGGCTCATGCCAACACCTCATTGGGTTCGACCCGCAGGGCCTTGGCGACACCCAGCAGACTGGCGGCGACCGAGATGCCCAGGACGATGGCGGCGAGTTGCCACAGGTCTTCGGGGAGAATCGCCACGTGGCGGGGGAAGTAGGGGAAGACCCATTGCCCGATCACATAGGCCACGCCATAGCCCAAGGCCCCCAGCAGGATGGCCTGTTGCATGATCAGGCCAAGGATGACGCTGTTTCTGGCGCCCATCAGTTTGAGCATGGCGATGTCGTGGAGCTTATCGAGGGTGAGGGTGTAGAGGATCAGGGCCATGATGATCACCGAGACGAGGATCAGCAGGATGCGGAAAAGGCCGAGCTGCCGGCGGGACTTGTCCACCATGCCGCTGAGCAGCAGATTGCGCTGGGCTTCGGCGGTATAGACTGAAACGTCGGGCCAGCGGGCGATGGTGGCGCGCACCTGCTCAAGGTCGGCCGCGGGCAGGAGCTTGACGACGACGGCACTGACGGCCGGGGGGCCGAGGGCGGGGATTCCCGACGAAAGCCCCAGGCTGCGCTGGATGACCTGCGGCTGACTGCGTCCTAAGTCAATCTGCTGGGCTCGGCCAAAGCGGGCGCTGCGTTCCAGGCGAACCGCTTCGCCGGGCAGGTCAAACTGGATGGTCTGGGAATCGCGCAGGGAGAAGAAGGCCATTGAGTCGCCGGCGGGCGACGTCATGCCGCTGGTCAGGCCGACGACGGTATAGGTGTCTTTGCCCAGTTTCACCTGTGCGCCCAGAGGCAGCTTGAGCGACTCATCGGCGATTATTTCGTAGTGAGCCTGTCCCAATGACCGGCCGGCAACCAGAGGCAGCCACTGGCCACGATCTTCCGGTGAGTCCAGTCCCTGGACGGTCATTCGCAGCGGCTGGCCATTGTGCTCGCGCTGGATGGTGGTGGAGACAAACCCCCGGCTGCTCTGGACTCCGGGGACAGCGCGGATGCGATCGGCCATGTTGGCGGGGATGCGGGAGACTTCCGCAAATGGTCCGCGGGTGTCCTTCTGCACCACCCAGATATCTGCGTCGATGCGTTCGACCAGGAGCGTGGCGTCCTGGACTAACCCGCGGTAGATGCCGCCCATGCCCATGACCAGCATGAGTAAGAGGCCCAGGCCGATGGTGGTCAGGACGAAGCGGCCGAAGTGGTGGCGAATATCGCGGCTGGCAAGGTTCATGGCACACTCACGAGAGAGACGGCGCGGTGATCGGTCAGTGGACCGTCTTTGGGATCGCGGAGCCAGACGACGGTTTCGCCGGCGGCCAGGCCTTTGGTGACTTCAACGCCCTGTGTGCCGCGCAGGCCCAGGGTGACGCTGCGCCAGTTGGCGTGGCCTTCTTTGCTGACAAAGAGTCCGGGCTTGCCGTTCTGCCAGACGATGGACGCTGCGGGAGCCAAGAGCGCCTCGGGGTTTGTCGCGGTCTGAATATAGACCTCGGCGCGCTGGCCGACTGCCCAGATCTTGGGCAGGTCTTTGACGGTGACATCGACGAGGAACTCGCGGGTTTCACGATCGGCAAGCGGGGCCACGCGGGTCACCGAGCCGGTGCAGGGGTTCGCGGGATCGGAGCGAAAGATGACGCGGGCGGGCTGGTTGATCGCCAGGCTGGCCAAGGCGGTTTCGTCCACCCAGGCAGATACCCACAACTGGGCGGTGGAGATGATCTGGAGGATTTCGCTGCCGGGCACGACGATATCACCGGGCTCGCGGCTGCGGCGGACTACCAGCCCGTCGAAAGGGCTCAGGATCCGGGTATCGCCCAGACGCGCCTGGTAATAGCGGAGGGACTCCTGGGACTTGATGACCTGGCGTTCCAGTTCCACCTTGGCGAGCTGCGCTCGTTGCAATTGGGCCTCGGCGACGTCGCGCTGCTGAGTGGCTTTGTCGAGTTCGTCGGGGCTGGCCGACTGGGTGGTGATGAGCTGAGAGATTTTGCCATAGGAGAGGCGGCCTTGCCTGGCGTCGGCCTCGGCGCGGGTGATGTCGGCGGCCGAGCGATCGACGCCTGCCTGGGTTGCGGCGAGTTCGGCCTTGGCCATTTCGACCTGCTGTCGCAGATCGCCGTCGTCCAGCGTTGCCAGCAACTGGCCTTTGGTAACGCGGTCGCCCTGGTCGGCGAGTATTGTCGTGAGCAAGCCGGATATCTTTGGGCTGATTGTTACCGTCACGCGCGCTTCCAGCGTGCCGGTGCCCATGACTTCGGCGGCGATGGGGCCGGTCTGGGCGACGTATGAAGCGACAGGTACCGGGGCAAATCGCATGCGATAGACGACGAAGACGATGATCGCTGCGACCACTGCCAGTTTCCAGCCTACCGATACTGCGCGTCGCAGCAGCCTCATACCCGTGCCCGTGCTCGTCTCGCTATTACTCATTCGGTCTCCGCTGACTCGATGTCGGTTATTCGCAACTAATCTTGATGCTGATGTCCCTGGGTGGTGCCAGTTCGGCGGGCACCCCCATACCTCTATCGATTCACATAATAACGTTAAACAGGTACCCGACCAGCACGATGCCGACGGACACAACGCCCACAAACACGGCGATCAGGCGGGGCTTGAGCACTTTGCGCAGGATGATCGTCTCCGGCAGGGACAGGCCGATGACCGCCATCATGAATGCCAGTACGGTGCCCAGGGCCGCGCCTTTTTCCAGTAGCGCCTGGACGATGGGGATGATGCCGGCGGCATTGGAGTACATCGGCACGCCGATCACGACCGAGAGCGGGACGCTCCACCACGCACCTTTGCCCATGAGGCTGGCCATGGCGTTGGTCGGGACGTAGCCATGGATGCCCGCGCCGACGGCGATGCCGATCGCGACGTACAGCCAGACCTTGCCGACGATATCGCGCACGGCATCGCGGCCCAGACGAATGCGATCGGCGAGGTCCAAGGGCTCTTCGGCGGGGCCTTCGCCCAGTTGGGTCTTGTAGACCCACTGCTCCACGTGCTTTTGCATCTTCAGCCGGCCGATGATCCAGCCGGAAAGGATCGCGATGAGCAGGCCGGTTGCGAGGTAGAGTCCGGCGACCTTCCAGCCGAACATGCCAAACAGCAGCACTAGCGCTACTTCATTGATCATCGGGGCGGCGATCAGGAACGAGAACGTCACGCCCAGCGGCACGCCGGCGGTGACGAATCCGATGAACAGGGGGACGGCCGAGCAGGAACAGAATGGCGTGACCGTGCCCAGCATGGCCGCCAGGACGTTGCCGACCGATTCGCGTTTTCCAGCCAGGATGGCCCGGGTGCGCTGCGGGGTGAACAACGTGCGAATGATCCCGACGACGAAGACGACGATCGTCAGCAGCATCAGCACCTTGGGAACTTCAAAGACGAAGAACTCCACGGCCGCACTGAAGTGATGATCGCGAGGCAGTCGGAGCAGACTGTAGGTGAGCCAGACGGACAGCGGCGCAAGGTTGCGGTAGAGCGCCCACCATGCCAGCGTCAGAAGCAGGCCGATCAGCAGGTATCGCTTCGCGGTCGATCGGCCCGATGTGGGTTGGATTGGCGCCTCGCCCGCTGGCTCGTGCCCGGTCGAAGCGGTCGTGCTGTTCGTGATCGTTGTCATGCGGATCTCATCTATTGTGCGGTGTAAATCAGATAGAGGCCGCCGCACAACACCAGGACGCCGCAGACGCTCTTGATGATGGCGGCGCCTTTGGATGCACCTGCCCAGTTCAGATACCGCTGGACCAGTGTGGTGGATGTTCCGGCGGCGACGATGACGGCGCAGTGGCCCACCCCGTAGGCCAGGAGCAGCAGAATGCCATAACCCAGGCTCGAAGCACCAAGCTTGAAGCACACTCCCAGAACGGGCGCCATATACGCGAAGGTGCAAGGCCCCAGAGCGATGCCGAAGACCAGCCCCAGGACCAGCGCCGCCCAGAGCCCTTTGCGGCGCATTCCTATCTGTCCCGGTCCACCCAGAGGCATCGGGAGGATGCCCATCAGGTGCAGGCCGACGGCGAAGAAGATCACGGCGACGAAGTAGTTGGCGTAGGGGCCGATGTCGCCCATCATGCGCCCGGCCGCGGCCGTGATGACGCCGATCAGGGCAATGGTGGCCAGGATGCCGCCAGCGAAGAGCGATGAAAGGGCCAGCGCCCGACGCGTCCTCATGGGGCCTTCGCTATTAATGAAGCCGACAATCAGGGGGATGCTGGCCAGGTGACAGGGGCTGAGAATGATGCTCAGGATTCCCCAGAGCAGCGCAGCGCCCAGGGCAAGCAGGGGCGTGCCCTCAACGGCATGGGTCAGGAATGAGAACAACTGCTGCATCGGTTATCTCGCTACAATCGCCTGTGTGGATTCGTCATTTTTGCGACAGATCCAGCCCCAGTTCCGTCCACTTCGCCAGGATGTCCGTCTTATCGATGAATCCCGTGTGGCGGTACAGTTCCTTGCCCGAGGCGTCGAAGAATATCTGGGTTGGGATGCTGTCGATTCCGTAGGGCTGGCCTGCGGCCGGAGTCTTCCACACGTCGATGAAATCGACCTGCAGCTTGCTGGCATATTCGGTCTTCAACTCCTCCAGAATCGGGGCCATCATCTTGCACGGAATACAAGTAGTGGCTCCGAGATCCAGAAGGCGGGGTAATTTGGCTGCGGCCGGGCTCTGCGGCGAGTTGGCGACGGGACTGTCCGCCGGCGCAGTAAGCGCCGGGGAAGCTTCCGCGCCGGCCGCGGTCGGTGCGGGAGTTCGCTTGGCGACGACGACTGCGCCCACGGCAAGAGCCAATCCAACAATTATCGCGATACGGACAGTCTTATTCACGTTCGATACTCCTCGTAGAGTCCACACAGACCACGCCCAGCGGCCGAGAATCCATGTTCCGATGGCCAGCGTCAGCAGGATCAGCCCACCAAGGCCGCCCGTTGCGCCGCCACCTCCGCCGTCGCCGCAGAAGCACTGCCCCAGCGAAAACGGAATACTCAGGTAATGTGCGGCATCGATCATGTTGGTTCTTCGCATTCCGTGACTCGCCGTGAGGGCACGGCGAGTCCCGGAAGTCACGGAAGTCACGGACGTCACAAAGAAGTCCCGTGGCAGGACTACTTGCCAGAACAGCCACATCCCTGGCTTGCGCCGGCGGAAGCAGGCTTGCAGTTTGCCAGCTTGTCGCAGGCGGCCGCAAAGGCCTGGTTGATCTTCGCGTCATCGCAGGGGCTTTTGCCCTTTTCCATGGCGAGGTCGGCGAGTTGCAGGTGGGCGAAGTCCGTGATCCCCGCCTGCTCAAGGCATGCCTTAACGCAGTTCAGCGGACAGCCGTCGATAGCGAGGATCCTTTCGGCCGCCCTGGTGGTGGCCATGATCCCGGGGACGCGTCCACCGATGCCGGCGAGGCAGAACATCTTGCCTTTGCCCTCACGGGTCATCTTGCGGGCCACCTGGTCGGCGATCGCGCCGACGTCGGCGGCTCCAGAACAGGCAAAGACCAGGGTGGGGGCGCCACTGCACGCGCAACTCTTGGCATCACTCATCGCAATCTCCTTGCAGCAAAAAAGGGAATCAACCCTCGGGCGTGACCATCACGCCAGAAGCTTCTTGATGTCGTCAACAGACGGAACCTTGCCGACCACCTTGACCTGGCCGTCGACGGCGAGGGCCGGCGTCATCATCACGCCGAACTTCATGATCTGGTCCAGTTCCGTCACCTTCTCAATCCGGTAATCCAGCCCCAGCGCGATGGCGGCGGCCTCGGTGTGCTCGGTGAGCTTGTGGCACTTGGCACAGCCGGTTCCCAGAATCTGTAGCGTTCTCATCGTCAGTCCCTCTTGGTAATTGGCCAATACGCCAACTATTACATAAATAAAAACCGGCACTACGCACGGACGCAGCACGCGGGCTGCTTCTGCTCATTCAGGACGGCGTCCACGCAGTCCATGAACTGGAGGATGCACGGCACGCGCAGGCGGTAGTGGACCCAGAGGCCTTGCTTGCGGTCCTCGACCAGGCCGGCCGCCTTCATCAGCGACAGATGCTTGGAGACGGTGGAGATATCCGCTCCGACGAGTTTCTGCAGGTCGCACACGCAGCGTTCGCCATCGGCCAGAGCCTCCAGCATCATCAGGCGGCTGGGGTGAGCCATGGCCTTGATGACCCCGGCTCGTCGCTGGACGTTATGCTTCTTCTCCAAAGTCATTACTTGGCAGTTTAGCCAAGTATTGGCGTGGAGTCAAGGTGATGTTGAAGGGGCGCGGGGGCGACACGCGGCGCTCCAGTGGGGCGGGCCGCCTCGGCCGCCCATTTCGTACCCGCGCCGGGGCGATTGGCGCAAAGCGGCCCCTGCTCGCACCAAAACGCTTCCTTGGTTCACCTGTATCTTGAAGCGTGATCCGCTGGCCACCAAATGGGCGGCCGAGGCGGCCTGCCCCACGTTGGGGACCTTCCGCTGTAGCGCTAGCTTACCTATGCAGTTTCCCGTCGACTGTGGGAGGGGCCGGATATCGCATGAGGGGGTTCATGGCATAGGATGAGGATGAACGGGGTGAATCGACAGAGGAGAGCATGATGAAGTCGCATCCGATGGTGATTGAGCAGATTACGACCCGGTCGCGGTGTCAGATGGTGGATGTCACGTCGCGGCTGCGGGATGCCATTGCCAGTCTGGGGATTCGGGATGGAATGATCCTGGTGCAGTCGCCGCATACGACGGCGGGGGTGACAATCAACGAGAACGCCGACCCGGATGTGCAGCAGGATCTGCTGGCGAAACTGGAGCAGTTGGTGCCGCACAAGGAGCCGTTCTATGAGCATGTGGAGGGCAACAGCGATGCGCACGTGAAGACGTCGCTCGTGGGTAACCTGCTGACGGTGATTGTGGAGAACGGGGATGTGTCGCTGGGGACGTGGCAGGGGGTGTATTTCTGCGAGTTTGATGGGCCGAGGCAGCGGCAGTTGTGGCTGAAGGTGGTGGAGTTTGACGCATTTCCGCCGAGGCGGGCGGTGGTCACCTAAAGCACCCTATTTTGCCGCGATGCCTAAAACAGACGGGCAAGCTGGGTGTATAACAGTAAGTGGCGGCAAAGCTTATCTGGAACTCAGCAGATCTGGCGATCCTGGCGCTCGTCGTCGGGGTGGTGGTAGCGGTCTGCACGATCTGGCTGTATCCGCCGCAGACGCGGACGCTGCAGCGGCGATGGCAGTGGCTGTTGCCGGCGATGCGGATGGCGGCGCTGCTGCTGCTGGTGATCTCACTGCTGAAGCCGACGCTGATTCGGCCGCGGACGGCAGATGAGCAGGCGGCGGTGATCGTATTGGTGGACCGTTCGGCGTCGATGGGGGTGGCCGACCGGCAGCGGCCGGTGGGGGAGCAGGTGGCTCTGGCGGATGCACTGGGGGCGTTGCCGGCGGGGGCGGGAGGGCGGGTGGTGCTGGGGCATCGGGCGACAGAGATCCTGCAGGCCCTGAAGCCGCAGGCGGAGGAGGTGATTCGCCTGATGGGGGATTTGGACTATTCACGTCTCAGCGGCAGCGGCGAAGAGCGGGCCACCAAGCGTCTGATGGAATCGATGGAAAAGGTGGTGGCTACGGCAGGAGGCCTTAAGGCGGCGACTGAGGGGCTGCAATTTGATGATGGACTGCGGCGAGATCTGGCGGAGATTGGCATCGCGCCTGATGAGAAAGGGCGTTGGGGCTGGGCGCGTAAGGCGCAGCGTACGATCGGGCGGGCGGAGAAGCGGCTGGTGGAACTGCAGCGCGAGTCGGACAAGGGGTATTACGATCGGGAGGCGTCGGTTCGCAGCGTCTGCGAGGAGATCGGTTCGCGGAGCCGGCTGGAACTGGTTGAGAAGGTGGTGACCGGGCCGCAGCGGGGTCTATTGGATGCCTTGCCAGCAGATGTGCCGCTGTTCGGGTTCGAACTGGGCAGCGGCATTCGGGCACTGCCGCTCCGGGGCGAAGGCAAGCCCGTACGGCAACTGGGGCTGACGGCGGACGCGATGCGGACGGAACTGGTGGGTGGCATCGCCGAGGCGATCGACAAGGTGAAGGGCCGGCAGATCCAGGCGGCGGTGGTGTTCACGGATGGGCGGCAGTCGGCCGGGGCGGTGGCGGCGGTGGGGCAACTGGGCCTGCGGGGCATTCCGGTGTTCGCGGTGGCGGCGGGGGCGGAGAATTCATTGCGGGACCTGTCGATCGAGTCACTGACGGTGCCGGAGGGCCCGTTTGTTGGCGAGACGATCATGGTGCGGGTGGGGGTGCGGAGTCTGAAACTGGCGGCAAAGGATCTGGAGGTGAAGCTGGCGGTGGGGGATGTGAAGCAGTCGCGGCGGATCGACCTGGCGGCGGATGCGGTGGGGGTGGCGGAATTTGAGGTGAAACTGGACAAGGCGGGGGTGCAGGAACTGACGGCATCGATACCGGAACTGCAGGGCGAGGCGAGTTTCAAGAATAACAGTGTGCATCGCCCGCTGAAGGTGCATCAGGACAAGGTGCGGGTGCTGGCGATCAGCGGTTATGCGAACTGGGACTACCAGTACATCCGCAACGCGATCTCGCGGACGGCGTGGGCGAGGATGACCGAGCGGATCATCGAGCCGGGCAAGGTTCTGGACTTGAGCGCGGAACAGATTCGGCAGCAGGATGTGATTCTGCTGTTTAACGTGCCGACCAAGGCGCTGCGGCCGGAGCAGATTGACGAGATTCACCAGGCGGTGACGCGCAGCGGGACGAGCCTGCTGCTGGCGGCGGAGGACCCGGCGATGCTGGAGGGATATGCGGCGATTCCGCTGCTGGCGGAGTTGTTGCCGTATCGGGCGGGGCAGCGGCCGGTGTGGCGGGTGTGGCCGGGCGCGGAGCCGGCATTTCGCATCACGCCGTCGGGCGCGGTTGAGAACGAGGATTTCATGCGGCTGGCAGATGACGCGGAAACCAGTCGCCGCCGCTGGGTTCAGGCCCCGGCGGTGTATCGCTACATGGTGCTGGGGGCGCTGAAGCCCAACGTGATTCGGCCGCTGCTGGTGGAGCGAGACTCGGCCCTGCCGGTGCTGACCGAGAGCCGGGTGGGGCTGGGGCGGGTGTTCTTCCTGGGGCTGGACGAGAGCTGGCGGTGGCGGCGAAAGGTGGGCGAGCGCGATCAGGATCGCCTGTGGCTGCAACTGATTCGGTACTCGGCGGAAGAGCCTTATGCGCTCACGGCGGGACGGCTGGCGATGGACCTGGACCGGGTTGTGGCGGGGTCGGGTGAGCCGGTGAGAGCACGCGTGCGTGTGGACCTGGCGGGGCTGCCGACGACGACGACGGCACAAGGGCAGCTTCGCATTTACCAGAATGGCCGGATGATTCGCCAGGAGCAGCTTGTGCCACTGAGCGAGTATTCGCCGGGACGCTTTGAGGCGCAGCTCCGCGACCTGAGCGATGGGGTGTATGAGGTGGAGGCGTCGTTGGCGGCGCTGGGTGGCGAGGGCGCCCAGACACTGAGGCTGCCGCTGTCGGTGGGGCAGGATCAGCAGGGAGAACTGGCGAACCTCTCTCCAGATATGCAGATGCTGGATCAGATCGCCAGGGCAACCGGCGGGGCGGTAGTGAGCCTTGAGGAGGCGCCGGATCTTCCGCGGCGGCTGTCGGGGTTGCGCGAAAAAACGTCGGCGACGGTGGAGATTGCATTGTGGGATGGAGCGGGATTGTTCCTGCTGGTTCTGGCGCTCCTGGGCGCAGAATGGGCGATACGAAAACGGCTCGGACTGCCGTGATGGAAGCAGCCATGAAATCGATCAACGAGTTGCCGCAAGAGGTGAAGGCTTACCTGCTGATCCATATCCGCGCGCGGCGACGGGTGGCGCTACTGGGCGCGATATCGATCGCAATGGCGCTGGCGCTGGTGTGGACGCTGGCGTGCTGTACGGTCGATCGCTTCTGGCATCTGTCCGGTGCAACGCGGGGCCTGCTGCTGGGGGTGGCGGTTGTCGGGCTGGGCTCGTGGCTGTATCGGCCGGTGCGCCGGGTGATGGAGCAGCAGATTGATCTGAACAATGCCGCGGAGGATATCGAGCGGCTGAGGCCCGAGTTTGACGAGAAGCTGGCGACGGTCTGCTCACGGCTGCTGGGCGCGGCGGATCAGCGCGGATCGGCGGACATGCTGGGGGCGCTGGCGCAGGACGTCGCGACTGGGATTGCCTCGCTGCCGCAGCGGGCGCTGATCAACTGGCGGCAGATCCGCGGGCGGCTGGTGACCCTGGGCGGGCTGGCGCTGGTGATCATCGTGCTGAGTGCGATTCCGATTATCGGGCTGCCGCAATTGCTGGCACGGTTCGCAGTGCCGTGGGCGAAGATTCCGCCGGTGACGACGACGCAACTGAAGGTGCTGGATCCGCTGGGGCCGGAGGTGAACGTCATGGAAGGCCAGACGGTTGCGGTGTCGGTGCGAGCGCAGCGGCTGGGCGATGGGGTGGTGATGCTGCACACGTCGACGGACGGCAAGACCTGGGTGCAGAAGGCGATGGAGGTGAAAGCGCCGCTGACGTTTGCGCTGAGCCTTGGGCCAGTGCAGAAGGACCAGTGGTTTTTTGTCAGCGGCGGGGACGCCGTGACCGAGGCGACGCCGGTGCGCGTGCTGCGCAAGCCGGCAATCACGGAATTCCGTGTGCGATATGAGTATCCGGCCTACACGCAGCGGCCGCCGCTGGCGGTGAGCAACACCGACGGGGTGATCGAGGCGCCGGTGGGGAGCAAGGCGACGCTGACGATCGTGACCACCGAACCGCTTCGCCAGGCTACGTTCAAAGCGCAGGGGCAGGAACTGCCGATGCAGGCGACGGTGGAACCGACGGTGTATCAGGCGACCCTGACGATTCTGAAGGATCAGCCATACCGCGTGGCGATGGTGTCGATGCGCAACATGTCGGGCGAAGGGCCTGAGAGTAGCACCATCCGCGCCATTGCGGATCACGCGCCGTTCGTGCGCCTGGTGCAGCCGGCGGAGGACCTGCGCCTGAATCCCCTGGACATCACGGCGCTGAAGTACCAGGCGGTGGATGATTACGGCGTGACGAGGCTAAATGTGCAGGTGCAGGTGAATGGGGACAAGGCCAGCGACTCACCGGCGAAGATCGTAGGCGACCCGCGGAAGCAGGATGCGAACTTCAACCTGGACCTGGCGAAGTTCGCGGTGAAGATCGGCGACGTGCTAACGGTGACGCTGAGCGCAACGGACGCATCGGGACAGTCGGCGACCACGCAGGCGAGGCATATCTTCATCGCTCCGCAGTCGGTGGACGCCGCGGCCCAGATGCGGCAGATGGACCTGGAGCAGGCCAGGAGGATGACGGACCAGGTGCTGGTGGATCTCGAAGGGGCGGCCAAGGCGATGGAGGAAGCCGGCGCACAGAAGGATCACCAGAGCGAGCCATTCGCGGCGGCGGACAATCGCTACAGGCAGAATGTGGCGAGTTCGGGCGAGGACGCGGCGGTGCTGAAACAGAGCCTGCTGCGGGCGCTGAATCAGAGTCCCCAAGCCAAGACATCGGATCTGCTTGCGGGGATGGTGGACAAGGCGCAGACGCGCACTGCGGAGGCACGGGGCTTGAGCGGCGAACTGCAGCAGGACGCCAAACGGCAGGAAACGGCGAAGCGGCGAATTGCCCGCGGGATCGAGCAGACCAAGGAGATGCAGCAGCAGCTCAAGGTGTTGGCGCAGGGCGAAAAGGCTGCCGAAGCGCTGGCGGATATGAAGAACGCCCAGGCGGCTCAGGCGGTAAAGCCCGACGGCAAGAACGAGCTGGCCAAGCAGATGGTGCAGCGTATGAAGGAGCAGATTGCCCAGGACGCGAAGCAGGTGGGCCTGAACCCCGGCGATCCCAATCTGAAGCAGCAGTTTGAGCAGAAGGTAGCGGAGGCGAAGCAAGTCGCCGAGCAGGCCAGGCCGCTGGATCTGACTCCGCCGGCGAAGGATTGGGCCGAGACACTTCCCGAGCAACCGATCGACAGGACGGGCAGGCTGGACAGCCGCATCAACGCGGCGGCGGAGGCCGAAGCGGTACGTCCCGATGGCGATCTGAATCGCGCGATGGACATGGAGGTGGCAGCGCGCGCTGCCAAGGCCATCGAACAGATGTCGCACGAGGATAGCGAGCCGGCGCGACAGGCTGCTTTCGATGCCGCGAAGGCATTTCCCGCGGCGCTTGCGGCAATCCAGCAGCAGGCGAGGAATCAGCAGCCGACGCCGTCGACGGAGGACCGTGCGGTGGCCGAGGCCGCAGCGCGGGCTCGGGAGCAGATGAAGCAGTGGGCGGGTGACGCCGACGCGGCGGCTGCGGCCAAGTCCGAGCAGGCGAAGGAGCCCAGCGAGAAGGCCGCGATGCAGGCCAACGCCGAGATGGCCAGGGGCGAATATGCCAAGGCCGCGGAGATCGACAAGACGATGCAGACGCCGCCCGGCAACGCGACGGAGGCTGCTTCGGCGATGAGTCAGGCGCAGCGGCTTGATAAGCTCGCGGATCAGCAGGCGCAACTGGCAACCGAACTTGACGAGGCGGCCGGCAAGAATGCAGCGGATGTCGCAGTCGGTCAGCAGGAATTGGCCCAGGAGATCAAGAAGGCCGACGAGCAGTCTGACGATGCAAAGGGCGTGCAGCGAAACATGCGGGCCGAGGCGCTGTCCGCGATCCAACAGAGCCAGGAACGTCTGGCGGCGATGCCGCAGCAACTGCAGCAGATGGCACAGGCGGCCGACGTGCAGTTTCAGGCGAATGACCAGGTTGCCCGGCTGCAGCAGGAGGCTGGAGCGGCACAGGGCGAGAAGAAGACGGCGGCGCAGCATGCGGCCGAGCGCGGGCAGGTCGCCGCGGCCGATGCAAAGCAGCGGACGGCCGAGACCGCGACGCCGGTCTCGGCAGAGGTGCCCAAGGTGATGGCGGCGAATCTGCAGGAGTATGCCCCGCAGACCGAATCGGCGATTGCCGCACTGCAGGGGAAACTGGCTCCGGCGCTGGCGGAGTTGAAACAGGTCGTGGACGCCAACGATGTGAAGGGAACAACACGACAACTCACCCGCACTCGCGAGGCGATCGCGGCGGCGCAGGAGGAATTGCGCAAGGCGCAGGCCGTCGTGCTGGATCAGGATCCACTTTTTGCGGCGCAGTCGTATGCGCAGGTGGCGGCGAAGGCTTTGCAGGAATATCCGCCGGATGTGCGGGGCGCCAGGCAGGCCCAGTCGCAGGCGGCGGCGGCGTTGTCACAGTCGTGGAACCAGGCGATTCGCCAGGCGGCGGGGGCTCGCCTGGGAGCGGTGCCGGAGCTGAGCAGCGTATACGCCCCCGAGAGCCCATCGAACGCCGCCGTCGCGGCGACAGCCAACCTTGCGGCGCTGCGTGAATGGGGTCGGCTGCGGCAGCGTGAGAAGGATGAACTGACCACGCCGAATAAGCAGGAAGACCCGGGCGGTTACCGCCAGATGCTGCAGATTTACTTCGAGTCGCTCGGTAAGGCCAAGCTGGAAGGAGCCAAGCCATGACCTGGCGTCTGAGGAAGTGTGGTAGAGCCGGGATCGCGGCTGGGCTGCTCAGGGTATTGGGCACCGGTCTGGCCCTGGCGGCGACGCTGGCGCCGATGGTCGCGATGCAGCCGCCATCGGCCTGGGCGGCGGAGGTTGCGGCCGAAGAGCAGGTGTCGCCGCGGACCGACACGGCGATTGCGCGGGGCCTGGAATTCCTGATACGGAATCAGAATGCCGACGGGTCGTTCATGAAGGACGGGCCTCGCATCGCCATTACATCTCTGTGCGTGATGTCATTTCTGGCGTCGGGACACGTGCCTGGCGACGGGAAATACGGGCAGGATGTGCGCCGCGGGGTCGACTACATTGTTGGGGCGTTTCCGGAGGATGGGTATGTCGGGCGGGCTGACGGCAGCCGCATGTATGGGCAGGGCATCATCACGATGACGCTGGCCGAGGCGTATGGTGTGGAGCGAGATCCGGCTCGGCGGGAGAAACTGCACAAGGTGCTGGAGAAGGCGGCGAAGGTGATCCTGGAGGCACAGAAGGTGAAAAAGGGGTCGGAGTTCGCCGGTGGTTGGCGCTACGAGCCGGGATCGGGCGACAGCGATCTGTCGCTGTCGGGATGGAACGCGCTGGCACTGCGCGCGTGCAACAACATCGGCCTGGCGGTGCCGCGCGAAGCCATCGACCGCGCGGCGGCATTTGTTCTTCGCTGCTACCGCGTGGATCGCAAGGGATTCAGCTATCAGCCTAACCAGGATCCCAGCCCGGCCATGACCGGCGTGGGCGTCCTGAACCTCTGCCTGATGGATGCGGCAGGGCGCAAGGAAGTGGCCGATGCGTCGGAGTATCTGGCGGCCAATCGTATCAACGCCGACGGTCGATTCTGTTACTACAGCTTCTACTACACCACACACGCCGCCTTTCAGATCGGCAAGAGCACCTGGCAGACGGTATGGAAGGCCAACAGTGAGAAATTGCTGGGCATGCAGCAGGATGACGGCGGCTGGCCACAGAGCCGCGACGGGCAGGAGCCCGGGCGCATGTACGCGACGGCGATGGCGGTGCTGACGCTCTCAGCGCCGCTGAAGCTGGTTCCGGTGCATCAGCGATAGGCTGGGCTGCAACGCCACCGTTGCGATGCCCGGCGTACTCTGACACCGCATCGCAGAGGGTCGGGGCGCTGCCGGCGAGAACTACGTCTCTTCCACTTCCGGCTTCTCACGCCGGCGGGGCAGGCACTTGCGAAACCGCCGGTGAAGATATTGCAGCATTGGAAGTGCCGCGACGAGCAAGTCGCCGCCGGGCTTGCCCGTGGGACAGACCACGCTGACGATGGTCCGCTGTTGTTTCCAGACGCGCTTCATGACCACGCTGTCGGCCGCCGAGCAACAGTCCACCCATTGGCAGGGTCGGGGCTGCTGCTGGTGCAATTCATGAATGGCATCAAGCTCCAGGAGGATGCCAGGCGAATACTGTCCGAACGACTCGTCATAGGCGATCTTGACGGCGAACGCGCCATCGCCTGCGTAGATGCCTACGTGTGATGCAATGGGTTTGCCGTCAAGTTTCATCGTGATCATCATCAGGCGGTTTCGAGCGAAAGCCTCCTGGCTGATGTCTGTCAGGAACTGGCGGTCTACGTTGTGACACGCCATGGCGGTGGCGGTCTTGCCTTTCCATCCGCTGGCCTCGACCTGCAGGAAATCCTTCAGCCAGCCTTCCACACTATCGCCCAGGCCCAGCCAGGCCACCTGCATATTTCCCTTTCCGGCGAGCTGTCGTCTCTTGCGGGTATAGCTGCGGCGGTGATCTCCGCCCATCGAAGATCGGATGTATTGTTCGCCGGTGTCGCCGAGTCGCAGCAGCGCCCGAGTGTAGAGTTCGTTGACGTGCAGTGGCCGCCGCTGGGCGAACAGATAAGCCTGTAGCGAGCGAAGAATGGGTCCGTCGCCGCCGAGGGTGCGCAGCTCAAACAGAGGCCCGCTGGCGGACGAGGCCTTGAGCCATTGGAACAGTGCGTCCCAGCATTGCGACTGGAAGCCACTGGCAATCAGGGGGCTGGCTAGATAGCAGTGAGGGTGTTTCCACATGCGGACGCAGTGGATCAGCGTGTGGCGGAAGCGGCCGCCGAACTCGAGGGGGAAGACGCCCACCAGGCGAGACTTCACCGCCGCATTGGGGTCCTGCTCCAGCACGAAGGCTACCTTGATGGCATCGCTGCCATACAACTTCAGTGCCGGGAGCAGAGTCCAGTGTTCGTAAAAGACGTTGGGTTCGATGGCGTCTTTGGCCAAGGTTTCCCATTGTGGGACCAGGTGCTGCATGGCCAGAGGGTCGGAAACTGCCACCACCTCGAAGGACTTGCCGCCTGGGGTGGGGCGCCCGCCCGGTTGGCGGGTTCGCCGCTGGCCGAAGAGGCTCCTTTCGGCCAGTCGCGCTGCATCTGTTTGGCCCGCGTCCCCCGGAAAATCACGAGCGGCTCCCGCTGGCATACTCAAACTCGACATATTTACTCCCATTCCCAGCCCCGCACTGTCGTGGCCACGACACCAATCGTCGGCCGCCACAGCCTTTGCAATCGTAATGCCAGGCGCACGGAAGCTTGATGCTTAAGTATGGGCTGTCTTGCGCCTAAGACCATATGGAATAGGCGCTTGTGCCATTGGAAAAAACAGAAGGCATATTCGGTCCTGAACTTGGCGATAAGGGCAGAGCAAACTTAGGCATTAGTTCGCGGAGTCGGCCGTGACGCCGATGCGTCATTGTGTCGTGGCGCAGGACGTGGGCAAAGGCGGTCATGCGGCAACGTGAGGCTTTTAGGCGGACGGTCAGCCGATCATGGCGGCGGCGCGACGACGAAAACTTCCCAGGTGCAGTCCCTGCGCGTGAAACTGCGGAGCATGATCCAGCCGTTGTCGCGCAGCAGTTGCCGTGAGATGCACATGCTGGCATCGGAATTGTGATTGCCGAAGACGTTGTCCCAGACCAGCAGTGTGCCGGGTGGGCGTTGCCGCACGGTTGCCTGGCCCCAGGAGGTTGCCTTCGCGGGGTCCAGCGTCGAGATGTCCAGTTCCTTGTACATCGCGATGTACGACGCCGTTACGCGTGGATAACGCTGCTGCAACTGCGGGTCGCTGCGATACCAGGCGGCGACATCCTTGGCCAGCCAGTCGTTCTCGTACAGTTTGAAAGGAACGATGGGGTGGTAGAAGTTGTAGACCACGGGAACCAGCGCTGCGGCGGTCACCAGCAGCCACGGCCGCCACCTCAGGCGCAGGAAAGTCCATTCGATACCGGCGGCCGTGACCAGCGCCCACATCGGCGCCACGACCAGCAGGTAGCGGAGTTCGCCGCTGGAGGCCATGAGCCCTCGCCACCAGAGAAAGCTGTGGCCGGCCAGGATAGCCAGCGGGAGGGCCGCGATGATGACCTGACAGCGCGCTGCGTGGTCACGAAAGAACGCCTTGGATTTTCCGAGGCAGACGCACACGCCCCAGAGCATGAAGGGAAACAGCAGTGGCGAGATGATCGCCGGAAGCCGCAGCAGGAAACTGACGGCCGGCGAACCGCCGCCGGGCCTGGCCCGCGTGAATAGCAGGGGGCCTGGATCGTAGACGCTGATGCCCGAATAGGGCCAGTGGACGCGCAACCAGCGAAGGCAGTTCAGCACGCCCCATCCAAAGTCGGGCCGCATGTCCAGGAGCCATCCCGCGGTTGACCAGAGCATCAGCGGGAGCGGGAGCAGAAGCATCCACGCGATGCGGCGATGCAGGACCAGGGCAACGATCCCCAGCAGCAGGAACCCGAAGCCTTCGGGGCGGCTGAGCGGCGAGATCGCGACGGCGAGCGTCATCAGTCCCCACCATCGTTTCTGGTAGGCGAGCATGGCAACCGCCACGATGACCGCGAAGGGCAGTTCGGTCATCTCGCTGAACGAGTGGAGGAAGAGCAGGGGCTGTGCCAGCAGACAGACCAGAGCCAGTTCAGGCCAGCGGTATTTCTGACGACGGGCGATGGCCAGGGTCAGCAGGGAGCAGACGATCACCAGAAAGAGGCTCATCAGCCGGGCGCCCAGAACGCCGCCAAATGCGGCGGGGGCTGCATAGAGCAGGATAAACAGCGGGCGGTCCCAGATGCTGACGAAGCGGTTGGGCTCGGCAAAAGCGAAACGGGCGGAGAAGTAATGGGTCAGGGCGTCGGCTTCGAGGAATCCAACGGACGTGACGGCCGCGGTGATCGATAGCGCAGCGAACAGCACCAGCGCGATCGTGATCACACGATGGTTGGTGCGGCGCAGAATTGGACTGTCAGCGGTCAAACTGGCCGGGGCATCAGAGACTGGCTTGCACAGGGTCACTTGCGTGCCACGATATCTTCAATTGCGCAAATGTCCACGCGACTTGCGGGGATATTAGGCCTTGGGCTTGGGAAGAATCCGGACGACCAAGTGGTGAACCGGCAACTCCAGGACATGGTCCTTGCCAGAGGTTCCCCGGCCGGCGAGGCCGTAGATCACCTGCTTGCCATCGCGGCGATGGCCCACGACATTGGTCATGCGGAGCAGTCCCAGATGGTGGCTGACGGTCGGTTGCGGGAGGTTGAGTTCCTCGCACAATGACGTCACGTTCCGCTCACCCTGCGCCAGAAGCGTCAGGATTTGCAGTCTGGTCTTGTCCGACAGCAGCTTGAACAGCGATGTAAGCTGCTCGAGATCCTGGTCGGTGGCAAGAGCCGGTGAAGGTGCCTGTTTAGCCATGGTGAACGATCCTTCCCAAAAGTGTTGCGTTCAATATACAACGATTTGAGGACCGAGTCAAAGAGAAACCACCTGTATGTAGCCGCTTTTGCGAGGGTTGAGTGTTTGCATGGAGACAAAGACAGATGGAATGCTCAATGTATTGTCATGTAAGACAGGCACTGACAATAAGATACGACATCGCCGCATTTTGCGAAACTGTTTCAACCCCATCCGGTGTTTTTCTCAAAAAAGCTGGATTCTCGGCGTCAAGCTGCGGCTACTTCTTTTTCTGCTCCATCAGGCTCTGAACGGTGGCCTGGGCATTTTGCTGTGTCTTGGTCTGCGTCGGCGAGACGCAACTTGGGAAGGACGCCAGCAGGAGTTTGGCGCCGTTAACTGATTTGTTGGCGGGCATACTGCGGGTAATCTGAGCCGCCCGCTCCTGGAGTGCCCGGAATCGGGCGGCGCCGGCCACGGGGCGCTTGCGCCAACTGGCCGCCTGCGGCGGGAGTTCGCTGATATATTTATTGATGGTGACGACGCGGCTCTTGAGCGTGGGGTGATCGCTCATCATCGCGGGCGTGGTGTCATAGCCCTTGTCGATCATCTGCTGGAAGAAGTCAGCGAAGTGCTTTGGGTCCCATCCGGCGTGGACGTAAAACTGAAATCCGAGTTTGTCGGCTTCATCCTCGTCGCCTCGCGTGAAACCCATGCCGATGAAACTCCCCGCAGCGGCCGCTGCGCCGGCGAACCCCGCGGCGTATTCGGTCTGGTTGTCCTTGCCGGCAAGGGCGTATCCGGCGCCGCCGGCGACTGCAGAAGCGCCCAGGATTGCGTACTGGCGGTTCATGCCTTTTTGAACATGCCGGGAGTAGACGTGTGCAAACTCGTGAGCCATCACGGCCGCCAGCGCGTCTTCGCTATGGCATTCGGTGAAAAGCTGCGTGTAGATATACATATGCTCGCCGCCGGTCGTGAATGCGTTGAGCTGGTCGCTGGCGACGAAGTGGAACTGCATCTGCTTGGCGAACATCCAGCCTGAGTCCTCCTTGAAGTGGCTTTCAGGACCGTAGTGCTGGGCGTCCATCTCCTTGGCGGCATCAATGATGCGAGTGCCGACCTTCTGTACATAGGCATTCAGATCCGCATCGCTGATGACCGCGGGCTGCAGGCTTCCGTGTACTTCCTGGGCCTGACTGATTACCTGCTTGTCCGTGGCGCATCCCGTGGCGATCAGCAGCATCGCGGTCCAGAAGGCACCCACAATCCACTTGGCCTTAGAGGAACACTGCATAGGTCATCTCCTGAGAATGTAAACAGAACCCCCTGATTGTAGTGTGGACTGCCGCAGGTGGGAACGCCTTATTTCGACAACACGCCTTATTTCGACAACACGCCTTAGTTCGACAACAGCCTTATTTCGACCAGCCGGGCATCAGCCGCATCAGCGTGCTGGCGACCAGTCCGCTGACGCCCCGTGCGTAGCCCTTAAGCGAGACGCATTCCTGGTACTGCTTGGGCCATGGGTCGGTCCAGGGGGCGCTGATCTCGTGGAACTGCACGCTCTTGAGTTTTTCCCCGACGGCGTATCGCAGGGTTTCGGCCATCAGCAGGGTCTCGGGGGAGCAGTCGCCCAGTGAGCCGTCGAACGCCATGCGCAGGATGTAGAGCGAATCCTCGGTCTGCACAGCCAGGACAGCGGCGGCGTTGATCGCGCCGATACGGTAGAAGCCCAGGCGCAGTTTTCCCCGCTGGCACATGCTCAGTGCGTAGCGGCTGACGAAGTCTCGCAGTTCGCGCTGCTGCATCAGCGATTGCCCGATCTGCGACCGCCAGCCGCGATATTCCAGTTCCATCAGTTGCTGCAGGAGGGCGCCCAGGCTCTGCGCCGGCGGGGCGGTGATCTGGAACATGCTGTAGCCGCGTCGTTCGGCAGCGTGGCGGGCCTGGACGTAGTCGGCCTGCCAGGCCGGGGGCAGGCGGGATTCGGGCTCATTCCATGAACTGTCGATGTCGATGCGGGTCGCTTGCGAGGCTCGGGTTTCCTCAAGGCCGATGCGGCGATGCCCGGCGAGGCTTCGCATCGCCGTGACCAGCGGCGAGGGGATGGCAACTCGCTCAAGCCACAGCGGCGAGCCGGCACTGATGACCTGGACGCACAGCTCATTGAGCGACGCCGGGTCGGCGGCGAGGAAATCAATGGGCTCGCCAAGGGCTCCACCATCAAGGCCGGTGAGGCACTGGGTTCCGCCGATGGTTCGCTTGGACAGTGGCGCGGCGGCGAGCATGCGGGTGCCGTCGTGCAGGAACATCACGTGCAGTTGTCCCTCGTTGGTGAAGTGCTGAGCGGCGGCTTCGACCCACTCAAACTGGGTGGAGACGGACTTGCTGGTGACGGCGAGGGCCTTCCACTGGCCGGCGAGGCCGCGGAGGTTTTCGATGCGCGTGGCGATTCCCAGTTGCCGCCGGGTGGCGGGGGCGGTCGTCTGGGCAGGGCTTGGGCGTTCCAGGGCCATAAGCGAAAACTCCCCGTGAAATTCGATCGGATGGCCGGACTCTCCCTGTCCGGCTAACCGAGCACAACAGAGTGTAACGAGATGGGAGGGGTTGTGCCATTGAATTGATCGGGGGGCGAAAAGCGTAGAACGTAGAGCGGAGAACGTAACAGAGGCGTGAGCGACGAAGCGACGCAGCGACGAAGGGGGGGAGCGACCGGCCGCCGCCACGGCGGGCGGGCAGCGGCGGGCGGACTGCGCGACGAAGGCGGGGAGGTGTGTCGGGAGGTGCTCGCGCGGCCGCTGC
>JBBQTU010000042.1:0-21343 GCA_038213005.1 Tepidisphaerales bacterium | reverse complement strand
CAAAGATTTGGGAACATCTTGCCCCTCCCGTCGCACGTAAGTCTCAGAGACCTCACCCCCGGCCTGCAACCTCGCCTACCATTGCCAACAAGGAGATACGCCATGGCAAACAGTGAGAAGCGGATTGCGATGATTACCGGAGCGAACAAGGGAATCGGGCTGGAGACCGCGAGGCAACTGGGGCAGCTTGGTTTCACGGTACTGGTCGGCTGTCGCGACCTGTCGCGCGGGAAGGAGGCGGCGAGTAAGCTGGCTGGCGAGAAGCTCGACGCACAGGCCATTGAGCTGGACGTGACTTCCGAGAGTTCGATCAAGGCCGCGGCCGGGCGGATCGAGGGGGCGTTCGGCCGGCTTGATGTGCTGGTGAACAATGCTGGCGTCGGAGCCCGCGACGACGGCGCCGCCAGCAGCACGCCGCTGTCGGTGGTCCGCAGGATGTTCGAAACCAACTACTTCGGCCTGGTCGCCGTGACGCAGGCGATGCTGCCTCTGATCCGCAAATCGGCGGGGGGACGGATCGTGAATGTGTCGAGCATTCTGGGCTCGATCTCTGAACATGCCGACCCGAATTCGGTGATCTACCAGATGAAGATGGTGGCGTACGACAGTTCAAAGACGGCCGTCAATGCGTTCACCGTGCACCTGGCGTATGAGCTGCGCGACACGAAGATCAAGGTGAACGCCGCGCATCCGGGCTGGGTCAAGACGGACCTGGGCGGTCCGCAGGCTCCGCTGGAGGTCGCCCAGGGCGCTAAGACATCGGTGATGCTTGCGACGCTGCCCGACAGCGGCCCGTCCGGCGGGTACTACCACATGGGTGTCCATCTCCGCTGGTAAGGCCCCTGCCCTGCGAGCAGCGCATGGTAAACCCATCACGCTGCGCGTCGGTGAATACGCTGACCCGTCGCGGGCCTGGCTGCCCCCTGTGACCTGGCGGAGACGCGACTACAAAGTCACGTCTACGTAGAAGCGACTTTGTAGTCGCTTTCGAGACGCCGCCCCTCCGAACGATGGACACACCACCCAACGCGCGACTCCAGCGCCGCCCGACACGCGCGACGGGCTTCGGATCGACCCGCCGTTTTCGGGTACGATGCTTCGCCGATGCGTATCCTCGGCATAGACCCTGGCCTGCAGCTCACCGGCTACGGTGTGATCGACTGGCAATTGCTCCGCCCCAAACTGATCGATGGCGGAGTCATCCGGCTCAAGGCCAAGACCAGCATCGCGGCCCGGCTGGTGGAACTGGAACGGGAACTTGAGGAGATCATCCAGGAGCATCGCCCGGAGGTGTGCGCGGTCGAGCAGCTTTACTCGCATTATGCCCACCCGCGCACGTCGATCCTGATGGGGCATGCCCGCGGGGTGATCCTGCTGGTGGCGCAGCGGCATGGGCTGCAGCTCGTTGAACTGGCGGCCAACCGGGTCAAGCAATCGGTCGTCGGTGCGGGACACGCAAGCAAGCTGCAGGTGCAGCGGACGATCCAGGCCATCTGGCAGCTCAAGGAGCTGCCCAATCCGCCGGATGTGGCCGATGCCCTGGCGATCGCACTGGCGGCCGGGCGACATTTGCCGGAGCCGCAGAGCCCCGTGGTTCGACGGGCGGTGGCGCCGCGGGCCACGCCGGCCGACTGATGCGGGTGGCGACGAGGCAAGGGAAGCGCGGTTACCAGCGACCACTCTCCGCCTCTAAGGGGAAGGAGATCAGAGATATGATGGCGTGAGCGAATCTGGCAACCGCACCGCTCAGTCCACCGGTTGTTGCTCGCGGCGATCTTGCGCCGCGACGGCTTATCGTCGCGGGATAGCGCCTCGGGGCGAGGGTTCGCCCATCGCGTGATTCTGCGACTCCTCATCCCGCTCGCGCTGCAGTTCGCAGAATTCCTCGCCGCAGGCCATGGGCGGGGCGCCCGGGGTGGCCGGCATCGTGGGGCAATCCTGCGGGCGGACGGGCAGGCCGTATCCGCTGCGCAGCGAGCGACGATGTTCGAGAATCTGCTTCATCTCGGTCTGGGTGCCCATGCTCGGGGGATTGTTGGCGACGGCGTCCTTGAGCATCTCCCAGGCGACCTCGGAGGCGATCGCGCTGTCGCGGGCGCAGGGCAGGCCGATACTCTTGCCGGCGTCCATGGATTTGATCATCGACGCGCACAGGACGTCGAGCTTCTTGTCGTTGAATAGCCCCGTCTTGCGCACGGTGTTGTGCACACCATGCATCTCGATGGTGGCGTTCTGGAAGTCGTGCCGCATCCGGCAGATGCCCTTGGTGCCGATCAGGTCGACGTAGCAGTTGTGCGTCTTTTCCAGGGCCAGGTGGCCGTAGACAAAGCCCTGGGTGATGTCGAAGACGACGCCGTTCTTGAAGTTACCGTGCACCTGCACCCACCAGGGATCCTTGTGGTCCCACATCTTCATGCCCTGGGCGTGCCAGCGCTCGTATTCGCTGTCGGCATACCAGCGGGCGACGTCGACGTAGTGCATGCCGCAGTCGTGGAAGGGAGGGCCTTCGGGAGCGTGGCCTTCGGTGGGCATGTGGCCGGGCGTCATGTGGCAGACGCGCACGATCGCGAGCTTGCCGATCTCGCCCTCGCGGATGTAGTTGATGATTTCTTTGTGGTACCAGGCGTTGCGGTTGAACAGGTTAATGGCGACGAGTTGTTTGGAGGCTTCGATCTCGCGGACGAGTTCCCACTCGGTCTTGCTGTCGGCGGCGATGGGCTTCTCGGCGATCACGTGCTTGCCGGTGGCCAGGGCGCGACGGATCTGCGCGGGGCGGGCGTCGGCAAGGGTGAACAGGCCCACGACGTCGATGCTCTTGTCGCGGAAGATCTCCTCGGGGTCTGAGACGATTTTGGCAGTGGGAACAGTGCGGCCGGCCAGGTCGCGGGTTGCGCTGGTCACATCGCAGATTGCGGCGATATCCCAGCGATCACTCTGTTGCATGACCGAAACATAACCGCGGCCCATTCGGCCAAAGCCGATGATCCCCACCTTGTAACGCCTGCTCATAGGACACCAAACCCCGATAGATTCAAACCCGCCGGGCCGGGTTCAAAGGAACCGCCCCCGACGGGTATGCCTATACGTTAGGTCGCAACTGCCGCGGCCGCAAGTCCCCAGCGCCTCGGGCGGGTGCCGGGGCAATCTGGATCACGGATGGGCCTGGTCAGCCAGGTTGAGGAACTCGAGCATGTGGCGTTCGTAGACGCGCTGCGCTTCGGGTTCGTTGAGTGGGAGGCGGAGTTCGTTGATCACCTTCGTTCCCATCTCCAGCCATTGCTGCCAGCAGGGCGAGCACACATGGGTCTCGATCAGCTTGCCCTGGTCATTGCGAAACGGCGGGCGGGCGAGTTTGCCGCCGACCTTGCCGCAGCGGCCGCAGAGGACTTCGTTTTCACCAATGGCCTTGGCGGGCTGGGTCAGGCTGGGCAGTTCCGGGACGGGACTGCCGAGGGTTTTGAGCGACTGGATCATCGCATCACGCGACAATCGCTCGCCGCGCTGGTCGGCGATGGGCACGCCGCGAGTCAGGACGTCGATCGCCTGGGCCCTCATGCCGACTATGAGCATCGCCTGGGCGAGCAATTCATAAGCCCGGCCAAGCTTCGGGTTCAGCTCGATCGCCCGCTGCAGGCTGGCGATGGCTTCTTTGTTCGAGCCGGCTTCGAGACAGGCCCGGCCAAGGGAGAAGTGGCCCAACTCGTTCTGCGGGTCGGCGCTGACCATCTGGCGAAACTGTTCGATGCGATTATCACTCATGGTGCATCACAGACTGTGGTCGCCCGAACCGTGCAGGAGGGCGATGATTTCGTTTCGGCTGGACGGGTTTTCGCGGAAGATGCCACGCAGGGCGCTGGTGACCATCACGCTGCCGGGCTTGTGCGCCCCGCGGATGGTCATGCAGGTGTGTGTGGCCTCAATGACGCAGGCGGCGCCAATCGGGTTGAGCTCTTCCATCATGGCATCGGCGATCTGGGTGGTCAGGCGTTCCTGGACTTGGGGGCGATGCGCGAAGCCGTCGACCAGACGGGCTAGTTTCGAAAGGCCCACCACTTTGCCATCGGGCAGGTAGGCGACATGGGCCCGGCCGGTGAACGGCAGCAGGTGGTGCTCGCACATCGAGTGGAACTCGATGTCGCGAAGCAGGACGACCTCATCATAACGCTCGGTGAAGACGGTCCTGAGGTATTGCCGCGGGTCGGATTTCATGCCCGAGAGCATCTCGGCGTAGGCGCGGGCGACGCGGTTGGGGGTCTTCACGAGACCCTCGCGGTCGGGATCTTCGCCGACGGCGATCAGGATTTCGCGTACCGCACGTTCGAGGCGTGGAAGGTCCACGCCTTGGACGGGCACATCCTCTGAGAGGTCTTCGTTGTCACAGGAGAGTGAATTGCCGCTTTGTTTCATGGATTCTGAACTCCGTAAGCCCCACGATTATAGGCTTCATCGGCCGGGACGGATAGAACGCCGGGAAATGCTGAATGCAGAATGGTAAATGCTGAATGCTGAAACGAGAGCTCCGGCAAGGACGCCGGGGCACGGACACGGGGATGCGAACGCCGATGTCGGGGCCCGCCGCATCGCCGAGCAGCATTTCGACTCGGCCAAGGTGCTGGGCGAACCGTTGTCGCGCGTGATGTGAAATGGCCCAAATGCCCCCGAACCGGTACAGTATCTCCCCGACGTGAATACCTTTGATCGTTACATCATCCGCAGCTTCTTCCGTAACTACTTGCTGAGTTTCGTAGTGCTGGTCGGGCTGTATATCGTCCTGGACATGGTGCTGAACTTCGATGAGCTCAGCCGCAACTCGCGGGCGGCCGGTACAGCCGCCGGGCGCGGGGGCGTGGTGGCGCTGTTCTCGCTGGTGGGCAACATCGCCGATTTCTACTTCTACCAGAGCTTCGTCTTCTTCGTGCAGTTGTCGGGGGTGATTCCCGTCGCGGCCGCGGCGTTCACGCTGTTCCGCATGACGCGTTCCAACGAGTTGACCGCGATGCTGGCCGCTGGCGTTCCGATGCTGCGTCTGGCCGCCCCGATCATGATCGCCGGAATAGTCGCCAACGGCCTGCTGATTGTGGATCAGGAACTGCTGATCCCTCCGATGGTGAACAAGCTGACGCGAGCGCATGACGAAGTCTCATCGTCGCAGAAGACGAGTTTTCGCATCCGCGCAATGGAGGATCAGGCCGGCTCGCTGCTCTTCGTCGCGGTCTATACCCCCGAGTCGGCCGACGGCAAGACGCCGGCGACCATGGAACAACTGGACATCATCGAGCGGGACAAGACCAACCAGCCCCTCGCCCACATTGACGCGCCCCGCGGATGGTACGACAACGAGGCCGGAGCCTGGCGACTGGATAAGGGCATGCGCATGACCGGCCTGCGCGGCGCCGACTCTCTCACCGAGGCGTCGATCAGTGTCTGGCAGACGTCCATCACGCCGGGCGAGATCGCCATTTATCGCCGCCATAACGTCGCGGAGTACCTCACCTCCAGCCAGATCAACGACCTGCTGCAACGCCCGCGCAACTATGGCACCGTGCCTTTGCTTCGCGTCCGAAACTGGCGACTCGCCCAGCCCTTGGCCAACGTGGTCCTGCTGCTGCTGGCGATCCCCTGCGTTCTTACCCGCGACCCGGCAGGCCTGAAATGGTCGGCCACCCGTACCCTGCTCCTGACCGGCGCATGCCTGTGCTCGATGTTCGTGGCCCATCAACTTGCCGGCACAGCGCCGCAGGTCGGCACGGCGGTCAACTGGACGTCAGTGGTTCTTTGGATGCCGATCTTCATCTTCGGCCCGGTCGCGGTAGTGCTGCTGGACCGGGTGAAGACCTAGTGTGCTGCGGGCGAAGTCCATCAACCTGGGTGGCATGCTCAGGCCGGTACTCCGCAATGAGCATGGGGCGGCCATGCCACCCCGATTTTAACTTGGCACCCGAGCGACGCAGTACACTAGCCGCTGCCGCCCAAGACGTCCCGCAGGGCGGCCGATGAAGAGCAATGCGATCGGGCAGTCTACCACCACACGCGCGACCGCAGTTCCTTCAGCCGGAGGTCCAGCGTTTCGCGGACTCGCGCGAGTTGCTGCGGCAGTCGTGATGCCGCTTCGCTCTCGATCAGCCTCTTTTGAGTGATGCACTGCAGCGACACCGCGCAGGCCTCGGCGGCGGCAATTGCCCGGCGGCACTGGGCGATATTGCCTCCCAGCACGTGATCGTGATAGCCGATCCCGTGCCCGGCCGCGACTTTCGCCGCAATCGCCAGCGCCTGCGTCAGCGTCTGGATCAGGTCATCGTCTGGTTCGGTCTGGGCGTCCTGGAGAATCGCCATGATCGCCAGGCGCACGGCATCGCCAAAGGCCAGTGCTTCGCGGTACGCCGGTACCGACTTCAGCGCCGCATCCTCGGCGTCCAACTGAGCATGGATGCTCGCCGATGTCTCTTCAGCACCTTCGCTCCGTGACCAGGCTTCCTGGGCCGGCTCGGCCCAAGCCTGCTGCTCCAGTTCGCGCAGCCACGGCGTCTGAGCCTCCGGTTCGGTCTCGTCCCAGCCCATCTCACGGCCGATGATCTGGTCGCGCTGCGGGTCATCCGCGAGCGTCTCAAAGAGTTCCTGATAACGGGCCGAGCAGAAGTCGGCGCGGTTGAGAAAGGCGTCCCACTCCGCCTCGTTCCAGGGCCTGTCGTTTGTCTGGTCCGGCATCGAAAGCTCCTTCACGGACGGCAATTGTAGCTTGATCGGATCGCCAACCCTGCCAGAAAAATATCAACATTTTGCAGATGAGCTCGATGCCGGCCGGGGTCGCTACGTGGCAGCCGGTCGCTGCATGTCGTCGCTACATTTGAAAACCCGGTCGTCTTCAGCGAAGACTGTGGATTATGAAGAGCAAAGACGCCACTCACGTGCCGGTGCTGCTGCAACAGGTGCTGGAGGTCATTGCGCCCCAGCCAGGCAGGTCGATCGTGGACTGCACGCTGGGCCTGGGCGGGCACTCGGCCGAACTGCTGCGCCGCATCCTGCCGGGCGGCCGGCTGGTGGGGATCGACTTTGACCAGGCGAATCTGGATCGGGCCAGAGCACGGCTGTCGGCTGTGTCCGCTCAGGGGTTTGAGCTGTTTCACGGGAACTTCGCGGGGATCCAGAAGGTTCTGGGTCAGGCGGGCCTGTCGCAGGTGGATGCGGTATTGGCCGACCTGGGCGTTGCCAGTCCGCAGATCGACGATCCCGGCCGAGGCTTTTCATATCGGCAGGATGGCCCGCTGGACATGCGGATGGACACCACGCGCGGCACACCGGCGTCTGTCCTGGTGAATCGCATGAGCCAGCAGGAGATACAGGAATCGCTGCTGGAACTGGGCGACGAGACCGATGCCCCGCAGATCGCGGCTTTGATCGTCCAGCGGCGGCAGGAGCGGCCGATCCAGACGACTCGCCAACTGATGGAGATCGTCTGCGAGGCGCGGGATTTCACGATCCAGCGGGCTGCCGGCGCCAAACTACACCCGGCCGCCCGCACGTTTCAGGCGCTTCGCATTCTCACCAACCGCGAACTGGCAAACCTGGAGAACCTGCTCCGTGTGCTGCCGCAGGTAGTCTGCCCTGGCGGTGTCGCCTGCCTGATCAGCTTTCACTCGGGCGAAGATCGGCGAGTGAAAGATGCATTCCGCACCGGCCTGCGCAGCGGCGTGTATGGCGAAATCAGCGACGACCCGCTGATGGCGGACGAACAGGAGCAGCGGGCGAATCCAAGATCGCGTTCGGCCAAACTCCGCTGGGCTCGGCGAAGCCGCTGACGCGAGAGCGCGGTCACTCGGCCGGCGCCGCTTCGTCTGGAATGGGCCGGGGGGCGGCCACTCGGCAGCGAGGATCGTTGCGGGCGAAGTCGCCGAACTCACCGCGCGAAATGGCGCCGCGGAGGTCGGCCATGAATCGCTGGTAGAACCGGATGTTGTGCAGGGACACGAGGATGGGCCCGAGCATCTCCCCGGCGAAGAAGTAGTGCCGGATCGCGCCGCGGGTGAAGTTGCGGCAGGCGTAGCAGTCGCACCCTTGTTCGATGGGGCCTGCATCCTGGATGAACTTGCTGTTGCGAAGCCGGATCGCGCCGCCAGCGGTGAACGCCTGGGCGTTTCGACCGTTGCGCGTGGGCAGGACGCAGTCGAACATGTCGATGCCCTGTGCGACGGCGGCCACGATGTCGCGCGGATAACCCACGCCCATGAGATATCGCGGCTTGTTCTCCGGCAGGATCGGTGCCGTCCAGGAGAGCACCTGCTGCATGCGATCAAACCCCTCGCCGACCGCCAGCCCGCCGACGGCGTATCCGGGCAAGTCCAGTTCGATCAGGCGGGCGGCGCACGAGAGACGCAACTGCTGGTCCAGACCGCCTTGGACGATGCCGAAGAGGCCCTGGTCGGCCGCTCGTGCGTGGGCTTTGGCGCATTGCTCGGCCCAGCGGAGGGTGCGGTCGACGGCCGACCGTTGATACTCGATCGGGGCGGTTGATGGCGGGCACTCGTCGAACGCCATGATGATGTCCGCCCCAAGGTCATTCTGCACCTGGATGCTGCGCTCCGGGGTGAGATGAACCACGCTGCCGTCGATGTGGCTCTTGAAGGTGACGCCTTGGTCCGTGATCTTGTTTAGCTCGGCCAGCGAGAAGACCTGGAATCCGCCGCTGTCGGTCAGGATCGGCCCGTGCCAACCCATGAAGGCGTGCAGGCCGCCCAATGCCGCAACCGTCTTCTCGCCGGGGCGAAGCATCAGATGGTAGGTGTTGGCAAGGATGATCTGCGCCCCGGTGGCCGCGACGTGATCGGGGACGATGCCCTTGACCGTGCCCTGTGTGCCGACTGGCATGAATGCGGGGGTATCAAAAGCCCCATGGGGCGTGTGGACCCGCCCACAGCGTGCGTGGGAACCGGCGTCGCGGGCGAGCAGTTCGTATCGGATCGCGGGAGGCATAGGCAAAGACCGTTCGGAAAAAGAGTCTCCCCGAAGGTTACTCAGATTCGCGCGGATGGGAAGCATATCGGACAACCGCAGGCGAAAGCCCGCGGGTTAGCCCGCCGCTTCTGTCGAAACATATCATGCGCGTGGCACACCCAGCACATCGAATGGATTCAGGGCGATGATCTCTGCATATCGAGTGAAATGCGCATCATTGAAGCTCAGGAGCTTCGTAATCTGCTGCTCTATCATCAATGCGACCAAACGCGCGTCATGAGTCGATTTCCCACTTACCCCGTATCGGACGACCAATTCACGCCAATGGCGGAACACGCCAGCCGATTCAGCTTCCAGCGGGAACTGCCCCAAGGCTCTGTCAACTTGAGTCATCGCAGCGGCACTCGGCAGCCCTAGCCCCGGATGGGGTCCTGTTACTGGCCGCGTGCAGACGGCGTACATCTCGTAGGCGACTTGTGGACAGACTGTAAACCGCTCCCCCTCGCGCCCACTTCAGCCCTTGGGGAACCGTGACTTTGACCCCTGTTTCTGCGATAATCTACCCAGCAATTAAGGAGCCACCAGAGATGTCAGAGGAAACGATTCAGCAGAGCGAAGCAGGGGCAGCAACCAGCGGGGCCGCCGTCTACGACGAGAGCATGATCAAGGTGCTCGAAGGAGTCGATCACGTCCGCGCCCGCCCGGGCATGTACATCGGCGACACCACGCCACGAGGGCTCCATCACCTGGTCTGGGAAATCGTCGATAACTCCATCGACGAGGCCATGGCAGGCTACTGCAAGCTGATCTCGGTGAAACTGAATACCGACGGCAGCGTGACGATCACCGACGACGGCCGGGGAATCCCGGTAGGCATTCACCCCACCGAAGGCATCCCGACGGTCGAGGTCGTGTTCGCGAAGCTGGGCGCGGGGGGAAAGTTCGATCACGCCGAGGGAGCCGCCTATCGCGTTTCCGGCGGTCTGCACGGCGTCGGCGCGTCCGTGGTCAACGCCCTGTCTGAATGGGTCGAGATCGATGTCTCACGCGACGGCAAAGTCCATCACATGGAGTTTGAACGCGGCGTCAAGTCGGCCGACCTGAAGGTGACCGGCAAGACCAGCAAGACCGGCACCAAGGTGACGTTCAAGGCCGACAAGCAGATCTTCCCGGACATCGAGTTTCGTTACGATGTTCTCGCCAAGCGCATGCGCGAACTGGCCTACCTGAATCAGGGCCTGCACCTGGCGATTGAGGATGAGCGGACGGCCAAGCATGAGGAATTCAAATATGACCAGGGCCTCCTGGAATATGTGAGATACCTCAACGACGGCAAGAACGTTCTGCACCCGACTATCTACTTCAAGAAGGAAGACCCGGTGACGAATCTCGTCGTCGAGGTCGCGCTGCAATACAACGACGGCTACAACGAAACAATCGAGAGCTTCGCCAACAACATCAACACTCACGAAGGTGGCACGCACCTCAGCGGCTTCAAGACGGCGCTGACCGGCACGCTGAATCGCTATGCCGAGCAGACCAAGTTGATGAAGGATGTCCGCCCGTCCGGCGACGACGTTCGCGAAGGGCTCATCGCCATCCTCAGCGTCAAGGTCCCGGAGCCCCAGTTCGAAGGCCAGACCAAGACCAAGCTTGGCAACAGCGAAGTGGAGGGCTTCGTCACCATCGCTGTCAATGAAAAACTCGGGCAGTACATGGAGGAGCATCCCAAGGAAGCCCGAATCATCTTCGAGAAGGGCGTCCTGGCGGCCGAGGCCCGCGAGGCGGCCAAGAAGGCCCGTGAACTCACCCGACGCAAGAACGCTCTGGACGTCGGCGGCCTGCCGGGCAAGCTGACCGACTGCCGCAGCAAGGACAACGAGATCACCGAATTGTTCCTGGTCGAAGGCGATTCCGCAGGCGGGTCGGCCAAGCAGGGCCGCGACAGCGAGATCCAGGCGATCCTGGCACTGCGGGGCAAGATCCTGAACGTCGAGAAGGCGCACATCAAGAAGATCCTCGATAACGCCGAAATCGTGGCGATCATCCAGGCGCTGGGCTGCGGCATCCGCGAGGAATTTGACGTTGCGAAGCGGCGCTACGGCAAGATTATCATCATGACCGACGCCGATGTCGACGGCAGCCATATTCGCACGCTGCTGCTGACGTTCTTCTTCCGCTACATGAACGACCTGATCAAGTCTGGCCGAATCTATAGCGCGCAGCCGCCGCTTTATCAGATCATCCGCAAGAAGAAGATCGACTATGTGCTCAACGAAGGCCAGATGCGCCGGACGCTGATGGAACTGGGACAGGAAGGGACCGAGCTGCTGGTGCGCGATGCCGACACCGGCAAGGAGGTCCGCCGCATGGCCGGCGCCGAACTGCGGAAGGTTGTGGACCTGCTCAGTCAGCTTGAGGACAACGTCTCGATCATCCAGCGCCGCGGCATGGATTTCGCCGAGTTCCTGGCGCAGCGTGATTCGGCCGGCCATCTGCCGATGTACCGCGTGATCCTCGACGGTCAGGAGAAGTTCTTCCACCTCGCCGAGCAGCGAGATGCGTGGCTTCGCGAGCAGGGATTGGTGGTCGAAGACACCAACGGCAACGGTGCGCCCGCTGTCGACCAAACGCCGGCCGAGGGCGCTGAGGCGGCGACTCCTACCGCAGTTGAAGAGCCCGTGAAGCCTGCCGAGGACGAGACGTGGCAGCGCCTGCAGATGAACATCGAACTGCACGAGGTGAAAGACCTGGAACAGGTCTTCGCCCAACTCGCCCAGTTCGACCTGAGCATCGACGACTATTACCTCGTGCAGGAAGAGTCGGTCAGCGGCGAGAAACTCATGACACGCTACGCCTTGGTGAGCGAGGACGGCACAGTGGATGTCGCCGGCGTGGCGCAGATTCTTCCCAAGATACTGGCCTCCGGCAAGGAAGGCATGGAAGTCAAACGCTTCAAGGGCCTGGGCGAGATGAACAGCGACGAACTGTGGGAAACCACGATGGATCCGACCAAGCGCCAACTGCGGCGCATCTCGCTCGAGGAAGCCGGCGAGTCCGAACGGCTCTTCAGCGTCCTGATGGGCGAGAACGTCGAACTGAGGCGTCAATACATCGAAGATCATGCGCTGGAAGTGACGAACCTGGATGTATGATCAGGGCCGACAGGCAGTGGCCTGTGGGCTTGGCCGGCGCAGCAGCCGGTGCAAGAGGCTGTAAGGGCGTCGCATGCTGTTGTCGGGTGTGACTGTAGGGTGGCGTCAGTACTCTGACCCACCTTCGCGGGCCAAGGGCACCGCGCGTCATCGTATGGTGTAACCCCAGTGCGAGGAATCATGCCGCTGCCACCGGAAGTCATGGCCCGGATCGACAGGATCGTTGCGTACCACCATGCCAGCAAGCTCGTGCGCGGTCAGCCACCCGACCCGCGGCTGGGCGACCCGGCGCTGCGTCCCTCGCCATATCGGATCTTTACGGGAAATCCGCGCGTCGCTCTGCCCACGCGCCTGCTGGATGAAGCCGTCGAGACGCTCAGGCTGATGTCTGGCGGCCTGGAGACCCTGCCGGAGAGCCTCAGGAATCCGCCGCATGACCTGAAGACCCTCGCCTCGTGGCTGTACATGGCGGCCGGGCTGACCTGCCGCAGCCAGCAGGGGGACAAGGTCCACTGGCTGCGGGCAACCCCCAGTGCCGGGGCGATGTATCCCTGCGAAATCTACGTCGTGGCGTTTTCCATCGACGGCCTGGAACCGGGGCTCTATCACTTCTGCGTGAAGGATTTCTCGCTGTACCAGTTGCGGGCCGGCTATGACACACTGGCGCAGATCAAGCGTGGCCGGCCGGACCTGGAAGTGCTCAAGACCATGCCGGGCGTGCTGCTGGTTTCCACGCGACTGTGGCGGACAGCGTGGAACTACGGATTGCGTGGATATCGGTATATGACGATGGATGCCGGGCACCTCGTGGAGAGCCTGGTGATGGCGGCCACGGGGCTGGGTATCCGGACGATGGTGCGTCTGCACGTCAATGATCGGACGACTCGCGAGTTGATCGGCATTGCAAGCGATGCGCCCTTCGAGCAGATTGAACCCGTGCAGGCCTTTGTCGCCTGGGCCGAGCAGTCGCCGCATCCACTGGCGCCGCCGGCAGTGCGGACGCCGCCGCATGCGCTCGAGCCGATTGCACGCTCCGCGCCGCCAAAGGGAGCGTTTGATGTTTCCCAGATCGCCCGGGTGCATGACGACTGCGTAGCGCCGGGCGTCGGCGTGCATGAGGTGCATCCGCCGCAGACCGAGCAGTCGCCGGTGGAGTTCAGCCCCGGCCCGCCTGCGGGCGCGCCGCCGGTTCCTCCCAGCATGTCCTTGCGGCAGGCGATGGCGGGCCGGAGAAGCATCCGGCAGTTCACCGCGCAGGCGCTCTCACGTGACCAACTGGCGATGCTGTGCCACGTGACCTTTCGTGGCGGCACGCACTATCCGCTGTTTCCCGAAGGTTCGCACGTGGCCCTGGTTCGACCGTTCTGGTTTGTGCACCAGGTCAGCGGCATCACCGCGGGCCTGTGGTACTACAACCTGCTTGAGGATCGCCTGTTGCCGGTGCGCCACGGCGACCTGCGCCGCGAACTCGGGGCTGCGCTGCCAGAACCAACCTTGGGCCAGACGCCGGCGGCCGTCTGCTTCATGGTCGCGCAGCTCAAGCAGACGATGCAGCGGACGTCGCCGGACGTCTATCGCCTGGCGCACCTCGAAGCGGGGATGGCGGGCCATCGACTTTATGTGGCTGCCACCGCGATGAAGCTCGGATGCTGCGCCATCGGCGCATTCTACGATGACGACGTGCGCCGGTTGCTGGGGATCGCCCAGCCGGGCTGGGAAGTCATCTACGGGACGGCCATTGGCGTTCCGGCTATCATGCCGGCACCATGAGTTGCCAATTGTCAGAAGACCTGTGGGCCAGCGCGGTCGCACAGGCGAAGGACTTACGCCACCGGTTGCACCGCATTCCCGAACTGTGCTTCCATGAGAGCCAGACCGCGGCCGCGATCCGGGCGGAACTGGATCGGCTGGGCATCGCTCACATCGATGGCGTGGCGGGCGCTCCTACCGCGACCATCGCGGTCATCGGCGATCCGTCGCTCCCCTGCGTCGCCCTGCGCGCGGATATTGACGCGCTGCCGATCACAGAGCAGAGCGGCGTCTCCTATGCCTCAGAGCATCAGGGCCACGCCCATTCCTGCGGCCACGATGGGCATTCGGCGACCCTGGCCGGCGCGGCCGCGGTCCTGCACTCTCTGGGCGCGCGTCTGCCGGTCTGCGTGAAGTGCATCTGGCAGCCGGCCGAGGAAGGCGGCGGCGGGGCGGATCGGCTGGTCAAGGCCGGCGTCCTGGATGGCCGCATCGGTCCCAGGGTCTTGGCGATCTTCGCTCTGCACGGCTGGCCGGGGCTGCCCGTGGGAACCGTCGCCACCAAGGCCGGGGCGATGATGGCCAGCACCGACCAGTTTTCGGTCACCATCAAGGGCAAGGGCTGCCACGCAGCTTCGCCGCATCTGGGCCGCGATCCGATCGTCACGGCGGCCGAGGCGATCCTGTCCCTTCAGCAGGTTGCCAGCCGCGAGGTTGACCCGGTCGACAACGTCGTACTGACCGTGGGCATGATCCACGGCGGGACGGCCGTCAACATCATCCCGCCGTCGGTTCGTTTCAGTGGCACCGTCCGCACTCTAACCGACGACGTGCGCCGGCAGGCGAAGGACGCGGTCCTGCGCCGCCTTGCCGGCATCGCGGCCGCCAATGACTGCGTCGCCGAAGTCCAGTGGGAAGACGGCTATCCGCCAACGATCAACGATCCATCTGCGGCCGACTATGTGGCGCGGATCGCGCGGGCGTCCCTCGGCGCTGGCGCCTTCATCCCCCTGGGCGCGCCAAGCATGGGCGGCGAGGATTTCGCGTATTACCTCCAGCAGGTCCCGGGCTGTTTCATCCGGCTTGGGTTGCGGCCGCGCGATGCCGCCGACTCGTCGGGCCTGCACACGCCGCAGTTCAACTTCAATGACGACGCAATCGAAACCGGAATGCGACTGTTGGTGAGCCTTGCTGTCGGGTGGCCGGATCAGAGCGCCACGACCTACCTCTAACTGACGTGTGGCAGGTCCCGAAAACCGACTTCTTCGCCTGTTCAGGCCGTATGCCGTTCAACCAGACGACCTGAGAGATACTTGTGCAGGATGCTGGAAATCAGCGTTTGATAGGGCATTCCTTCCTCAATCGCCCTGGCTTGGATGTTTACCAAGTCTCGCTCCGCCAGGCGGATATTGATCCGCTTGTTCTTCTGGAGCGTGTTGCGGGCGTACTGCTTCAATCGGGCCATCTCTGTCTTTGGGTCTTTGAGCGGCCGCCACTCATCTCGCTCGTAGGATGCCACAATCTCTTTCTCGTCCGGATCATGTGTCAGCTTTTTCATCTTGCTCTCCCGATGTACTTCCTTGTCGCCTTGCGACTTGGAATCACCGTCTTCAGGTTGCCGGCCGTGCTGGCTACACACATAGAGCGATCACCGTCACCAGCCATCGTGGTAAACGACTAAAACCCGGTGCGCTTGAACTGCTTCTCCAGATCCTTCAGCGATAGTCGCAGCATGGTCGGCCGGCCGTGGGGGCAGTTGCTGGATCGCTCGACCAGTTCGCGCTGCTCGAGCAGGGCGTCGATCTCCTGGCTGGTCAGCGGGTCACCGGCTTTGACGGCGGCCTTGCAGGCCATCATGTCCAGCACCTCGTGAAGCAGTTCCTCTTCAGTGAGGTCCAGCAGTTCCTGGTCGCCCCGCTCCAGCAGTTCTCGCACAAATCGTGCCGGGTTGAGGCGATGCAGGAACGAGGGGAAGGCCTGCACGGCCACGGTGTTGGGACCAAACTCGCTGACGTCGATCCCCAGCCTTTGGAGCAGTGGCTGGATGTGCTCGAGCATGGCGATCTGGCCCTCGCTGGCGGCCACCGGTTCGGGGATCAACATACGCTGCGACTCGAGCGGGCCGTGAGAGAGGCGATGGCGCAGTTCCTCGTAGAGAATCCGCTCGTGCAGGGCGTGCTGGTCGATGATCAGCATCCCCTCATCGGACTCCGTGACGAGATAGCTGTTGTGCAGTTGGATGGCCGGGAGGCGAACGCCGCTCATGCGCGGGCTGGGCGATGTCGTGGGCTGCGGCAGCGAAGGGGCATCAATGGGGACAGCCGCTGTGGCAGCCTCGCCCGGCTGGCCAGCCAGGACAGGTGCGGACTCACTCACAGGCAGGCCGATTTCGTGGACGTTAATGGAGGAGGCGATGGCCGCCGGCCGTGGAAAGTCCAGATGCGGCTGGGTGGCCTGCTCATGTCGGAGGATATGAGCCGCAGCGGTCTGGATCACCGGCGCGGTGATCGGCGGGACAGACAAGGGCATATCTGAGCCGTCGTCAGTGCGGGGCAGCTCGCGCCGAAAGAAATCGGCAAGTTTCTGCCGCGCTTCGAGGGCGGCTGCTTCGGGTGGTGCGGGGGCTGGGTTGTTGCCGCCGGCAACCGACGCCGGCGGGGTGAGGTCGCTGCCCAGCAGCTTCTCTCGCACGCCGGCCAGCACCATGCCGTGGATGCGGTTGGAGTCGCGGAAGCGAACTTCGATTTTGGTGGGGTGGACGTTGACGTCCACATCCTGCGGCGGCACGGTCAGCAGCAGGATCGCCGCGGGGTGCCGTCCCGGTTCGGTCAGGCCGCGATAGGCCTCCTTGAGGGCGTGCTGGATGAACTTGTCGCGGATGAACCGGCCGTTGAGATAGATGTACTGATACTTCGTCGTCGGGCGGGCGAGGTCCGGCAGGCCCGCGATCCCCGCCAGGCGCAGCTCGGCATCGCCGATATCCAGCGAGAGTCGCTGTTCGTGAAAATCCTCAGGCCAGGCGGCCAGCAGTCGCATCACCGGCGTGGTGGCGGGCAGTTTCATGACGCTGCGCCCGCCGGAGATCAGTTCGAAGCCGACATCGGGAAACGGCAGCGCCAGCCGCATCACCATTTCGCTGATGTGGCCGGATTCGGTAGCCGATCCCTTAAGGAACTTGCGCCGGGCGGGGGTGTTGAAGAACAGGTCGCGGATTTCGATGGTGGTGCCGACATTCCCGGCCGCGGCCTGCGGCGCCGAGATGCTCCCGCCGCGATTCTCGATTTCCCACGCCTCATTGTTCTCGCGGACACGGCTGACGATGCGGGCGTGAGAGACAGCGCCGATGCTGGCCAGCGCCTCGCCGCGAAAACCCATGGTCGCGATGCGGAACAGGTCATCATCGCAGGTGAGTTTGCTGGTGGCGTGCTCGGCGAAGGCCAGCGGCAGTTCCTCTGGCGGAATGCCGCTGCCGTCATCCGTAATGCGGATCAGGTCGCGGCCGCCTTCGGCGACCTCGATGATGATGTGCGTAGCGCCGGCGTCGATGGAGTTCTCGACCAGTTCCTTGACGACAGACGCCGGGCGCTCAATCACCTCGCCGGCGGCGATGCGATTGACGAGCGAGGGCGACAACTGCTGTATCTGGCGTCTGGGCACAACACATCCTTGGCCCCGCGTGGGGCGCTTGGACAATGGTAGCGGGGGCAGCGGGCGGCCGGAAGCCCCGCAACGGTGAATGCACAATTCAGGCGTCAGAATGACGCGAGGCGGCGTCGGTGGCCAACGCTAGCCCGGGTAAATTGCCGGAGGGTCCGGGCGTGCCCGTTTTGCCGGGCGGGCGATTTCTTAGCCCCAACGGGGCGGCATTCTTGAGCCCAGGGTAAGCGTACTCGCGCAGCCCTGGGTAAGAACTTCACCCTGAATGAGCCCTGAAAGGGCGACACCTCTTTCAGCACCGTATTCGCTCCAGCCACCCGCTGTCGCGCAACTTGCATCTGCCCGGGAAAACGGGCACGCCGGAGGGTCCGCGCGGGGTGGGACGCCTCGCATTGTCCGTCAAGAGGGGATACGGTATATCAAGGCGACGAAACCTGTCGGATTGCTTTACCGGTGGGCAAGCCATGAGAGAGATGATGGTCCCGGTCCTGATGATGACTGCGATGCTGGCGGTTGCAGGGTTCTCCGGCGCGGCGGACGGTGCCGCGGGGGACGTCAGCGACTCCGGCACGCAAGTGCTCAAGTGGAAGGCCGGCACTATCTACAATGCGTCCGCTTGTTCTGCTTGACAGCCAACTGAAACGGAAAGGTGAATCATGAAAGCACCATGGATTACGTATCGCCCGGAGATCAAAGTCCTGGACTGCACGATTCGGGATGGCGGGCTGATCAACGACCACCTCTTTGGTGACGCCCTGGTGAAGGCCGTCTACCAGACGTGCGTGGATGCCGGCATCGACTACATGGAGATCGGGTATCGCGCATCCCGCAAGCTGTTTGCGGGCGGAAAGGCCGGCGATTGGCGGTTCTGCGAAGAGGACAGCGTGCGGCGGATCGTGGGAGAAAATCCCACCCCGCTGAAGCTTTCGGTGATGGCCGATGCGGGCAAGTGCGACTGGCGTAATGACATCCCCAAGAAGGCCGACAGTGTCATCGACATGGTTCGCGTTGCCTGCTACGTGCATCAAATCCCCGAGGCGGCCGACATGGTCAAGGACGCCAAGGACAAGGGGTACGAGGTCTCGTGCAACCTGATGGCGGTCTCGACGATTCCGGAGCCGGATCTGGATCAGGCGCTGGAAGTGATGGCCGAGTCGGATGCGGATGTCCTGTGCGTGGTGGACAGCAATGGGTCCCTGTATGCCGAGCAGATCGAACTGCTGGTCAAGAAGTATCTGGGCGCGGTGAAGTGCAAGAAGCAGATCGGCATTCACGCCCACAACAACCTGCAGCTTGGGTTTGCCAATACCATTGAGGCGATCATCCACGGCGCCAACCGGCTGGATGCGACGATGGCCGGGCTTGGCCGGGGCGCGGGGAATTGCCCGATGGAACTGCTGCTGGGCTTCCTGAAAAATCCGAAGTTCCGGCTCCGGCCGGTGCTGGCGCTGTTGCAGGACCAGATCATGCCACTTCACGCGCAGATGGACTGGGGTCCGTCGGTTCCGTACAACATCGCCGGGCAACTGAACCAGCATCCCCGCGCCGCGATCGCCCAGCGCAGCGGACCCGACAAGGACAAGTACGTCGAGTTCTACGACAAGTCCATCAGCGAAGGCTGAGCAAGTCCAGTCAATGCGCACCGGGGAAGCGTCCCTGGCGCACACACACATACCCTCTCTCTGGCAGCGACAAACGGCCCGTGGGCCGCCACGGTGGAGTTGCGCGCCCAGCGCCTCTGTGCTCGGCGATCGTCCAAGATCTGCCTTGACCGCGTAGCACGGACTCCACCCGAAACGGGCGCGTTCGCGGAAGTAGTAGTGCGAGGCGTCTCCGCCCGCACAGGACCATCCCACACTTCCCCCGCAGATCACGGCCAGTGCGTCGGCTGCATCCGTTCCTGGTGGAATCCGTATAACGCCTGATGCAGTCTTCGACCGTAACCAAAGAGTATTCAGCGCGCTGATGGGCGAGGTCCGGGGAAATCGCCGATTGGCGCGCCGCCGCGGCCAGCCGGCAAATTGCATCGCCGCCAAGGCAGACGATTCGTGCCATCGGGCGCAGAAGAAAGCCCGACGGAATGATCCGCCGGGCTTCTTCGTGTTCGGTGAACGAACCGTCGAATTAACGCTTCGAGAACTGGAAGCGACGACGGGCGCCACGCTGACCGTATTTCTTACGTTCCTTCATACGGCTGTCGCGTGTCATGAACCCTGCATCACGAAGCGCCGCTTCGAGGCTGGGGTCAAACTTCATCAGGGCACGGGCGACGCCCATGACCACTGCGCCAGCCTGGCCGGTCAGGCCGCCGCCGGTGCAGTTGACGAAGATGTCCATCTTGCCGCCCATATTGGTGACTTCCAACGGGCCAAAGATCGCCTTGCGATCCTGCTCCTTGGTGAAGAAGTCGTTGATGGTGCGGCCGTTGATTTCGATCTTACCGGAGCCGGCAGCAACGCGAACGCGGGCGACCGCGGTCTTGCGCCGGCCGGTGCCCCAGATGAACGAGCGTTTGCCGCCAACGGGCGCGATAACCGCCGCAGGGGCGGCAACTGTGCTGGTGCTGGATTGAGTGTTCTCGGCCATGTGCGTTTCTACTCTGGGTTGGTGTTATTGAACTTGAGAGCCTTGGGCTGCTGGGCGGCATGCGGATGCTCGCCACCACGATAAACGTTGAGCTTGGTGAGCATGTGGCGGCCCAGGCGGCTCTTGGGGAGCATGCGGCGAATCGCCACCTCGAGAAGCTTCTCGGGGTGCTTGTCGCGCATCGTCTGGAAGGGATAGAGGTGCCGCCCACTGGGGTGCTTGGAATAGGTCTCGTAGAACAAAACCTCAGCCTTGCGGCCGGTGACTCTGATCTTCTCGGCGTTGATGATGATGACGAAATCGCCAGTGTCAACGTGAGGGGTGTAGGTGGCCTTGTGCTTGCCCTGGAGGATGACCGCCACCCTGGCGGCCAGGCGACCCAACACCTGGTCACTGGCATCAACCAGATGCCAGTTGGCCTTGAGTTCGCCGTTTTTGGCGAGGTACGTGCTCGTGTCCGTGCTCATCGTCGGTTCCTTACGGTTGTATCAGGTACAAAAAGCCCCACAGTCAGCGCGGGGCTTTCCGTAGAGAACGCGAAAGTTTACAGGCCGCCGGTTGACTGTCAAGCCTTCGGACCGCCCGCCAGCCCGGAAAACTCCGAGTTTCAAAAAAAAAGAGAGAACCAAGAACCGTTTCCAGAGGCCCAACGTAATAAATGCGTTAAGTGTTTCTTCCCTCCTTACCCTGCGGGTATCACCCACGCCCGCAGGGGTTTTTATGCGCAGGGCAACGCGATCGCGGTCCGGCGGACGCCACTGTGTTCTTCCCCAGGAAGCCCCCGCTGCTGAAACTCGACTTCAGTGCATTTCCAGATGGCCGTGTCACGGGCGACCAAGGGCAACCGGTGGTTTGGGTTCGTCCAACGCCGGGGCCGCAGGCAGAAGTTAGTATATCAAACGTGAGGTGTCGTGGGCGAAACTGGACCGGCTGAGGCTTCAGATGCAGCAGGAGCGGCCATATGGTAATGTGGCATGGCCGGCGGACGCGGTGAAGCCTATATGCCTGGAGTGGACGATGCGGAACCGCAGGCGGCCGAAAGGCTAGGGAACGGAAGGAGCGGTGAAGCATGGCTAGTCAAGGTGGGATGTCCCCTTTGCATTGCGTGGGGATGCCGCAGGTTATGTGGTCAAGCCGGCGGATGACGTCCAGCGCCTGCTCGAAGGTCAGCAACACCCGGCAGCCGCCGTTGGGTCGCTTGTCGGCCAAGGAGATTTTCATCACCAAGGTCTGGTGATACGCGTGCA
>JBBQTU010000041.1:0-21574 GCA_038213005.1 Tepidisphaerales bacterium | reverse complement strand
AATGGCGGCCAGCCGGCCGAGCAGGGTGCGCTGGTAGATGGCGCGGGCGGCCCGATTGCCGATGGGCACTTCAAACTGCAGGCCCAGCGTGTAATCCAGGTGGTTGTACTGGTTCTGCGAGTCCTGGGCACCGGAGAAATTCTTGTCCAGGCCCTGGGTGACGATGGCACCTTGGGCGTCGAGCTTGGGCAGTTGGTTGTTCTTGGCGACACGTGAGCGGACGCTCTCGGTGTCAATGCGAAGAGCCTGCTGCGCCAGCTCGAAGCGGTGCTCCATGGCGCTATCAATCATCTCCTTGAGATCAAAGTGGATGGGCGTCTGCAGCGGCGACGAGGACGGCAGGATCAGCGTCGAACTGGTGACCGGGAGTGTCGGGTCATTCATGAGCTGCTTGAGCTTGTCGGACAGGTCGCGCACCTGCGTCTTCTGGCGGATGAGCTGCGAGCGCCGCTGCTGCACGGCGAGATTAGCCTGAGAAGTCTGTACGCGGGTGACATCCTGAGCCCCGCGTTTGGCGAGCAGCTCGGCCATTTCCACGGTCTGGCGGAGCAACTCCTCCTGAATCTCGACGCCGCGAATGGCCGCCGACATCTGCCAGTAGGCCTGCTCGATGTTAAATAGCGTGTCCTCCACCTTGCCGCGGAAATCCAGCACGCTGATGCGCTGGTCATTGCGCGCGATGGTGATGCGAGCCGTATTGGTCTCGGTGCCGAAATTGCGGAGCAGCGGCTGGGTGAGCTGCAGCGACAGTTCGTTGGCCCAGAAAGGGTTGGTCTGGCTTGTCGCCGGGGTGTTTTTCGTACGGGATGTGGCATACTGAGCCTGCACCTGGCCGCCGGTCCGCAGGTCCTGCTTGATGCCGGTAGCGCCCTTGTACGTCTCGGCCTCACTTTCGAACGTCACGGGGGAAAAGAGGCTCGACTGCACGCCGCCGTTGAGACGGTTGCTGTGCTCATAGCTGGTGTTGGCGAAAAAGACGGGGTCAAATGCAGCTTCGGCCTCGACAATGCGATCGGAATTGATGGCCGGGTCGTATCCCGCCACGCGGATGTCCATGTTGTTGTTGACGGCGCGCTGGACGATCTCCTGGAGCGTCATGCGCAGTGTCTGCTCCTCTCCCAGTGCCGGGCCGGTGGTCGGCTCGGTCGTGGGCGCGGCGAGCACGCCGGACCTTTGGGGCATGTAGGTGGTGTCCAGCGTCGTGCTCAGTGGGGCCATCACCCCGGGCGCTGTGCCATGTGCGGCCTGACGCTCATATTGCTGGAGAGTGTGTGGATCAAACGGCGGCGGCTCGGGGGTACAGCCGTAAATGCCAGCCAGGACCGCCATTACCGCCAGCGCCATTGCCGAATTGTGTTTTGCCATAGCCGCCTTCCCTGCAAACCTGTGATCATCAGACCGAGCGAGCTTAACATCATAACGGCGAACCCAGCAATAGGGCAAAAGAAACCTCGAGCGCCGCGAGGCCATCCAGGATGTGTGATGCGGGAGTGAGGCAGGAATTCCGCATCAGGGCTTGACGGCAGGCAGGGGGCTTGTCGGTGAGTCAAACGGGCCGGTGGACCAGCGAAGCATGCGGAAATAATAAGTCGCCTCGCCCTGCTCGGGGGCGACCAATCCGCGCCAGGTCTGCGTGAGGCCCACGGCGGGGAACTCCACCGAAATGGTGTGTCTGCCCGGCGGCAACTGCAGCGGCAACACGAAGGTGGTTCGGGGCAGCGTATCCCAGAATCGCAGATCCGCGGTGGCGCTGCCGCGCACCAGCATCCCCGCGCCGAATAGCGCCAGGCCCAGCAGCGGATCGTTGTGCTGGCGGAGCCCTTCATACGCGCCGGCGCCCATCAGCCCATACCCGACAACGTTCTTGATGGTGCGGATCGTATCGATGCTCTGCCACCGCTGCTGCTGTGCCACGGCGAGCAGGTCCATCGGCGGCAGATCGGTCCCTTGCAGGCCCACGGGCCTGCCGTCGACCACCACGGTCGGAGACGGAATGCTGCCGACCTGGGCTGCGGTGGGCCGAAAGCCCGCCAGCGAACCGTCGCCGGTCTGGACCTTCTGCGGCCCGTAGCCGAAGTCGACCACGAGCAGCACGTTGTTTTTGCCCTCCGAAGCCAGGCGCGCGATCGGGGCGAGATCGGGGCGAAGCGAGACTGCCCGATCGAAGTTCGCCTGTGCCAGGTCGCTGCGACCCAGGTGCACCCAGCACTTGCCCAGCATCAGGCTGGCCAGGGCGAAATCGCTGTCGACTTCGCGGGCGTCTCTCTTGTTGCCCTGATCGTCGGCGTAGTCTCGCAGCTTGAACAGTGCATTCTCGTAGCACGCCCGGGCGTTGGCATAGTCGCCGCGCATGTAGTAGGTCAGGCCCAGGTAATGGTTGGCCATGGCGCGCTCAAAGGGCTCGCCTTTCCAGACCTTCATATCCTCGGCGACGACCACAGCGCCCAGGCTCCGCCCGCCATTGTTGACGCCCACGCTGTTGAGGACTTCGTAAGCGCGCAGGAATGCGGCTTCAGCTTCGTCCAGATCGCCCGCCGCCAGGGCGACCGATCCCAGCCGCAGGTTATTCAGTACAAAATCGCCGTTGGTTTCCTGCGCCAGTGAATGAAGCTTCGCGATCGCGGCGGGGAAGTTGCCGTTGTTGAAGTCCCAGACCGCCGCCTGCGCTGCGCGCTCGTGCTCATTGGGACCGCAGCCTCCCAGGAGCAGCAGCATCGCCGCAACCAGTGGCAGAACCAGCCTGAGTTGGATTGACCCGCGTTTCATCTAGTCCAGGAACCCCTTCACCGCGACCTTCTTTACCTCATACGAACCGGTCCACAGGATGGTGCGGTCCACCAGGTTGGACAGTTGATAGGTGCACAGGTACGCGATGGACCGCTGATCTCTGTTCTCGCTGGTCAGCGAGCGAAATTCGGGCACCAGCGCATACCTGGGCTGGATCGCGCCAGGCGCCGGTCCGAGATCGACATCCAGTTCGCCAACGCGGAGCAGGTTGAAACTGTCACGGTTCATGATCCAGACAAAGCGATCTGGAGCGTGCTTGCTCAGCAGCACGCGAACGCGGGCGGAGAACGCCTCGGCCGGGCCGCGGGGCAGGATCTCGGCGGTCATCATGTTCTGCACCGGCTGCACCACGACCGACAGCGGCCCATCCCTGGCGTATGCCTGCTGAACGGCGGGGGAGGCCATAATCTTCAGCGCCATATCATCGGTCATGCGGACAAGATCCACATCATCCAGGGCGGTGTTGGTGCCAGCCTGCACGGCCGACGCGCAGCCCGCCAAGGCCAGCGATGACATCGCCAGAAGGAGGACCAGGACTCTGTTAACGACTCGTAAGCAGAGAACCATATCGCCACCGTCTATGTCACAATGGTGTCCCGTCGGCGATCAGCGCTTGGCCTTCACCTCGTACGCGCTCGTCCAGACGATCTGCCGGGTGGTCATATCGGTCACGGTGAACTCGGCAAAGTAGTAGCTCGTCGAGCGGCTGGGCAATTCGGAGATCGTGCCGTAGAGCGCATAACGGGGCTGGATGCCCGCGCCGGCACCGGGGGCTGCGCCGCCGGTCTGGCCGAACTCATCGCCCTTGCCGCCTTCCCATTCACGATTCCGCAGTTCATGCAGTTGGTCGCGATTCTCGATCAGTTGCACCCGGTTGGCACCGTAGCGCGAGATGTTGACCTTCAGCCGCTGCGTGAAGATGTCGTAGTTGTACTGCGGGTTACTGGTGTTGTTCTTCATCCCGGTGACGACCATCGTCCACTGCGTACTGCTGGCATTGAGCTTGGGGTCGGCCAGCAGGTCCTGGGCCAACTGGTCGCTGGCGTCGACGACATCTTTGCTCTGCAGCCCGCGGTCATGCTCGTTAATGTCCGTCAGGGGCGGCCGCTGCTTGCCATATTCGTGGGGACGATCTGAATGGCAACCGATCACCGCAATACTCGCCAGGCCAAGGCACATAAACGTCGACATCATTCGCATAGCATCTCCTCTAAAGCTCCACCCCGAACGCCTCGCGGGGGCGTTTCCCCCGCATCATACCCGCAGGCCGTCCGTGACCTAACAGTAGGACACGGCCCGACGCAGAAGGTGAGCTTACCGCTAAAGATGAGCCGGCCGCAATCCCGCCGCCCCCGCCCGGCCGGCGAGCCGCCGACGGGCATCTTCCCAAAAGCAACGTCCCGGAAGCCTGAGGCTTCCGGGACGTGTTGTTATCTTGCTCGCCTCAGTCCGGCCGGCTCCAGATGGCCGCCGTGCCAGCAGACTCAAGCTTAGCGGATCACCATATCATACGCACCGGTGAAGTGCAGGAAACGGTTCTGGTTGAGGAGGGGGATGTGCAGTTCGCGGGCCTTCTGCACGACGTTGAGGTAATCCTCAACTTCCTTTTCCGCATCCGTTTTCTTCTTGATGTTTTCCGGCTGGGTCAGCTCTTCAGCACTGTAGTCCGGAACCATCGGTTCGCTTCCGATGACCAGGAAGTCGGTGTCCACGTTGATCTGGTCGACGAGCTTGCCACCCCACTGAGTGATCAGCTTCCGCACGATATCGGCTTCCTGAGCCGTGGCGACCTTGTTCCGATCCAGGTCAAACTTTCCGAACACGAAGAAGTTGTACTTGGTGGCCGGGTCGTAGACGACGTTGAAAATAATGTCGCCTTCAACGAGCTGGGCGCCCGCCTGCAGCCGGGTGACGCGGCACTCGCTGCTGGTCTGCCCGACGGCGACCACTTCGACCGAGGCCTTGCCGGCCGGGGTGTCTTCCGTCGTGGAAGCGGGGTTGACCTTGGGGATGCCCTTGTTCTTGTCGTAGACTTCGAAGGTCATGCCAGGCACGAGTTGGGCGCCCTGCCCGAGGTTGATCGTGATCAGGTCCTTGCCCGAGAAGCCGATGACCTTGCCGTCGCCATGCCGCAGGATGGGCTCGGTCACGCCGACGCGCATCCGATCAAACTTTGCCTGTGCAGCATTGAGCCGCTCCTGCAGCTTCTTGTGATCAGACTTGCCCGCGACCAGTTCCAGGTCCTTCTTCGCAGTCAGGTCGGAATGGGTCTGACGCTCAGCGCCACGGTCCTTCTCGATCTGGTCCACCTGGTCCTGCTTGACCTTGCGGTCAGCCGCGGCATCCGCGATGGCCTTGTCGGCTTCGCCGCGGATCTGCTGGACCTGTGCATCTCTGTCGGCCAGATTCTTCTTGAACCCGTCGGCCGCCGCCGTGACCAGGCCCGTAGCCTCGGCCACCTGCTTGTCACGCTCGGCGAGGCTGGCCTTCTGAGCCGCCACCTTGTCCGCCAGGATCTTCACTGCGCCGGCAAGGTTGTCCGTGCCCGAGGGAAGATCCGCCACCTTGGTCGCTTCGGCCAGGGTCGACGTCGCTTCCTGCATCGCCATCGGCATCGTGTGCGAGTCCGATGCGTCCTTGCCGTCCACGACCTTGACCAGGCCGTTGCGCTGCTGGACCAGGATGTCCCACGGCTTGAGGTCGTTCATCCCATTGCTCTTGGCGTAGTCGCGCAGGGCATTGAGCTCACTGCCCGACAGCGCCGATTCAGGAATGACCTCTTTGTACTTGCGGGTCAGCGAGTCGAGCTTGCTGTCCACATTCCGCTTTTCAGCGCTGTACCAGAAAGCCAGAATGATTGTAAGAACGCTGACGATCGCCAGGACGACGATCGTCGTAATCAGTCCGGCACGTGAACCTTGCTGGGTGACAGCCATGTATATCTCCAAAAACCGGTCTTCATGCGCAGAGCGGGCCTCCGCTCCGTGACAGTTGACCGATATTAAACGCCAATAGATGGGCACGGTCAAGGAAATGTTGCACTGGACTTTTTTACGGCGAGAAGTTGGTGCATTCCATCGCCCTGGTATGGTATACTGTTGAGGCTAGTGCGCGGGTGTTCTGTCAGGTCTTCGTGAACGAGGTGCATCATGGCCCAGCAGCGGGAAAATCGTACGTCCGGTGCCTTGGCTGACGACGCCGTCAGTCCGAACATCCGCTCGGACAGTTCTGCCGACTCGACGATCACCTCCGTCAGTTCCGCCAAATTGTGCTGCATGTGCGGCATCGACCTGCACGGAAAAAAGCGATACAAGGACTCCGACAGCCGCTACTGGTGTGCTGACTGCAACGATGCCGACGTCAAGCGCCGCGAGCCGACGAACTGCCCCGATTGCAGAAAAGAGATGACATTCGGCGACCTCATCGAGTTCAAAGGAACGCCCGTCTGCCAGGCCTGTTGGGAAAAACGCCGACAGAGTGCCAAACGCGAAGAGGCCCGCCTCCGCGCCGTCCAGGAGGTGGCCGACCTCGAACGCCAGAGCCGCCGGAAATGGATCCTCATCGCAGCCACCATCCTGGGCGTACTGGCCATCTACGCCGTCGTCATGCTGCTGCTCTGGATGAGCAGTGAGGCCCCGATCGTCCCCGGCAGGTAAGGACCGGCGCATCAATAACTGACAGAACCGGCGCATCAATCACTGGCAGGAATGGCGCGATGATGCCCTGTGATTCCACGGCCTCCACCCGAAACGGGCGCGTTCGCGGAAGTAGTAGTGCGCGACGTCCTCGTCCGCACAGGGCCATCCCACGCATCCCCCGCAGATGGGCGTGCCCGTTTTTCCGGGCAACTGAATTCCGGGCAGTGATTCGACCGGTCTGCGGTCATTCTCCGGCAGTTTCCTGACCGTCTCGGGTGCAGGCCCCTGTGGCTTGGCAACACGGCCAGCAGGGTCCAACGACCTCTCTCCTGCCGACCTATGTCCAGCCAGAAACGGATGTTGCCGCTTACCCGAAAGCACAGGCACGCCCGGCTGGAGGGGAAGGACACAGCTTGCGCAGATAGGCTCGTCTGGAAAGAGAATCAAGTAGGCAGGCCGCCTGCGCAGCATCTCGCCGTGGTGGATCGGTCTGCGATTGTGCATCGAGAACGGATTTGGAGGTTTCGCTGGCGATTCTGGCCTTGGGGCGTTCACGAGCCTGAGAGTGCGGCGCAACTTCGCGACGTGAGAAACTGAGTCCAGTAGAGGTCAAGAAAAAGGTGATGCGAGTCGTTCTTCGGAAACATGGGCCATTAGTTATTCAGATGGTCCGGTTCCAGGGTACGGATAGAGGGCGTTGTTGCGAATAGGCTTTGACTCTCAATCGCCTTCCGTCACGCCGCGGCCACCTGCAGCCGCGCTGAGTCCACCCTCTGGACGCCGATCGTGATCTGCACACTATGTCCCAGCCCGACCGCAAACCGCATCAGCCGCTCGATGGAAAAATCCCGCAGCCGGCCCCGCGTCAGCGCCGACACCTTCGGCTGATCGATCCCCAGCCGCTCGGCCACCTGCGCCTGCGTCAGACCGTCCCGGGCGATGATCAGCCCGATCTGCCTTGCCAGTTTCGCCTTCGCCATCGCCTCATCCGGCCGCGCAGCGGCCACGTCCGCAAAGACATTGCCGCTACCCAGGCTCACCCGAACATCTTGAATCTTACTTTTCATGGCGTGTCCTCACGCACATCCTCCGGGAACTCGCGCACGTCGTCGAGCGAGTTTCTCAGCCACACTACCGATTTCAGCGGCTCATTCTCCATCCCATGCTAATACTAGCATGGGTCGGCAGCAGGCGGCATCGGCTGGTTGTCGCACTGCGGTGCCAATGGTATTGTTCCGCCCGCCGGTCTCAGGACAACGATCGGGCCTGCGTGTTCTGCGTGCGGATGCGATCGCCATTCACAGCGCCGCGTCAGGTCCGCAGGCTCAATGGAATGTGAGGATTCGCTTGCCTTGGTTTAACCTGTTGGGCATCGCGTTAGGGCTCGCCATGGACGCACTGGCCGTGTCGATCGCCGCCGGTCTCACCTTGCCACGCGTGACGCACCGCCACGTCTTTCGGCTGGCGTTTCACTTTGGACTGTTCCAGTTCCTGATGCCCATCGTCGGCTGGCTGGCCGGACGCACCATCGCCGGCCATATCAGCAACTATGACCACTGGATCGTGTTTGGCATGCTCGCATTCATCGGCGGCAAGATGATCTGGGAAGCCTGGAAGCACGACGAAGCCGACGAGCGGGAAGACCCCACCCGCGGCTGGCTGCTCGTGACACTCTCGGTCGCCACGAGCCTGGACGCGCTGGCGGTGGGCCTCAGCCTGGCGTTCTTGCGAGTCTCGATCTGGGGTCCCAGCATCGTCATCGGACTGGTGGCCGGCTTGCTGACAATGCTCGGAATCCGCTTTGGCAGCCAGATCGGCGAACGTTTCGGTCGCTGGGCCGAAGTCGCCGGCGGTCTGGTGCTCATTGGCATCGGCGCCCGCGTCCTGACGCTACACCTGCTGGGCTGATCGGCAGGGCCTGCCTTCAAGGACTGCTTGCCCCGCCGCTTTGTAACCAGCCCCCCTCGCCCTTATCATCTGCGCCATGGCGTTGTCAGCAATCCAAGACCTGGGTCGACGTTCCATGGATGTGGTCGAATCCATCGGAGACTTCGGCCGATTCGTCAGCCAGACCTTCACGTGGATCTTCCGCGGCGGGCTGAACTGGAAGACCCTCCGCCTCATGATGCCCCTGATGTTTGAGGTCGGCGTCCGTTCCATCCCTGTCATCGCCATCACCGGGGCGTTCATCGGCATGGTGATGGCCGTCGAGGCCTACGACCAGTTCAGGAGCATCGGCCAGGAAAACCGACTGGGCTCGATCATCAATGTGTCGGTGGTCAAGCAGATCGGCCCCGTGCTGGCGGCCGTCATGCTCGCCGGCCGCGTCGGGGGTGCCCTCACCGCCGAACTGGGCACCATGAACGTCACCGAGCAGATTGACGCCCTTCGCGTGATGGGCACCGATCCGATCCGATACCTCGTCGTGCCGCGCCTGCTCACCTGCATCCTGCTGACGCCCATCCTGACCATCTACAGCGACATGCTGGGCGTGCTGGGCGGCTGGATCGTCACCGTCCAGATGTTCGGCGTGCCCAATGCCCCCTACTGGCACTACGCCGCGACCGGCGTCGGCCGATGGGCCGTGCTTGAAGGCGTCGGCAAGGCCGTATTCTTCGGCGGCGCCATCGGGCTGATCAGTTGCTACAAGGGCTTTAACTGTCGCGCCGGGGCCAGCGGGGTCGGCCGCGCCTGCACTGAAGCCTTCGTCCAGAGTTTCATCGCCATCATTGTGTTCAACTTCTTCTTCGCCCGGCTCATGAAGGACTGGTACACGACGTTGTATGGCCACGTGAGCCTGTTTGCACAATAGCATTACCCATGCCTCTCATTCAGCTCAAGAACCTGCACAAGCGATTCGGGCCCCTCGTGGTACTGGACGGGATAACTCTGGACGTCGAGGCTGGCAAGTGCCTGGTCATCATCGGCGCCAGCGGCACCGGCAAGAGCGTGCTGCTGAAGCACATCGTCGGTTTGCTGCGCCCTGATCGCGGCGAGGTCTGGTTTGATGGCAAACGCGTCGACAACCTGTTCGAGCGGGACTTCATGCTGGTCCGCCGTCGCATTGGATTCCTTTTTCAGCAGAGCGCGCTGTTCGACTCAATCAATGTTGCCGACAACGTCGCGTTCCCGCTGGTCGAGCACTCGGGCAAACTGCCCGGCGAGATCCGCGAACTGGCCGAGCAGAAGCTGAGAATGGTGGGCCTGCCCGGTATCGGCGACAAGATGCCCGGCGAACTCTCCGGGGGCATGCGCAAACGCGTGGCCCTGGCCCGAGCGATCGCGATGAGCCCCGAGGTCATCCTTTACGACGAGCCGACCACCGGCCTGGATCCGGTCCGCGCCGATGTCATCAACCAGTTGATCCTGAAACTGCAGCGCGAACTGCACGCAACCAGCCTCGTGGTGACGCACGACATGCACAGCGCCTTCAAGATCGCCGACCGCATCGTCATGCTGCATGAAGGCAAGACCGTCTTCGACGGCCCGCCAACGGCGATCCTGGAAAGCGGCAACCCGACCGTCCGCCGATTCGTCATGGGCGAAGCCAGTGAGCAAGAACTCTCCAGCCTCCGAGGCGGTCCGGACGCCTCGTGGTTCTGAGGCTCGGCGCCGAGTAAGAACCGATACATCAACAACCGTCCGGCTCCGAGAGGCCAACCCCTCCCAGCCTCCCCCAAGGGGGAGGAGTAAGAAGAGATCATTGCGCCGGTCCCAAGCCCGCACCGCCGCGCGGCCTGACCTACGAACTGAGCTTCGCCTTCAGCCGTTCCTGCACGATCTTGGGATTCAATCCTTTCCCAGTCTTCATGATCATGCCGACCAGCGATCCCAGTGCCTGCTGCTTGCCGCCTCTGTAGTCCTGCAATGGGCGAGGGTTCTGGGCGATCAACGCGTCGATGGCCGCGTCGATCACGCCGGTGTCGGAGACCTGCATCAGGCCAAGCTCCGCCGCCAGTTTCTCGGCCGGAGCATCCGCCTCGATGAGCTTCTCCATGATCGCACCGGCCGACCCGGCGGCGATCTTGTTCTGGTCCATCAACTGGGCCACCTCGGCCAACCGCTGCGGCTCGATGCCCAGAGCGCCCACGCTCACGCCCTTCTCGTTGGCGATGCGCTTGCCATGCGAAAGCAGCAGGTTGCACGCCCGCCGAGGGTCGGCGCCGTGCGACAGGATGCCTTCGAACAGTTCCGCCGTGGGGCGATCATCCGCGATGATCGCAGCATCGACGGCCGACAGGCCCAGCGTATCGACATATCGCTTGCGACGCTCGGCCGGCAGTTCGCCGATGCTGGCCTTGATCTGGCTCAGCCAGGCATCGTCCACTTCCAGCGGCACCAGGTCCGGATCAGGGAAGTAGCGATAGTCGTTGGCCTCTTCCTTGTCGCGCTGGTGCATGGTCACCTGCCGGTCTGCGTCCCAGCCGTAGGTGCTCTTCTTGCCCAGCGACCCGGTCTCTTCCCACTGCTTGATCTGCCGCCGGATCTCGTATTCACTGGCGCGCTCCAGCGCCATAAAGCTGTTGAGGTTCTTGATCTCGGTGATCGCCGTCTTGTGAACCACGCCATCCTGATCGGTGATGTGGACATTAATGTTGGGCTCGAAGCGCATGTGCCCCATCTGCATCTGCCCCTCACTGACGCCCAGATACCGCACGATCTTCTGCAATTCCTGCCCGAAGGCTGCCACCTGCGCCCCGGTGGTCAGATCCGGCTCGGTCACGATCTCCAATAGCGGCGTGCCGGCGCGGTTCAGATCGACGATGCTGTGGTCGATCGTGTAGCCGCCGGGGGCTTCGTGCATCAGCTTGCCGGCATCCTCTTCCAGGTGTGCCCGGCGGATGCGGACAGTATGCAGCGTTCCATCGTCCATCGGCAGCTTGAACTCGCCCGGCCCGCACAGCGGAAGGTCATACTGGCTGATCTGATAGTTCTTGGGCAGGTCCGGATAGTAATAGCTCTTGCGGTCCCACTTGGTGTGGCGGCTGATCTCGCAGCCCAGGGCCATGCCCACCTTCATGGAATACTCAACGGCCTTCTTGTTCATCACCGGCAACACGCCCGGCAGCCCCAGAACTACCGGGTCGACCAGTGTGTTGGGATCGGCCCCGAAGTTAGTTGCGCCATTGGCAGCGCCAGTGAACATCTTCGACGCCGTCGACAGTTCGACGTGTATTTCCAGACCGATGAGCACACGGAACGACTTACACACTCGCTGAGCCACGATGATTGTCCTTTTCTGCTGCCACCGGCCCCAGGGCGCGGGGACATGTTCATGAGCCAACGGCCGACCGCTGCGGCCGTGCGGGAGTATACCCACTGACAGGGGGAGCCAGAAGTATGCTGTCGCGTTTGTCTCGCAGTTCTGCCGGGCAATCGGTCAACTTACTTTTTCGCGGTGTCTTACTCCGTGTCCCGCCGGCGCAACGCGCCGGTGGGACAGACTCGGCAGGCTTCGTTGGCAGTTTGCTTCAGGCCTTGGGCGAGAGATTCGTTGAACGGGACGGCGATGTGGATGTCAAAGCCCCGGCCGACGAAGGTCAGACCAAGTGGCTCGCCGTGGCGGCGGGTGACCTGGACGCAGAGGCCGCAGTCAATGCACTTGCCTCGCTCAAAGGTGACACTGGGGTGAGACTCATCGCGGACGTAGGCTCGTCGCTCGCCGCGGTAGCGATTGGGGTCGGCCTGGTACTGGATCGCGTACTGGCGCAGTCGGCACCATTGCAGGGAGTGGCAGCCGCATTCCATGCAGCGCTCGGCCTCCGTGGAGGCCTGCTGCGGGGTGAAGGTGGCATCCTTGAGGTTGATGCGGGTATGGTCGCAGGAGTCGGCCAGAAAACTCTGCATCTCCACGGGCGAGAGTTTGCCCATGCGCACGGCGAAGGGACGCGGGGGTGTTGAGGCGGGCCGGCCGGCGAGGAAGGCGTCAATCGCTTCGGCGGCCGCCTTGCCGTCGGCGACCGCGCGGACGGCGTGTTCGTGGACCGCCGTGATGGCGAAGACCTCTTGGACAGAAGTCTGGAAGTCGTGGTGAATGGCGGCCGGGGCCGGAGCAACCGGTGACGCTTCGCCGATCGCCAGGAGAATCGCGTCGTGGGTTTGCCGAAGGCCGCCCAAGGTGATGCCCTGGCCGAGGGCTTGGCCAAAGTGAAACCCAGCGCCCATCCGGGCAAGGACGGCTGCTTCGGCGTCGATGATCTCGCGAGGGAGTTTTTTCGCATCGACGGAAGTGCGCAGCGTGCCGCCGGCAGCGGTGGCGGCGTCGTAGACGGCGACGGCGTGGCCGCGTTTTAGCAGGATGTAGGCGGCGGCGAGGCCGGCCGGGCCGGCGCCGATGATGGCGACGTGTTTGCCGGTGGCTGGGGCGCACGTGGGGAGCCAGGGGTTTTGGGCGGCGAGGTCCATCTCGGCGGCGTAACGGTGGAGCGAGCAGATGGACACGGCCTGATCGGCCGCCGCGCGGCGGCAGCCTTTTTCGCACAGGCCCGGGCAGACGTGGCCGAGAATGGCCGGGAGGATCAGGTCCTCGCGGGCGATCCTGGCGGCTTCGCGCAGATTGCCTTCGTTGATCTGCTGGATCATGCCGGGGATGTCCAAGTGGGCGGGGCAGACGTTGCGACAGGGGGCAAAGCATTCGCCGGTGTGCTCGGCCAGCAGCAATTCGAGGGCGGTACGGCGGGCGAGGCTCACCTCATCGGTATTGTTCAGGACGACCATGCCACTAGCGACCTTGGTAGCGCAGGCCGGCACGAGGCGGCGGATGCCTTCAACCCGGACGAGGCAGACAAGACACGAGGTCTCTGGGTCGCATCCGTCGGCGGAGCAGAGGTGCGGGATCTCGATGCCGACGCTGGCGGCCGCCTGGAGGATGGTCATGCCGTCGGCGGCGGTGATGTCGAGGTTGTCGATGCGAAGGTTGGCCATGTCAGTTGGATAAAAAAGGAGGAGCAACCGCGAAGGCGCGAAGAACGCGAAAGGGACGCGAAGAATACGTGCGTCTCGGTGCGCCTTTTCCTCTTCGCGTTTCCTTCGCGTTCTTTGCGACTTCGCGGTTGGATGGACTAAACATGGGCGGGCTCCTTTGCGTGCGCGGGTATTTTTGAGAGTGATTTGCCGGTGACGATCTTGATGGCGTCGACGGGGCACGCGCCGCGGCAGACGTCGCAGCGGGTGCAGATGGAGTCGTCGATGGTGTGAATGGCGTAGGGAGTCATGGGGATGGCACTGACGGGGCATTGCTGGGCACAGCGGGTGCAGCCGATGCAGTCGTCGGTGACCTGGTAGCGGATGAGGTTCTTGCAGCGCCCGGCCGGGCACTCGCCGCGGAGGTGGGCTTCGTATTCGTGACGGAAATAGCGCAGGGTGGTGAGGATGGGGTTGGGGGCGGTCTGGCCCAGGCCGCAGAGGCTGCCGGCCTTGACCTGGTTGGCGAGCAGTTCCAGACGCGTGAGGTCGGGGGCGGTGGCCTTGCCTTCGCAGAGGCGGTCGAGGATCTCGAGCATGCGGCGGGTGCCGATGCGGCAGAAGGTACACTTGCCGCAGGATTCGGCCTGGGTAAATTGCAGGAAATATCGGGCCATATCGACCATGCAATCGCTGTCGTCCAGGACGACCAGACCGCCGGAGCCCATGATCGCGCCAACGGCAGCGAGGGATTCGTAGTCGACGGACGTGTCGGCGAGTTCGGTCGGGAGGCAGCCGCCGGAGGGTCCGCCGATCTGGACTGCTTTGAACTTGCGGCCGTTTTCCACCCCGCCGCCGATTTCCTGGACGATGCGGCGGATGGTGACGCCCATGGGGACTTCGATCAGCCCGCCGCGGACGACTTTGCCGGTGAGAGCAAAAACCTTGGTGCCTTTGCTCTGGGCGGTGCCCATGGCGGCGAAGGCCTGACCGCCGTGAAGGAGAATCCAGGGGACCTGCGCGAGAGTTTCGACGTTGTTGATCAGCGTGGGGTAATCCCAAAGACCGCGCTCGGCCGGGAACGGAGGGCGAAGCCGCGGCGACCCGCGATGGCCTTCGATGCTGGCGATCAAGGCGGTTTCCTCACCGCAGACGAAAGCGCCGGCACCTTCGCTGACCTCGACGTCAAAAGCGTGACCACTCTCGAGAATGCTCGCACCGACGTAGCCGCGTGTGCGAAGAACATCGATGGCCTGGCGGATGCGCAGGACGGCCAGTGGGTATTCGTGGCGGATGTAGAGCCGGCCGTCGTGAGCGCCGGTCGCCATCGCCGCGATGAGCATGCCTTCGAGGACGCGGTAGGGGTAAGACTCGAGAATCATGCGATCCATGAAGGCGCCAGGGTCGCCCTCGTCGCCGTTGACGATGACGAATTTCCGCTTGCCGGGCGAGTCATGCATGGCCTTCCACTTGCGGCCGGTGGGGAACCCTGCCCCGCCTCGACCGCGGAGGCCGGATTGCGTGACCTGGTCAATGATGGCCGTGGGGGCGGCCTTGTTGTCGATGATCGCTCGCAAGGCGGTGAAGCCGCCGTGGGCGATGTATTCGTCGATGTCCAGTGGATCGAGATGGCCGCAGTATTCGGTGGCGATGCGAACCTGGCCGCCGAGGAAGTCGCAGATGGGGGCATCGCGCATGTCTGAGCGTTGACGGAGGGACTGGTCAACCTGGTCGCCCAGGAGCAGACGGTCGATGGAGTCGGACAGGCCGCTGGTCAGGCGGGTGAAGAGGCCTCGCGTGGGGAAGTGGCGGCGAACGATCTGCTCGGCTGCGTCGGCCGAGACGCGCGTGTAGAGAATGGAAGGGGTGTGCTCGGCCGCGCTTGTGCCGGGGCGGACGATCTCCACCATCGGAGTCTGGTGGCACATGCCGACGCAGCCGACCGGCTTGACCACGGCATTGGCGCCAAGTCGGCGGACAGCCCGTTCCAACGCGACCCGCACTGCCTGGCTGCCTCCGGCGATGCAGCAGGAACCGACGCCGACGCGGATCTCGGTCTGGGACTCCGAAGCGTGCTGGTAGGCCAAGGCGTCGGGCTGAATGCTGCCGATGGGAAGGAACGTGGCTTCTTGGAGCATCACGCCAACCTCATCGGGCGTGACGTGGCCGAGTGTTGTGGAATCGACTTGCAGCACGGGGGCAAGTGTGCAGCAACCAAGGCAGCCGACCCGCTCGACGGTGAATTCGCCCGTGGCGTCGGTGTCCTGGCCGGTGGACAGATGCAGATGGCGGGCGATGGCCTCCTGGACCAGTTCCGACCCCTTCACATGGCAGGCGGTACCGTGGCAGATGCGGACGATGTGTTTCCCGGCCGGCTTGTGGCGGAATTGGGCGAAGAACGAACTGACCCCTTCCATGGTCGCAGGGGAGATCTCTGTAAGTTGGCACACGCGACGCAGCGCTGAGTCGGGCAGATAGTGATAGTGCTCCTGAATCGCCTGGAGAATGGGGATCAGCGCATGGGGAGCCTTCCCAAGCCGTGCGACGATTGCGTCTACGGGGCTCAGGTCAACGGCGGGCGCGGGATTGGACTGAAGAGCATCCATCGTGCAACGCACAACCTACCACAGGAACGGTACGGTATGAAGCGGCCAGAGGTTTTAGGTCTGCCCGTCTGGCCAGGCCCGAAGCGCCGAAAGGCCCCAAGGCAATCGCGAGTAGCGCTCGTGGCCTGGCGTGCTGGCCGAAAAGCGACTACAGAGTCGCTTCTACGTAGCCGCCACTTTGTAGTCGCGCTGCGAACACCTCCGACTTCCACTCGCTCGCGATTACCCTGTGAAAGGCCCCCGGCGTGGTGGACATCACTGACGATCATTCTAAGATTCGAGTCCGGTATCTTGCCGATGGGAGGCAAGCCCCCTTTTTTTTCCCGACGCTGGATGGACTGCCGCATGAAGACGCTGAAAGGACTCGATGGCCTGCTGAGCCTGCCGCACGGCGCGATCGTGTCCGTGGGCAACTACGATGGCGTCCACGTGGGCCATCTGCGGCTGCTGTCGATCTGCCGTCAACTGAAAGCAGCCAGCCCTGCGTCGCCTCTGACCGTTGTGGTTTTTGAGCCGCATCCCCTGACGGTCCTGTTTCCGCAGGGCGCTCCGCCGCGGATCACCACGCATCCGCAAAAGCAGCGGCTGCTGGCAGACCTCGGGGTGGAGTATCTTGTAGAACTGCCGCCGGACAGGACGGTTCTGAACCTGTCGGCCGAGGATTTCTGGCACGTCCTGTACGAGCGTCTCCACGTGGCCCATCTGGTCGAGGGCGATGACTTCAACTTCGGCAAGGGGCGAGGCGGCAACATCGCGCGCTTGCGGGAATGGGCGTCTGACTCAAGCCTCCAACTGCACGTGGCCGACGAGGTGACGACGGTCCTGAGCACGCTGCACGTGGTCGAGGTTCGCAGCAGCCTCATCCGCTGGCTGGTGGCACAGGGGCGGGTGCGGGATGCGGCCATCTGCCTGTCCCGGCCGTACGCCTTTGAGGGGCTTGTCGTGAAGGGCTATCAGCGCGGGCGGACAATTGGGTTTCCGACGGCTAACTTCGACTGCGCCGACCAATTGCTCCCCGCCGACGGCGTCTATGCCGGCCGGTGCGAAGTCGATGGTCGCATCTTCCCGGCAGCGGTCAGCATCGGCACCCTGCCGACCTTCGGCGACTACAAGCGTCAGGTTGAGGCGTATCTGGTCGGATTTGACGGCGACCTCTATGGCCGGACGCTCAGCGTTGATGTACTGGACTGGCTCCGCGAGCAGGTAAGATTCCCCAGCATCGACGCACTCAAGACGAAGCTTCACTCCGACGTGACTGAAGTTGAGACGATAGTGATGCTAAATGCTGAATGCTGAATGCTAAATGCTGAATGCCAGATACAGGAAGGAAGGGCGCGGGTGGAACCTCGGGACATTCATGAGCGGGCGATGGAATATGGCTTACGCGGAATCAAGTTGTATCAGTACCTGCGGAAGCAGAAGGATGACGTGGCTTGGACGCTTGGGAAGCAGTACCTTCGGTCTGCGACGTCTATTGGCGCGAATCTGGCCGAGGCACACGCGGGAGAGAGCCGTGCAGATTTTGTCCACAAGTGCGCCATCGCCCAGAAGGAAGTACGGGAGAGTAAGTACTGGCTAAATCTCATGTTGATGGCCAAAGTGATACCGGAGAAGCGACTCCAGTCCCTCCTGCGAGAAACAGAGGAAATACTCGCTGTGGTAACTGCCATTATCGTAAGTGCCAAGTCCAAGAAGCCTTAACACTTAGCCCGCATTTAGCGTTCAGCATTAGCCTTTTCAGCATTCAGCATTTAGCATTCAGCATTTAGCATTATGAAAGACTCCTACCAGAACTTCATCGCGTCGCTCTCCGCCTGCCACCGCGTGCTGGTGACGACCCATGTTCGCCCCGACGGCGATGCCTTGGGTAGCGTCGCTGCGATGGTGCTGGCGCTACGCAAAGTGGGCATCGCGGCCGAGGTGCTGCTGCTGAGCCACCTGCCGACGAAATACGCCTTTCTCTTTCAGGAGAACGACATCGCGTTCACCGATGTAGAGAAGGCCTGGCCCGAAGCGTTCCCCTTCGATCGATTCGATGCGTTGCTGGTGGTCGACACCGGAACGTGGTCGCAGTTGCCCGGCCTCAAAGAGCGCATCGCCAACTGGGATGTGCCCAAGCTGGTGCTGGATCACCACCTGACCCAGGAAGCATGGGCAACCCGCAAACTGGTCGTGACGGGCGCGGCGGCCGCTGGCGAGATCGTCGCCGAACTGCTCGTGCAATGGGGGATCGCCCTGGACGCGGCCATCGCGACGTGCCTGTTCATCGCCATCACCACGGACACCGGCTGGTTCCAGTTCTCCAACACCCGCCCGTTCACACTGCGACTGGGCGCGACCCTGCTCGAAGCCGGCGTGGACATGGACCGCGTCTACAAGCTGCTCTACCAGAATGAGCGCGCGGCACGCGTCAGGCTGCAGACGCGCACGATGCAGTCGATGGAACTGCTGGCGGGCGGCCGTCTGGCGGTGATGACAATCACGCGCGACGACTTTACAGCCACCGGTGCCAGCGTGCCGGATACCGAGAACCTGATCAACATCCCGCTGCAGATCCAGACGGTTGAGGTGTCGATCCTGGTGTCCGAGCCGATGGACTTCGGCCCCACCCGGGTGAGCCTCCGCAGCAAGGGCCAGGTCGACTGCTCGAAATTCGCCGAACAGTTCGGCGGCGGCGGACATGCCCGTGCGGCCGGGTTGAAGATCGACGCCACCCCCGCCGAAGCACGCCAGCGCGTGGTCGACGCCATGCTCAAGATGCTGCCGGCGTAACCAAGCGGACCTCGCGATCCTGACCCAGGCGAGCCGGTACGACGACTATCGGCGTTTCCGCAACGCCCATCGCGAGCAGTGGGAACGCTCGGATCATTTCGTCAGTGTGTGGCTGGACCGACTGATTGTCATGGCCGAAAAGGAAGGCAACAACCAGGGCCTGCGGATGGACGACAGTATGGCTTCCTGGGACGTCTGGTACAACCGGATTGTCATCCCAATGAAGGCCTTGCTCTGGGAAGCGTGGGAGCACAGTTGTAATCTGCAAAGTCGATACGCCGAGGCGACGCATCCGATCGCCGCCCAGGACGACTCGCCATCGCCAGTGCTCCGTCTGGCCGAGCTGTATGCAGAACAACTGGCGGCGAAGTGGAATCAGGCGTCTTTCCCGGATACAGCCGCCTGACCGAGTGGCTTGTGCGTCTTTCTGCGCCAGTCTCTCTTGACCTGCCCGCCCAACCCGGCGACAACATTTCATTCTGGTCGGCACCGAATCGCCTGTGAGCCTCGGCCGAACCGGGTTTGGCGGGGTCCTGCTGTAAACGGCTCCGCAGATCGATTCGCATGGCCGATGTATCCGAGAGAATACCGATGCGTCCGTGGAACACGCGGCGACTGCTGAGCCTACTGGCACTCTGCCTGGTGGGCTGGGCCGTCGTTGCGATCGGCTGCCTGATGGTCGGGTCGTCCCGGCTCGGCTGGCCAGAGGGGGCGCTGCAGGTCTTGCTGCAGGAGCACAGACTCAGCGACGTGCTGCGTTTTCGCATCGAGTGGACACTCGTCGCATCACTGGTGGGAGCATGTCTGGCCCTGGCCGGCGTGACCTACCAGGCCGTCCTGCGCAACCCACTGGCCGACCCATACCTGCTGGGGGTGGCCAGCGGCTCATCACTGGCGGTCTTTCTCTGGACGATTTCCCCACTGGCCGTCTTTGGCGTCATGTCGCAGCAGGGGGCGGCGTTCGCCGGGGCAATCGCCACGCTCCTGGTCGTCTTCTCGCTATCCCTGAAGCGGGGCCGCCTCGAACCGCTACGGCTCTTGCTCGTGGGCGTGATCGTCAACGCCATCAACGGCTCGTTCTACCTTCTGCTGTTCCATGTGGGCCGCAGCCAGGACATCGCCCGTGCGTTCCGCTTCCTCGCCGGCGGACTGCAGCAGGATCTCAAGGCCTCGCAGGTCCAGTTTGTCGCCGCCACGTTCGCCGCCGGCCTGGCACTGCTGCTGTACCTCTCGGGGCAACTCAACATCTCGACCCTGACCGAAGCCGAAGCCGAATCGCTGGGCGTACGCATTCACCGGCTGCGGTGGGTTGCGATGCTCGCCGCATCGCTGGTCACGGCCGCTGCGGTCGCCATCAGCGGCCCGATCGGATTTGTCGGGCTGGTGTGTCCGCACGTTGGCCGGCTGATCGTCGGTAGCGACCAGCGAAAGCTCGTCCCGGTGGCGGTGGCGATGGGGGCCATCCTGCTCGCCGTCGCCGATGCCGCCTCGCGAATGCTCGGGCAGGTGCCCGTTGGGGTCATCACCGGTTTCCTCGGCGGGCCGTTCTTCCTGTTCCTGCTGTGGCGCAGCCGCCAGACGGGCGTGACATCATGAGCGCTATCCTCACCGCCCGCTCGCTGGTCTTCGCCTACAACCGCCGCACGGTCCTGGAGGATGTCAGCCTGGAGCTCAGCCCCGGCCGGGTTGTGGCCCTGATCGGACCCAACGGCTCGGGCAAGTCCACCCTGATTAAGTTGCTGGGCGGGCACCTGAAAGCTCGCGGCGAGATTCTCTTCCAAGGCAAGCCGCTCCCGGCCTGGTCCAAGCGCCAGCTCGCCCGTGGGATCGCCTATCTCCCGCAGTTGCCTACCTACGACCCCACGCACACGGTCGCCGAGGTGCTGCGCCTCGGCCGGGCTCCGTATTGGGATGCCTTCGGCATCGAGAGCGAGCGCGATGTCACCACGGTAACGCGGATTGGTGAACTGCTGGACTTGGCGGACTTGCTGGATCGCTCAATGGAGGAACTCTCCGGCGGGCAGCGTCAGCGGGTGTTCATCGGCCGATGCCTGGTGCAGGAGCCGGCCGTGCTGCTGCTGGATGAACCCAACACCTTCTTGGACCTGCGGCATCAGGTCGAGTTGCTCAAGCGCCTGCAGTCACTGGCCCACGAACATAATCTGGCCGTCCTGCTGGCATCGCATGACCTTAATCTCGCCGGGGCGTTCGCCGACGAACTGGTCCTGCTCTCGGCCGGTCACATCCTCGCACGCGGTTCGGCCGAAACCGTCCTGGAGCCATCGCTGATCTCGCAGGCCTACGGCGTTCAGATGAAGCGGGTCGGCACCACCGCCGACAACGCCACGCCCATCCTCGTCCCCGAGTTGTAGCCTGGCAGAGCCTCACTTCGCGTCAGGCGCTGCGGGCACCGCGGGAGCCGCCGGCGCAGCCTCGATACTGGTCACGCCCATGGTGCCGTCGGCATTGGCATCACCCTTGATCGTCACGCGGCTGACGCTGTCGCCCCTGAAGAGGTATTGCCCAGCCGTCCCAGCCGTCCCAGCGTTGATCTTCGGGGCGGCGACTCATACCATCCCACGCGATGATCACTCGCAGACTTACTCGTAAGCTCACCCTCGGCGACGCCGCCCACGGTTTTGTCTCCATCGGCGGCGATGCCCCGGTCTCCGTGCAGACCATGACCTCCACCTACACCCACGACATCGACGCCACCGTGGCGCAGATACAGAAACTCGCGGCCGCCGGTGCGGACATGGTCCGCGTCGCCGTCCCGGAGCGAAAGGACACCGCCGCCCTGCGCGAGATCCTCGCCCAGGTAACCGTGCCCATCGTGGCGGATGTCCACTTCCACTTCCAGCGCGCCAT
>JBBQTU010000040.1:0-21832 GCA_038213005.1 Tepidisphaerales bacterium | reverse complement strand
CAATGCCACATCTTCGGAGGCGGAGAGTTCCAACCCGTCGAGTTCGATCCGCGTGACGCCGCTGCCGACGAGAGCGCTGTTGTCCACCGTAATTTCAAAATGCGTGATCGCATGCAGCCGCCCACGCCGCCGATAGGTTAGCTGGAAACCCAGCCAATGTTTCGGGATGCAAGGATTGATTCGCAGCCGATCGCCCCGCAACTGGAATCCCAGCATGGCTTCCAGACCAGCACGGTACAACCATGCGGCCGTGCCGGTGTACCAAGTCCAGCCACCCCGGCCGATGTGCGGCGCAACTGAATAGACGTCGGCGCATGCGACGTATGGCTCCACCTTGTAGCGCGCGACCGCTTCGACACTCTCGCTGTGCCGGATCGGGTTGAGCAGGTCGAACATCGCACCGGCGCGGTCACCGTCGCCGAGCTGTGCCCAGGCAAAGACCAACCAGGTCGCCCCATGCGTGTATTGCCCGCCGTTCTCCCGCAGTCCTGGCGGGTAGCCCTTGATGTAGCCGGGATAAACGGGGCTGTGATCGAACGGCGGCGTGAACAGTCGGGCGATCTGGTGCTCGTGGTCGACCAGCAGGCGATCCTGGCCCTTGAGCGCCTGGGCGCAGCCCTTGCCCACATCGCCGTAGCCGCAGACGACGGCGACTTTGCCCGACAGCATCACGTCGGTGGCGCGGTTCAGGCCGTCGATCAGCGAATGCCGACACCCATACAGGTTGTCGAACTTGCTCTTGGTAACGCTGTCATTGACGTTAATGGCCGGGAACAGCAGTGTGCCATCCCGCTGCATGTCATAGAGCCGATGCACGCCGGTGGTCGTCTCTTCCGAGACGCCGTGGCACTGCTTGGCAACGTGATGCCAGCAGTCCTTGTTCTTCTTGAAGGTCTTGCCCAGCAGGTCCAGGATGACCGCAAACTCGGCATTATCGGCGGTCTTGGGGTCCGGGACCTTACCGGCCGCCTCGAACTCAAGGCCCTTGTGGATCAGCAGGGTGGCATCGCCGCCATCATCAACGATCTGGGTCGGGCCGTTCCAGTTGCCGAAATCCATGGCCTTCTCCGTGCACCACCAATACTCCTCCAGCGTCTCGCCCTTCCAGGCGAACACGGGAATGCCCTTGGGATTGGCGACGGTTCCCTTGGGGCCAACGGCGATGGCGGCTGCCGCGTGGTCCTGGGTCGAGAAGATGTTGCAGCTCGCCCAGCGCACTTGCGCGCCAAGCTCCACCAGCGTCTCGATCAGCACGGCCGTCTGGATGGTCATGTGCAGCGACCCGGTGATGCGCTGCCCCTTGAGCGGCTTCTGCGCGGCATACTGCTTTCGCACCGCCATGAGCCCCGGCATCTCCTGCTCGGCCAGCATGATCTCTTTGCGGCCCCAGTCGGCCAGTGACAGATCCTTCACCTTGAAATCCAAACTCTTAGCCATGTACTGATCCTTTCGTTTAATTGAAGTCGTGGAACGTAGCGGCATGGTCTCCGGCCGTCAACCTTTGGGGCGGCGGGGATGGCCGATCTGCCGATCGGCGCGTCCGCTGCTCGCGAGTTCTCGTTCTACAGCCCCCTCCGGTAAGGGCTCCGGCCGAGGCCGCCGGGCAAGTGGCACGCTTTGGTTGTTGGATCGTTGCGATGTGTGCCCGGCGCAATCGGCGCGGTCCGGCCGTGGAGTTGGATCGAGCAGTGCGAGGCTGTAGTATCCGCTGCCATGAAAGAGCAAGGGTGGTGGGCGAGGTCTGTCTTGGCGGCGCAGACATCGTCTGGGCAGACGAGCGACGGGGGCTGGCAAACACCGGCTGGCTTGAGCGTTCACAGCACTCTGGAATTGCTCCCAGCGCCGGCGGGGCTTGGCCAGCAGGAGGGGGATCGCGATGCGATTCGCCTTCACGTGGAGCTGGCACGCCTTCGGCTATTGCGCGGGTTTGAGGAGTTGCTGTGCCTCGACGGGCTCAATGGGGTTGAGCATCTGCCGCATCAGGTGGACACGGTTCGCCGGGTTCTTCGACATTTTCGAGGACGGGTGCTGCTGGCCGACGAGGTGGGCCTGGGCAAGACCATTGAGGCGTGCCTGCTGCTTCGAGAGTACCTGCTTCGCGGGATGGTCCGCCGGGTGCTCATTCTCACACCCGCGGCGCTGGTGCGGCAGTGGCAGGACGAGTTGGCCGGCAAGTTCGGCCTCCAGTTCCAATGCGTGTCGGCCGGTTCGGCCACGACATTCTGGGCCGGAAATGATCGTGTCCTTTCGTCGCTGCCATTGGCCAAGAGTCGCAAACATTTCGACGCCGTTGTTGCCGCGCCTTGGGATCTGGTGATCGTGGACGAAGCTCATCACTGCAAGAATCGCAACACGCGCAACTGGCAACTGGTCAACTCGATCAAGCGCCGCTACCTTTTCCTTTTGTCGGCGACGCCTGTCCAGAACAATCTCGTCGAACTGTACAATCTTCTGACCCTGCTGGAGCCCGGGCATCTCAAGACCGAAACGGATTTCAAACGAATGTATGTCACGCGCGGTAATCCGCGCGACCCCCGCAATCGCGAGCGGCTTCGTGGTTTGCTGGGCGAGGTGATGATCCGTAATACGCGTAGCCTCGTCAGCATCGATCTGCCGCCCCGATACGCCCAGACGTTTGTTGTCTCCCCGGGTGCCGCCGAGAAATCGCTCTATGACAATCTGCAGACTTACCTGCGTTGGCGCTGTCAGGGATTGCGTGGCGGTCCCACGCCCGCGGCCGCCGACGGTACGGAGGGTGATGAGGCGGAGGATGTCCTTGCGTATCTCGATGCCGACGGCGCCCATCCGGGTGGGCCTTCCACATGGGCGGTAGAGAGTGATCCGGCCACGCTTTCGGCGGATCAACCCTGCAATCTGCCGGTCCCTTCGCAGATGCAGGTCAATTCTCTGCTGATGGCGGCCGGTTCGCATCCATCGGCGCTGGTTCCGGCACTGTCGCGATTCGCCGAGGAGGATGGGCGCGCGGCGGTTCTGGAGCAGGGGGCAAGAGGGATCCAGCATTCGGCAAAGCAGGCCAAACTGGTGGAACTGCTCCGGGAGAACCGCGCGGGCAAGACGATCGTCTTTGCGAATTTTCGCGCAACCATTCGGCATCTGGATGCCCTGCTGGATCGTGAAGGAATCGCCCACGCGGTCTTTTCCGGTGAGCAGTCGGCCGAAGAGAAGGCCAAGGCGGTGACCGAGTTCCGCGATGCAGTTCCAGTGCTGATTTGTTCTGATTCTGGCGGCGAAGGGCAGAACCTTCAGTTTGCCAATACGCTGATCAACTTCGACCTGCCCTGGAACCCAATGCGGATTGAGCAGCGGATTGGCCGGGTGCATCGCATCGGCCAGACGCGCGAAGTCTTCGTGTTCAACCTCTGCACGGCCGGCTCCCTTGAGGAGCGAATCCTGGGCGTGCTCAACGACAAGATCCGCATGTTTGAGCTGGTGGTTGGGGAAGTCGGCTCGATCCTGGGCAATCTCGACGGCGGCGACGGCTTTGAGTCGCTGGTGCTCGACCTGTGGATGAAGTCGGCCAATGCCAGGGAGCTTGACGCGGCGTTCGCTCAGTTCGGCGAGTCACTGGTGGCGGCCCAGGAGCAGTACCTGGAAACCAAGGAACTCGATGAAGCGCTCTTTGGAGATGAATACGAATGAACGCTCTGGAAGCACGCACTCGGGATTTTGCGTCTGCCGTCCTGGCCCGCTGTGGGGCACTGGTCGAATGGAGCGGCGACCAGGAACAAGGTATGGCAATGTTGCCTCAGGAGATCGGGACCCTCCTGGGTGTTCAGGAGGCTGTCTCGATTTGCCTTGCGCCATCGCTGCGCGAGACAGGAGATACCAGAGCCGCCGGTACGCTGCTGAGCGTCGGCATCACCTCGGAATTTCCTGATCAGGCCCAGTTGCTGCTTCAAAATGAACCGCGAATTACCCGCTTGAAACTCCCTCAAGCGTACCTGAAGCAATCAGGCATTGAGGAAGCGGTCGGAAGACAATTTGGCTGGCTCAATGCCCGTGTCAGAATTCAGGAGGTGGCTGCCGGCCGCTGCGAGTATCACCAGTGGTACATCACCGCCTGCGTCGAATCCGAAGAGCGGTGGGAAGAGTTGATTGCCGTCTCAATCAACAAAGACACCGGCGCGTCGGTGTCGTTGCCCAACATGCTGGAACATGGCGATCTGGTTCTGGCGAATTCGAGCGTCCCGGCCGATCTCCGCTCGCTGTCCCACGCCGCGATCCACGCCGCCCGAATCGCCCAGCACCGCGGAGCCCAATTCATTACCCGGCTAGAGGCTCGGCTGGACCGCGATCGCAAGCGGCTGCAGAGCTATTACCGCGCCCTGCTGCTGGAGAGCAAGAACCCACGAGCCCGCGCTGCGGCCGACCCTCAGCAGCGCGAAGATCGCAAGCGCGCTGTAGATCTCGAACTTCGTCGCAAACTCCAGGAGTTGGAGGAGCGCTATGTCCTTCGTACCCGCCTCACGCCGCAGGCGCTGGCGACGGTGGATATGCCGGTTCTCATCGTGCGCTGCGAAGTGACCCGCCGACAGGCCAAGGCCCTGCACAATATCTACTGGAACCCGCTGACACGCTCTCTGGAACCGATCCGATGTCATCAATGCGGGACCAACGCCTTCGCCCTCGCGTTTACGGATGATCAGGTGCTGCCGCTGTGCCCGGAATGCGAGACACGTCGTAAGTAGGTCTTGGGCGCCAAGTCACCACGCCAGCATCGGCCCAATCAATGGATGAATCGCATTTCGCCGAAATTCGGCACGAGATCCGGGTATTCGGCGTTGAACATGCGAAACCCGGCTGGCCAGTAGACGAACATCGCCTTGCCCAGGAGAAACCGGCCGGGGACGATGCCGGCGTCGGCGCGAACAGCCTCGGCGGGGAGGTCGATGGGGTCACGCCAGAAGCGGCCGTCGCCGCTCAGAGGCGAGTTGTCGCCCATGACGAAGTACTCATCATTGCCGAGTTTTACGGGATTGTCGGGCAAGCCGCGCACGGCTCGCTCACCGTTGACCACGATGGGCGTGTAGCAGACGTCCCGCCAGAGGTTGATGTGCGTGATCGTCGCCTTCAGGTTCTGGGCGCTGATGAAGACCGCCGGCAGAGAGGGCCGACTGTCGGCATCGGCCTTCAGAGCCGCGACATCCGGGTGGTACTGGTCGGTGGTTGTGGCGAGCACTTCGCGCCCATCCACCAGGAGACGCACTTTATAATCCAGGTTGACAAACTCCAGCCTCACCGGGCGGTCGGGCAGGGTGATTGTCCGGCTGGACAATTCCTTCAGTGAAGCCGGGTCGTTGGCCTGCTGGTGCCAGAGCGTCACCTTGCTGCTGGACACGGAGGCGGTGAAAAGGTCGTCGCGTTTGCTGAGGTTCAGACGCAACTCGCCGTCGCCGCTCTGCCGCTGGTAGAACAGCGAGAGTTTCAGATCGCCCACGGCGTACTTGCGCAACTGCTGCTGACGGGGCGACTGGTCGTACGCCAGCCAGTCAGTGAGCGGGAATTTCCTCGACGACACCGATGGATCAAATCGGAGTCCCTCGGATGAGTCGCCGGCATCCAGTGTCCATGCACTGGCGCCGGTGCCGTCGTGCCCCATCGCCACCTTGTCACTGGAGGCCTTCCAGGGGATGTACTGGGTGACGGCCGTGGGACTGTCCGACGGCTCGCCACTGGGCAGCAGCCCGCGTGGGGCATAGTCCATGTCGTTGACAATTCGCCACAGGGCTTTCTGGGCAACGTCGGGTTTTGTCTGAATCTCCCAGTCAGTGTCGGCCGGGCTGTCCTTGCGGGCGACATAGATGTCCCCGTCCAGCACCATAATCTGCTCGCCAGGTTTCCCGATCAGTCGTTTGATGTAGTTCTGCGTGTAGAAGTACTTCTTTGGGTCGGCGGGGCTCTTGAAGACGACCACATCCCATCGGTGGGGCTGGTTGAGCAGGTAGATGTATTTCAGGACGAGGATGCGGTCGCCGTAGTAGACGTATGGGTTGTCCGACTGCTGATCCAGGGTGCGAAAGCCGCAACTGGGGCACAGAACCGTGACCGGCTCTCCAACACGACGGGGGATGTTGATGTCGCCGTCGACGGTCGGATTGCTGGAACTGCTGTAATTGACGTCAAAGCGGTAGCCGCAGTTCTCGCAGACGTAGCGGCTGTGCGCGCCCATCAGCGTCGGGGCCATCGAGCCTGTAGGGATGACAAAAGCCTCGACGACAAACGCGCGGAATACGAACGCCAGCACCAGCGCGATGACGATGGACTCGATGGTCTCTTTCGCCCCACCGCGATGATGCTCATGTCCGTCGGCCGATTTGTCGCCCATAGGCCTCGAATACTACGGTCTGGCCGCCAACACTGCAAAACCCGCGGTATGGGGCATGTGAAGTTGTGAAGTTTCTTTCGTCGCAGATGGCACCACTTGGAGCTTGTGTCGAATAGCGAGCGGGGTCATGGGGTACTGGGCAGGTCGATGGTTGGCAGGGAGGTGGGGCGGGTGGAGGCGGGGAGGACTTCGTTGCCGCTGCCGCTGCGGAAACCCTGGATGTCGAGGGTGACGTAGGTGTAGCCGATCTTTTTGAAGTGGGCGATCAGGTCGCAGCGGAGGGGGTCGGCGAGAAGTTCGGGGAGGCGATCGGCCGGGATTTCAATGCGGGCCAGAGTGTTGTGATGCCTGACGCGGCAGATGGGGAAGCCGTGTTTGCGGAGGAAGGCTTCGCCCTGTTCGATCTGGGAGAGGGAGAGGATGGTTACGGGGGTGCCGTAGGGGACGCGGCTGGCGAGGCAGGCGAGGGCGGGCTTGTCCCAGGTGGGGAGGTTGAGTTGGTGGGAGAATTCGCGGATGTCGGATTTGGTCATGCCGGCTTCGAGCAGGGGGGAGCGGACGCCGTATTCCCGGGCGGCGTCCATGCCGGGGCGGTAGTCGCCGGTGTCGTCCTGGTTGGCGCCGTTGAGGATGATGGCGATGCCGAGTTCTTTGGCGATCTGGCCGACCTTTTCATAGAGTTCGGATTTGCAGTAGTAGCAGCGTTTGGCGGAGTTTTCGGCGTATCGGGGGTTGTCCATCTCGTGGGTCTGGATGAGGCGGAGGGTGGCGCCCATGGTGGCGGCGAGGTCGCGGACGCTCTGGAGTTCGGCCTGGGTGAGGGAGGGGCTGACGGCGGTGCAGGCGACGACGTTGCCGGGGCCGAGTGTGTCGATGGCAACTTTCAGCAGGAATGTCGAGTCGACCCCGGCCGAGAAGGCTACAATCACACGACGCATGGTGCGAAGGAGGTCTCTGAGGCGGTCCAGCTTGCTTTGATCAACCATGGTCATCCGTTGACAGTAAACCTGTGTTCCAATACGCTCATTTGGCGCGAGACGGCCCGAGATTATAGCGGATTGTCATATGAAACCACTGGTCAGTAGAACAAAAGCGTTTCTGAAGGTCCGGCACAAGAGCGTTCGTGATGCGATGAAGCATCTGAAGCTGGACGCGCTTCTTTTAACTCATTCACCTGACGTGGCTTATCTCACGGACTTTTCGGGTGATGACTCGGTGGCGCTGCTGACGGAGAAGGAGTTCCACTTTGTTACTGACTTCCGTTACCAGGAGCAGGCGAAGGCGCAGTGCGGGTGGGTTAGCCTGACGGTGCGGGATGGGAAGATGTCGGATGCCTTGGCGCAAGTGATTGCCAAGGCGGGCGTTAAGCGATTGGGTTTCGACGCCAATTGCACCACGGTCGGGCAGATTGACGGGCTCATGGATGCGCTGAAGGCAGCGAAGGTTTCTCATCTGCCGGAGCTGGTTCCGGTGGAAAATGTGCTGGTGAATATCCGGCGCGTGAAAGATGACAACGAGATCGATCTGGTCCGCAAGTCGGTGGCGCTGGCGGAGGAGGGCTTTGAGGCCATCCGCGGCGTGATTGAGGTGGGGCTGTGTGAGAACCACATTGCGGGGCTGCTGATTTCGGAACTGCGGTCGCGCGGGGCGTCGGACTGCAGTTTTCCGCCGATCGTGGCGACGGGGGCACATTCGTCGCTGCCGCACTATCGGCCGGACGACTCGCTGATCCAGAAGGACCAGCCGCTGCTGATCGACTGGGGCGCGATGTATAAGGGTTATTGCAGCGATCTGACCCGCACACTGATGGTGGGCCGGGTTGGCGCGAAGATGAAACAGATTTATGAGGTCGCTCTCGAGGCACAACTCGCGGCGATCGCGTTCCTGCGTCCGGGCGTCACCACGCGCCAGGCGGATGCGGTGGCTCGCAACATCATTGTGAAGGCGGGGTTTGGCGAGTTGTTTGGCCACGGGCTGGGTCATGGCATCGGCCGGGAGATCCACGAGGCCCCGGCATTGCGGAAGACGGATCCGGAAGATGAGTTGCGTCCGGGTATGATCGTGACGGTGGAGCCGGGGATCTATATCCCGGGTCAGGGCGGGGTCCGGATTGAGGACGACGTTCTGATCACGCATTCAGGATGCGAGGTTTTGTCCTCGCTCGGCAAGACGTTTGAGGCCATGCACCTGGAGTAGGTCGGCGAGTAGCTCGGCGATCGGCTCGTGCGCAAATGCAGAGTATCCCTATTGAGGAATCAAGAGAATGACGAAGAAAAAGATCAAGGCGAAGTCGCCGAAAGTGACAGCGAAGCAGTCATCCAGTCCGATGAGCATGGAGCTGCTGGAGAACATGGTGAAGCTGATGGCGAGCAACGACCTGAACACGGTGGATGTTCGCGACGGCGATAAGCGGATTATCCTGCGTCGCGGCGCGATGCAGGTGGCGATGCCGATGACGATGGCATCGGCACCGCAGGCGATGGCGGCCCATGGGATTGCGGTGCCCGCGACGGCGGTTACGGCGGCGCCGGCGGAGGATGCGGGGCTGGTGGCGATCAAGAGCCCGATGGTGGGGACGTTCTACGGGTCGCCGAGCCCGGAGGCCAAGGAGTTCGTGAGCGTGGGGTCGAAGGTGAACGAAGAGACCGACGTATGCATCATCGAAGCGATGAAGGTGTTCAACAACATCAAGGCCGAGTGTCGTGGGACGATTGCCAAGGTGCTGGTGAGCAACGGGCAGACGGTGGAATTCGGGCAGACGCTGTTCCTGGTCAAGCCGTAAGGCATCGCCGCGCAAGAAGCACCGAAAAACAAAGCCACAGGATCGTATGTTCTCAAAGATACTAATTGCGAATCGCGGTGAGATTGCCCTGAGGATTATCCGGGCGTGTAAGGAGATGGGGATCCAGACGGCGGTGGTTTATTCCACGGCCGACCGGGATGCCGCATACCTTCAGTTGGCGGACCAGGCGGTCTGCATCGGCAACGCGCCGCCGGCGGACAGCTATCTGAATATCCCCCGCATCATCTCGGCGGCGGAGATCTGCGATGTTGAGGCGATCCACCCGGGGTATGGTTTCCTGGCGGAGAATGCCCATTTCGCGGATGTGTGCCGGAGTTGCAAGATCGAGTTCATCGGCCCGCCGGTTTCGGCGATGGCGGCGGTGGGCGACAAGGTCGAGTGCAAGCGTCTGGCGAGACGCGCGAAGGTGCCGACGGTGCCGGGTTCGGAAGGCGCGATCGATGATGAGAAGGTGGCGCTGAAACTGTCGCAGGAGATCGGGTATCCGGTGATCGTCAAGGCGGCGGCCGGCGGCGGGGGACGCGGAATGCGCGTTGCCCACAACGACGTTTCGCTGCGGGCCGGGCTGAAGGCTGCCCGGGCTGAGGCGGAGAACGCGTTTAAGAACTCGACGGTCTACATCGAGAAATACATTGAGATGGGCCGGCACGTTGAGGTGCAGGTGCTGGCGGATGCTCATGGGAATGCCGTGCATCTATGGGAACGCGACTGCTCGATGCAGCGGCGGCATCAGAAACTGGTCGAGGAATCGCCTTCGCCGGCGCTGTTGCCGGAGGTTCGCGCGGAACTGTGTGCGTCGGCGGTGCGGCTGATTAAGGCGGCGGGGTATCAGAACGCAGGGACGGTGGAGTTCCTGGTCGACGACAAGCAGAATTACTATCTGCTGGAGGTCAACGCCCGCATCCAGGTCGAGCATCCTGTGACCGAATCGGTGACGGGCATCGACCTGATCAAGGCGCAGATTCGCATCGCGGCGGGAGAGCCGCTGCCGTGGAAGCAGAAGGACATCAAGCAGGTGGGGCACGCGATCGAGTGCCGCATCAACGCGGAGGATCCGAGCCGCAACTTTGCGCCGCAGCCGGGTCCGATCAACGAGTTGCGGGTGCCGGGCGGTCTGGGCGTGCGGCTGGATTCGCATGTGTATGCGGGATATTACATTCCGCCGAACTATGATTCGATGATCGGCAAGCTGATCGTCCATCGGCCGACGCGTACCGAGGCGATCGCGACGATGAAGCGTGCGCTGAGCGAGTTTCATATTGCGCCGATTCGTACGACGATCCCGCTGCAACTGCAGATCCTGGATAACCCGGCGTTCCTGGCCGGGAATGTGGATACGGGGTTCATCGAGCGAGTGCTGCTGGCGAAGTGAGGGAGAATAGGTGATACGTAATACGTGAAGCGGGAAGAGGGAGTTGAACTGCGGCGGGGTGTCGCCTGTTACGCATCACGTACCACGTATCACGTTACCACGTACCACGAATTATGCCTGACGATAAACCTATTTCGACGTACACTGACCGGCTGCCGCAGGTGGGGCGGCAGTTTGCGCTGTATGCGGATCGGGTAGAGGTGGTCGCGACGTGGACGCTGGGCAAGACCCATCAAAACGTGGTAAAGCTGGCGGACCTGGAGCAGCAGCCCAAGACGATCACCATTCGCAACCGCTGGTGCAAGCGAGCGATCACGGTGGCGATGCTGGCGGCGGCGACGGCGGTGGTGATCAGCCGGCCAGGCTATGCGGATTGGATGCGGCAGGTGTCCAATGCAGTGTGGGGCGTGTCGGGCGCGGCGGTGGTGGTGGCGGTGGTGACGTTCCGCAAGAGCCGGTTTGCACGATTCGCCCGGCACGATGGGAAGCCGGGGTTGGACATCGGGTCGGCCGGCCCGGATGCGAAGCGTTTCGACGAATTCACGCAGGCGGTGCAGAAGCAGATTCGCAGGCAGCGATAGCGACAACGATAGCGACAACGATAACGCAGACAGGCCCGCGAGCTAGCGCTCGCGGGCCTGTTCGTTTTCATCCGTCAACGGCAGGCCGCTGTCCTATACGACCTTGATGAGAACGGTGACGAAGGCGGCGGACGTCAGTTTGCCGTCGTCCAAGATGCGCACCTGGAGGGCTGTGATCCTACCCTTGACGTTGGTCGCCGCGCGCCAGGCGAACGACTCAGTGGGCATGAGCAGCACAGGGCTGGTGGCCGTTATGCCGCCAACCTTCAGGGTGCCACTGAGGGCCTTGATCTGGAAACCCAGTGAATCATGGGTGTTGTCGACGTCGCTGTAGGTCAGGAGGGCGGTCTGAATGGCCGTCGCCAGCGTGTCGAAGGTGATGGCGAAGTTCTTGTTCATCAGGGCACCGCTGAGCACGATGGTGGCCGGGGCGCTGAGCACTGGAGCGTCGTTGACAGCCTTCACGCGGATGCTGGCGGTTGCCGCTGCGGCGCTGTAAGGCCGTGCGCCTCCGTTGTCGGAGACATCGACCCGAGCGCCATTGTTGCTCCTGCCGCTCTGATCCCAGGCGCGGAAGGTGATGGCGTCTTCGGTGGTTCCGAAATAGTCCCTCGCTTGCACCAGACGCAGGCGGTTCTGGGTGCTGCTGCCCAGCAGCAGGGCGGAGGCGTCAGAGACGATGCCGACGTTGATCCAGGTGGCTCCGCTGTCAGTGCTGTATTGCCACTTGCCGATGCTGGAGGCGACGCTGGTCAGGGCGATGCCCTCTTTGGCCCCCTGGTTGGGGTCGGTGATGCTGTCGACGCCGGAACTGGCGATCAAGGTGGCGATGGTCGTGCCGGTATTGTTCCTGGCGTCTTCGTTGATCGTGGTCAGACGCATGGGCGTGGCCGGATCGGCAGTCAGGACCGGCGCAGCTTTGAACGCGTCGGTGTAGCCCGAGCCCAGCCAGACGTTTCTGACCTGGCCGACGGCATACGTACGGTTGTACTCACCCATGAAGCCTGACATCGTGTTGAATTCGGCTTCGCCGCCGAGATAAAACCAGCGCCCGCCGGGGCCCTGGATCAGTGCGTCAAACTGACGTGTATACGCAGAGCCACCGTCCGAAACGCCGTCGTAGCGGTAGACGAGCTTGTTGCCCGTGTCGTTGAGTCCCCACTGGTGCGTGTCGTCCGGATAGCCGGCGGTGGCCACGGTATACACGCCTGACTGACCGTCTATGGGCGTGATCGTGACCTTTTGGCCCTGATCCGCGACGGTTGAGTCGAAGGCGTTGATGGAAATCGCGCCGGCGTCCACGTTCGTGCTTTGGGCCGTGAATGTGCCCTCCCAAGGGAAACTAGGGAAAGTGAGCGATGTTCCGGCCTGCGCGGCGAAGCCACCGATCAATTCGGCTCCGGTTATCTTCTTCTTGCCGGTGGAGGTGTAGTCGATGCGGGACTCGAACACGGATACCACGTTGCCTTCGAATCGCCGCAGGCGGAACACGTCGTCTGAGTATTTGCCATTGTTGTCGATTCGGCCCTTCCAGCCGCCCTGCAGCCAGTCTTCGGTACCCATGAGATCGATCTGGAAGTCGTAGGGTGCCTGGCCGGCTGACAGACGGAACTGCCCGGGCCCGGTCTGGGTGATGACCACTGTATCGGTGATTTTCTCAACCTTCAGGTCGCCGTTACCCCCGTTGCTCTGAAACTTTACATTCGTGATGTCCACATTCCACGTGCCCACCCAGGCGCTACTCAGCAGCGTGCGCCCCTCAAGGCCTTCGACGACCGGCAGACGGCGAACTGACGCGGAGCGAGTTGTGCTTCCCATGACATACACCTCAAATGAGTAAAGACGTGGTCTGCAGCGCCTTGTGCAGACACTGCATGAGTAGTGTACCACGCGGCGGAGCGAGCTCAAGTGATAATTGCTGAGGCGCTGTGATGGGGGAAGGGATGTGTGTGTCAGGTCACCAACATGCGATTTGCGCTGCGGCATCGGGGTTCTGACGGTGAGGGTGGGGCGGGCCACTTTCGGGCTATCCGCTTCCAGCAGGCATATCGACGCTTCGCCGGCCTTGCGAGGGGCGCGCAAACGTCTATCATCGCCTGAAATCCATGGCCAAGCCCAGACTTTCCATCGCGCAGACGTTTCAGCAACTCCGCCAGCAGAAGCAGATCGGCGTGATGCCGTTCGTGGCGGCAGGGTTTCCTGATCTCGCCAGCACCAAGGCTGTGCTGCCGGCTCTGGAGTCGGCAGGCGCCAACATCATCGAGATCGGGATTCCGTTCTCGGACCCCGTGGCCGACGGCCCGACGATCCAGGCTGCCTTCACCCAGGCGCTGGCTCAAGGCCTTCGGGTGGCCGACCTCTTCGTCGCAATCGCTGAGATCCGGTCGAGTCTGTCGATCCCGCTGGTGGCGATGGTGAGCTACAGCATCATTTTCCGGTATGGCAGTCAGCGATTCTTCGCCGACGCAGCGGCGGCGGGGTTTGACGGTCTGATCGTGCCGGATCTGCCGCCGCCGGAAGCGGAGACGGTCTGCCAGCAGATTCAGGGTGCCAAGCTCGACACGATCCTGCTGGTTTCGCCGACCAGTTCTCCCGAGCGACGCAAAGAGATCGCCCGGCTCTCCAGCGGCTTTGTCTACTACCTCGCGGTGGCGGGCATCACGGGCGAACGTGACAAGCTTCCGGCCGATCTGGAAGGCAACGTCCGCGAACTCAAGAGCCTTACCGACCGTCCGGTGTGCGTGGGGTTCGGCATCTCCAAGGCCCAACATGTGCAGCAACTGGCGGGCATCGCCGACGGCGCGATTGTCGGCAGTGCATTGGTCCGGCGCATGGCCGACCACGCGGCCGAAGGCCCACAGGGCGTGGCCAACGCGGCGGGGGCTTACTGTCGAGAACTGCTCTCGCTGGTGAGGTAGGTTTGCGGCGGTGACGGATGCCGCTGCTATGCCTCGACATTCCACTGCGGCATGTCGGGAAGAGGCCCAAGGGCGGTGCCGGGCAACTGGAGACTTTCGCCCAGGAACTGGCGGACGTATCCGGCCTGTTCGATGGCGACGGCCGACATGCGGCTGGCCAGGAGGGTGGTCAGAAGAGTAAAGACCAGCAGAGCGACGGACGCCATGACCATGAAGAAACCTGAGACCTGCGGTATTGCCAGGCCATAGCGATGCGCCTGCCAGGTGGCGTAGAGTAGCGCGGCGGCGAGCAGCATAAATGCCACGTAAGCGCCCCAGCGGACGTGGCGGGCTCGATAGCCCAGGTCGCGGCCGGGAAAGAGGCCGGCCAGATGTTCCAGCAGGCGCAGCTTGGTGCACTCGCCGATGAACCAGCAGGCGCCGCCGATGAGGAAAGCGACCAGTCCGGCGAGTCCCACTGTTTCGCTCAAGCGAGCGTGGACGAGGAGCGCAGGAACCACCAGGGCCGCACTGCCAAGCGGGATGGCCAGACGACCGATGACGCACCAGCGAGGAAACGCAACACTCGCATGGGCGCGCTTGTCAGCCCGCCCGAAATGCCATACGCCCACCAAGCTCATTGCCACAGCGACGACGATGGCAAAGGCCTGAATGGAAAGCGGCTCACCGACCACAAAGGGACCGACGATGCACGCAAAGGCGCCGAGCAGCGTGCCCCATACCTGGGCATCAATGCCGCTGGCGATGCTCTCCATCCATCCAGGATCACCCGATCGCAGGGCGGCGACGGAAAGCGAGCGGGAGACCGAAAGACCACACTCGGGGCACTGCCCGGCAGGATCGCGTCCGCGCAGACTTGAACCACATCTGCTACAAGGCAGATCGATCGTCACCAGGTCTTTGCGACGCCGGCGCAGAAAGTTTCCAACATGTGCCAACACGATTCGTGACTCCAACCTGAATACCGAAAGTAGATTACAGAGAAGTGCAGGTTGAGTCCATGAATTAGTCGCGAGTTTCCCCACCCTGATGCGCGGGACAGGCGAAGTATCTGGCACAGCGAGTGTGCCACATGACGCAGGAAGGACGGCAAAGGGGCGTGCGTGGGGAGCACAAATGCCCCATGAGCCGGGGGAGGGAGCGGCATCACGCGCAGCGCGGCTGAGCGATGAGATCGTGGTGTCTTCGGCCGGGCGGGAGCCATACGCCCTGGACCAGCATCGGCGAGAAGGCTCCGCTGCTCAGCAGGCGAGCGTGGCGGACATGCTGCTGGAGTGCCTGAGACATACGGCTATAGAGCAGGACCGTGAGAATAGTGAAGACCAGCAGCGCTACAGATACCATGACGACAAACATGTCACGCAGGACCGGCATGCGGAGTCCGAAGGCCGACATCTCAAGCATGGACTGCACCAGTGCGACCGCCAGCATCGTCAGCAGGACATACTCGCCCCAGCGTACGTGACGGGCCTGTCGCTGGACTTGCATGTTTGGCACCAGGCGGGTGACGAGTTCGAGGAAATGCAGCTTGGAGGACTCGGCTGCGAACCAGCAGAGGCAACTGCTCACGCACAGCGTCAGGAGCGTGGATTCCATTTTGAACAGATGCACGTGGACACCCATCCCGACGATGACGAGGGAGACGGTGCCAAGAGGGATTCCCAGACGCCAGAAGACCTTGTGCAGCAATGGAACCTGGTGGCTGGCGTCGGCGGGCTCGGCGCTGACCATGAACCACGCGCCCACGCCGCTCATCAGGACCGCCAGCGCGGTCAGAGCCACATGAAGCTGCAACGAACCGCAGAAGAGGATCGGCGATGCGACGCAGACGATCATCGCCAGGAGCGAACTCCAGACCTGCGCGTCCAGACCTGTTGCAAGCCGATCCAACTGTGCGACATCGCCCGAGCGGACGACAGCGAGCGAAAGGGAGCGTGCCACTTCCAGCCCGCACTCAGCGCATTGCCCGGCAGGGCTGACGCCGCGCAATGCCCGACCGCAACGGGCGCAGGGAACGTCCAGCAGCAGCGTCTCCTCGTGACGATGCTCGCCGACCCGTCCACTTAGCGAAAACTTCCACACCACGATAACACTCCAAGAGCAGCGTGAAATGAACGCGTGCAGCATAACAGATGACCTCGTCGAGAATAAGTGAAAAGTCCAGAGAAAGAGTAAAAACGGGGCAGATTGTGCTCGTCAACGGGTCTTGTTGACATAAGCTGGTGTGTAGTTATCGGCATGCTGCCGCAGGGGATGCGGTAACTCGCTGATTCCCGGTGCCGGGCCCCAAGCCGTCCAGGGGAGTCGATCTGCCTTGCAGCGAGACACCGCGTGTGGGGTGGGGCGCTCGCTGTGTCAGGGTGTCTGTCAGCAGGGCAATTGCCGCTCACGCAATTGGCTGCATAATGGGCCGCCATGCGAGTGGTCAGCTACAACATTCTCAACGGCGGCGTGGGACGGGCGGATCCGATCGGTGAGGTTCTGGCAGCGCAGAAAGCCGATGTGATCACGCTGCTCGAAGCCGATGACCCGTGGGTGATCGATCGCCTCGCCCGGCGGTTGAAGATGGACTGCATCGTCGCAACCGGCAAGCGACACAAGTCCGCCATTCTCTCGCACTGGCCGATCCGCTGCTCGTGGGATCACGCACTGCTGCGGCCTGAGGTGACCAACACGTTCCTGCTGGCCGAGGTGCTGATGCCGGATGGCGGGGCGATACCGGTAGCGGCGGTCCATCTGCATCCCCACGCGAAACTGAAGGATGAGACCGAACGTCTGGCCGAGATCGACGCGATCCTGGCCGTGTTGTCGAAGCTCACTCGCCCGCACCTCCTGATGGGAGACTTCAACTCCAACTCGCCGATCCAGCAGATTGACCCCGCCAGGTGCAAGCCGCGGACCCAGAAGGATTGGGAAGCGAACGGTGGCATGCTGCCGCGAGAGGTCATCGCACGCGTGCGGGGCCGCGGCTACCTCGACACACTGCACGTGGCGAAGGGCGAGGTGGCCGGCCAGACGGGCAGCTTTTCAACGCATCACCCGGGCCAGCGTGTGGATTACATCTTCACCAGTGGCATCGCGCCGCAGTGCGTGAAAGACGCCTGGATCGAAACAGACCGACTGGCCGAGTTTGCCAGCGATCATTTCCCGGTTGGCGTGGAGATCGTGTAGCAGTTACGGGCGACGTGGCAGCGCCGCGTTGAAGTGGGGCGGGCCGCCTCGGCCGCCCATTTGGTTGCCAGCAGATCACGCGTGAGGAGGCAGGCATAAGAAGGAAACGTTCTGTTGTGAACCGGGATGCCGCCGGAGGTCAATCGTCGCGCCGCGAAGCCGAAATGGGCGGACGAGACGGCCTGTGCCACTTGAAGAATTGCATTGGTGCCTCAGTCCGCCTTGGGCGGCGCCGCCGGCATCGGGATGTACGACAGCGGCGGCGGTATCGGCAGGACAGCCGCCTCGGGCTTGGTCTGACTGAGCCGAACTGCCAGATCCCTACGGGCGGCCGCCAACAGTTCCGCCGATGGCGAAGGCGGAGTCGGCCGAGCCATTGCCAGCAGATTCCGGATAACCTGAACGGGCGTAAGCACGAGGCCCAGAGGCAGACCCCACCACCCCAGCGCCAGGCTCAAACTCGCCGCGGTGAGTTGCTCTTCCCGCCCGCAGCGGCGGCAAGACACGACCGAGCGCGTGCTCCAGACGCTCAACACCACCGCCGACCAGATGCGATACGACTTATGAGCGTCTACCGGTCCGCTTCGGCCGCAGCAGGGGCATGCGGAATTGCGGATCTCCATGGCGCGGCGATAGACATCCTCCGGCCGCACGCCCGCCCACTGCATGATCGGAAACGCCTTGCAACATCGCTCGCTGCAGAAAAGCTCACCGGCCTCCTCGACGCTGAGGATAATGCTGTGCCGGCCGCAGTTGAGACACTTGGACATATAGGCTTGGGAGCAAAGAGAGCATGTCGCGCACGCGGGATCACGCCGCCGAACGATCCAACTCGGTTTCGATGCGGTAGCCCAGGATCCGGCTCTTCATCCAGCGGATCGCCAGCAGGTCTCGGAAACTCTTAAACAGGCGATTCCAGACGCCGTACTTGCTCTCGCCGTGCAGTCGCGGGTTGTTCGTCACCGCGATTTCGCTGACGGTGTAGCCTTCCATCTTCAGGAGCGTCGGGATGAAGCGGTGCAGCCCGCGATAGAGCTTGATCTTCCCCAGGCATTCGCGACGGATGCAGCGATACGTGCACCCTGCATCGGAGATCTCCTCATCGGATAGCTTGTTGCGCACCCAGTTGGCGACGCGACTGGAGACGACTTTGACGAAGTTATCGCCCTTGCTCCGATTGGCCACCCGGCTGCCGCAGACGCAATCAACGCCGCTCTCCATTGCCTTGAGAAACGCCGGAATGTCGGCCGGGTCGTTTTGCAGGTCGGCATCCATGGTCATGACGTACTTGCCGCGCGCCGCCCGCAGCCCGGCATCGGACGCTGCCGTCTCGCCGCAGTTGGCCTTGAACTTGACCCCTCGGACCCGGGCATCTTTCTGCACCAGTTCCTGGATCACCTTCCACGAATTGTCTTTGGATCCATCGTCCACGAGGATTAACTCGGCGTCGATCTTCGCCGGATCGATCACCTTGCAGATGGCCTCGTGCAGCAGCGGCAGGCTGTCCTGCTCGTTGTAGACCGGGACGCAGATACTCAGGACAGGTTCATTCTTCATTTTGTGCTGTTCTGCTCCAGTTCGGCCTCAATCAGTGCGGGCACTGCGACAGGAAACCCCCGCGCCTCGTCTTCTCGCTTCTTGCGATAAATCAGAATCAGGTTCCGCGTATAGGGGACCACATTAAACACATAGCCCAGGATGTAGATCGGATCGTGCTGGCGGAGTGAATAGGCCAGCATCAGCGCCGTGCCAAACAGGCTCTGCCACCAGAAGGCAATCGTGACCTTACTCTCCTTGCGGATCTCGCTGTGGATCCATTGCACGAAGAAGCGGCCAAAGAACATCGCCATACCCGTGTAGCCAATGATCTTCCAGAGGACCTTGTTGTCCTGATAAGGCATCTGGTAGTGGCTGGCCCACTGAACGAGATTGTGGAATAGTTCGGTCATAATGCCATCCATGTCAAACACTTACACCGCTGGATCGCAACAGAGGTCGGACAAGCGGCCGCAGCGATCATCGAACGGAGCCAGACATCCTGGGGAAACGGACGAATCATAGTGGAAATCAGCCGATGAGGCCAGCAGAGCCGGCGTGTTTCGCCGGGGCGTCGCGTTTGCCGCTGGGCGGCTTGAGGGCGGCCGATTTCGTTGGTTCAGGTCGTCTTTGCGACCGGCATGGCAGCGCTTCCGGCCGGCGCAATGCCCAATGCCTGTCGGATGGCTTCCAGCCCTTGCCGCTCCACCAGCCGAGCCATGCGGTCGTGGTGCTTCGCGTGGGTCTTGAAGTACTCCACCAGCCGGTCGACTACATCGAGCGCCTGCTCAGTAGATAGATCCTCCGCCAGCTTGTCGCCCAGGCGAGGCCGGCCGCCGCCGCACCCGCCGATCATGATCGTCCAGCCCTTGGGCTTGCCCACCAGCCCGATGTCCTTGAAGGATGTCTCAGCACACTGGAACAGGCATCCGCTGACGCCAAACTTCATCTTGCCGGGCAGCGCCATGCCGTGATATCGCTCGTCCAGGATGCGGCCCATCGCGAGGCTGTCTTGCGTGCCGCGCTTGCAGAAGTCGGTGCCGGGGCACGCCTTCACGCCGCGAACGGTGTTGCCGACAACGTGCCCGACCTCCATCCCCAGCTCAGCCCAGACCGTATCCACCTTCTCCAGCGGCACTCCGATCAGGGCAATCCGCTGCTCGCTGGTTACCTTGATGGTCAGGTTGTGACGCTCGGCCACCTCTGCAATCTTCCGCAGGCTCTTCGGGTCGGCCAAGCCGCACACCAGGTGCGGCACGACTGCATACGTCTGCTTGTCCCGCTGAAGAATAACGCCCTTTTCGCCGTCTTTTAACATAGTTCTGCCGCCTCTGGCCGTCAGCATACGGAGACGCACCCTGATGGCAAGAGTGGGCCTAGAACTTCCGATCCAGCAGGCGGTACTGTATCGCCTCAGACAGGTGCGTCTCGTTGATCTTCTCAGCGCCTTCCATGTCGGCGATGGTGCGGGCCACCCGACGAACCTTGTCGTACGCCCGCGCCGACAGCCCCAGTTCGTCCATCGCCTGTTTCATCAGCAGGAGGCAACCGTCGCCCAGGTCGCAGAATGCCTTCATCTGCTTGCTGTCCATGCGAGAGTTGGTGGTGGCATCGTGGAACCGCGCCAACTGTGCCGCGCGGGCCCGCTCCACCTGCTCGCGCATCTGCTGGCTGGAGGTGCCGGATCGTTTGCTGGTCAACTCGCGATAAGGCACCGTCGGCACCTCAACGTGGATGTCGATCCGGTCCAGCAGAGGCCCTGAAAGCTTGGCGAGATACTTGTCGCGCACCTTGGGGTTGTCGCTCTTGTAGCCCGATGGGGTCGGGTTCATCGCCGCCACCAGCATGAATTTCGCCGGGAAACGGACCGACCCGTGGACGCGGGCGATGGTGACATCGCCGTTTTCCAGCGGCTGGCGCAGCATTTCCAGCACGTAGCGGGAGAACTCGGGCAGCTCATCGAGAAACAGGATGCCATGATGGGCGAGCGACACCTCGCCCGGCCGGGGGATGGTCCCGCCGCCGATCAGCGCCTGTGCAGTGGTGGAGTGATGCGGGCTGCGCACCGGGCGCTCGTCCATCAGGGCCACGCCCTCGGGCAGCAGCCCCATGGCCGAGTAGATGCGCGTGGTCTCCAGCGACTCAATGCGCGCCAGCCGAGGCAGGATGCCGGGAATGCGGCTGGCCAGCATCGTCTTGCCCGTTCCTGGAGGACCTATCATAAGTAGATTATGCGAGGCAGCGGCCGCGATCGTGATCGCCCGCTTGACCGACTCCTGTCCCCGTACATCGGCGAAGTCCAGGGACTCGGACAGCTTGGATGCCTCATACGGCTCGCCATCGAGTTCGTACGGCTCCAGCGGCAACTGCTCATTGAGAAATGCCACGGCCTGCGACAAGGTTGTGACGGCGTAAACTTCCACGCCCTCCACGACCGCCGCCTCGCGGGCATTGTCGACCGGCAGGATCACTCCGCGCATCCCCTTCTGCTTGGCCAACAGCGCCAGCGACAACGCGCCCTTGATCCGCCGCAGCCGGCCATCCAGCGCCAACTCCCCGGCCACCATGAACTTCTTGTGCGCATCATTCTGGATGTAGTTGCTCGCCCGAAGGATGCCCAGCGCGATCGGCAGATCCAGCTCCGGCCCTTCCTTTTTAACGTCCGCCGGGGCCAGATTGATCAGCAGATGGTCAAAGGGGAATGCATACCCGCTGTTCACGATCGCCCGGTGTACCCGCTCCAGCGACTCCTTCACCGCCGCCTGGGGCAGGCCCACGACGATGTTCTTGGGCAGTCCCTGTGCGGCGATATCCACCTCGACCTCGCACGCAAGCGGGTCGATCCCGATCAGGACAAAGCTGTGCATCTTCGCGAGCATTAGACTCCTGATATGTTGTTGCTCGAATGTGATAGCCCAAGATGCCCGCAAATGCCAGAGCTTGGTATCGGATGCTCATTTCCTCCTGTCGTCAAGAAGTAGAAATGTCACCCTATTAGCCGAAGTAGAAGTGTCACCCTGCCTTCCGTAGTTCCGCGTGTAAACCTTGCGCAGGCGCAGCCGGAGCAAGGTTTACACGCGGAGCAAGCCGCACACCCGACCCGCT
>JBBQTU010000039.1:0-22795 GCA_038213005.1 Tepidisphaerales bacterium | reverse complement strand
GGGTGGCGAAGGCACCCCCCAGGGCGGCTTCGACGGCGGCGATCGCGGTGGTGACCGTGGTGGTCGTGGCGGCCGAGGCGGCGACCGTGGCGGTCGCGGCGGCCGTCGCTGATCGCGACAAGCCCCTCAGGCCACATCGCCTGAGACTTCAGTGAAACCAACAAAACCGGCAGGCGCCTCAAAAGGCCTGCCGGTTTCTGGTTTTACCGCGGTCTTCTCGCCGTCTCATCCATTGTGCGTCGCCTTTTCACGATACGCCGTACGCAGATCGCTCCCCCCCCAACGCCATTGCCGCCACATTGTCGCACCGAGGCAGTCGGACTCTTCACTACTACCGTTCAACCTATTGGTGCTGCGACATCCTGCTGTATACGCCCCCCAGTGCAGCGCCGCGTCACTAGTTGAATATATTTCGTTAGGCGAATGCGATCCACCTCGATGAGGAATCGGACCCTTTGGTCCGGCTCTTGCGGAGTCCGCTATAGAACAGGTGTAACGACGGAGGTTCCGGAGTTCGCCTGCTGTCACTTCACTCACCACAGGAGGGCTTCAGATGAGAGGCAACACCTTGATTCTTCTCGCCGTCGCGTCGCTGGCCGGCTTTTCGGTACAGGCAAATGCCGCCGTCATACTGGATTCCGTACGACTGCAGGCAAACCATGATCTTGCCAATGCCTACCTGCTCATTGGCGATGCATCGGGTCCGGCATCGTCGGTCGCGGTGATCAAACTGGGCGAATACCTCGTGGGCAAAGGCAGCACGGTCACCATCTTGCCGCCCGCGATCCGCAGCGACTGGAACTCCAGTGTATTCACCGGCGCCCTGGCGAGCCTGGGCCGCGTCTCGGGCGACACCATCACCTACACCGTTCTGGGCGTCTATGACGTGTCTGCTGCGTCCTGGGACGTCACCCTGGCTCTGCCCAAGAGCACGGCAGTCTCCCTGATCAACAACAAGACATGGGATGACGTGTTTACAACGACAGAGCAAAACGTCGCCGGGGCACTGATGAGCAATGACGTTCCGGCTCTCCAGAACTTCTTCGTCAGCGCTCAAACGAGTGTTGGCTTTGCCCCCGTTGGCCAGCAGGCACAACTCGTCAAGTTCTGCGTCGCTGCCGACGGTGGTCTGGTCGATCTGACAACCGTGCCCGAACCTGCATCCGTCGGCCTGGCCGGTATCGGCCTGGCAGGGCTCGCGCTGCGGCGGCGCCGGGCTGCTTGAGAGCGATCGCTTCCTGACACATACACCTCATACAAAGAAGGAAATCTGCAATGAAGACTAATACATCCATCCTGCTGGCGATCACGGCACTGGCCGGTTTGTCATCGCAGGCAAAGTCGGCGGTAGTCCTGGGCACGGCCGGGGACTTCGCGGTCCTGGCCGGATCGACTGTGACCAATACCGGGTCGTCGGTCATCAGCGGGGGACATGTTGGAGTCAGCCCCGGCACTTCGATCACAGGCTTCCCGCCGGCGACCGTGAACGGGCCTTACACGCTACATCCTGCGGACGCTGTGTCGGTTGCGGCGCAAAATGATCTTACGACGGCATACAACACCGTGGCTGGCCTGATGTCCACGATGGGCTTGACGGGTCAGGATCTTGGTGGATTGACACTTACACCGGGTGTCTACACATTCTCGACCTCCGCTCAACTCACTGGAAAGCTTACGCTCGACGCCCAGGGCGACCCGAACGCACAATTCGTGTTCCAGATCGGAAGCACGCTGACAACCGCGAGCAACTCGTCGGTGGTAACCATCAACGGTGGCTCGATCGCCGGAGGCAACGTGTTCTGGCAGGTTGGCAGTTCCGCCACGCTGGGCACAGGTACCGCGTTCGAGGGGCATATTCTCGCCATGGACAGCATCACCCTGACCACTGGCGCCACCATGCTCAACGGAAGCGCCTTGGCTCGCACTGGCGCCGTGACGCTGGACACTAACACCATTACCAACTACACCATTCCCAACGGCGTGATTCCTGAACCTGCAAGCATGGGTCTCGCTCTCATCGGCGGTGCCCTGGCCATGATGCGGCGACGAAGCAATCGCCTCCAGACGCTGCCGGCCGCCGCGTAGGAGCCCCAGCGAGCCCGAAATCCTGTAGATGTTCCCTGCTGAGTCAACGGTTGAAGTATTCGCGGACAGCGGCGCGGTAGGGCGCGGGGGTGGCGGCGACTTCGGCGGCCGTGGGGCCGGTGGGAGCGGAGGAGTCGCCGCTGAGGGAGGGTTGGCCGGGGGTGGGTTCGGCATTGGTGAGGACCTGGCCAGGGGAGGCTGCGCGGGCGCGAGCCCGGGCGAGGGCCCGGGACGCGGTTCCATCGCCCGAGGCGAGATCGGCCGATGGACTGGCGTAGGCCGCTTTTCCGGGCGGAGGCAATTCGCTTGGGGCAGTGGGCGTGCCTTTGGAAAAGCCGCTGCCGGGGCCGCGCCCGGCCGAAGCGTTGCCGCCGGATTCGTCACCCAGGTGACGGGCATTGGGGTCGATCTTCGCGGCGGCGGCGTCGGCGGCGGTCAGCAGTTCGGGGCCGCCGGTGCGGGAGGTCTCGCCTGCGCTGTCGCTGGGGCGGGTACGAGGCGATGGGGCCGGCCATGCGGGGCTGGCGGTCAACGGGCGTGAGTCCAGAGGCGAAGCGCCGGCAGAGGCCAGGGATTCGGATGTGTGTGCAGACGGTGGAAGTATCTGGGCGGGCCAGAGGGCGGCAGAGAGCAGGAGCATGAGCCCGACGATCAGCCGGCCGGGGTGCGCCCGGCCGTGCAGAATGGCGGTGAGATCAACGCGATTCAGTGCGTGGTGAGCCTGCGCCATAATGGTCTGCTGCCAGAGAGGATCGGGCTGGCCGGTGGGAGGGAGCGTCCAGGCGGTGGAGAAGAGTTCAGGGGTTCCGGCGGCCTGGTCGCAGGCGATGGCGGCGGCGAGTGGGTCGGGGCGGCGGGAGACGTAGCGGACCATGGCGAACGCTGCGCCGACCATGGCGCCGGCGAGGAGTCCATCGAGATGCCCGGCCTGCGGGAGCAGGAGGCGGGCAGCCAAGGCCATCACGCCGGCCAGAAGCACGCCGGCACCGGCGGCCTCAGCCATCGCGAGGCGGAGCAGTCGCCGATGCACGCTCAGCACAAGCTTGCGGACAGGGTTGTCAGCCGTCTGATTCACAGCGGCGATTATACCGGGTGGAGGCTGACGGCGGACATGCTCAGGCCCTGAGGCCGGCATGCTCGCCGTTTGCGGCGGAAGCATGCCGGCCGGGAATGCTACTTTCACGCGAGGATTTCGACGTCGCTCTGGTCGGCCAAGACGTCGTCCGTATCCACTTCGACGAACACGTCGGTGCCAGCGCCGCCGAAGAGCGTATCGGCGTCAGGACCGCCGATGAGGCTGTCGCCGCCTTTGTTGCCCCGGAGGACATCGTTTCCTTGTCCTCCTATGAGCAGATCGGTGCCGCCACCGCCGGCGAGGCTGTCGTTGCCGGTGTTGCCATTGAGTTCGTCATCGCCAGCATCGCCATTGATTTCGTCGTTGCCAGCAAGGCCGATGAGGATGTCGGCGTCGTCGCCGCCACTGATGCGGTCATCGCCGTCGTCGCCCACAACGATGTCGTTGCCGCCCTCACCATACAGGATGTCGTCACCGGTGCCGCCGGAGATGGAATCGTTGCCGTCCTTGCCGAAGATGATATCGTTGCCGCCGTCGCCGATGAGAGTGTCGTCGCCGAGGTTGCCGGTGAAACGGTCTTCGCCGTCATTGCCGATGATCAGGTCGTTCCCGTGGCCACCATTGACGGTATCGGCGCCCGAGCCGCCGATGATGGTGTCGTCGCCGCCACCGCTCTGCACGTGCAGAGCCGGAAGGAAAACCCCATTGGTCTCGTCGACGACCACCGAATCGTTGCCGGCGCCAGTGCTGATCGCGATCTCGCGGATCTCAGCGACATTGAAGTTGCTGACGACGCCGTTGTCCACAACTCTCAGCCGGGACACGTTGCTGGCTTTGAGCCGGAGAGCGATGACATCGCTTTCCGGAGTTCCTGTGATGGTCAGCACGTCTCCCGCCAGCGAGACAGACAACAATTGCCTCTGCTCAAGCGTCTCGATCGCCGCATTGACCGCCGTGAGAAGCTGTACGCTCTGTTTCCGCATGATCCTGCGTCCCTTTCTGGAAGAATGTGAATGGTGACACCAGCTTTACCATAGCTCATGCGTACTCAGGAGCCTACGGGCAATCTGGCGAGTTTCCCGAGAGGGCTATTCGGGCATTCCCGATGATGGCGCGGTCGCGGGCGTGTCTTGATAATGTTGCGGTAACATAGGGCGGCTGGCCTATCGGCTGGCGCGGCCCGCGGCATTTTACCTACAGGAGCGGCGAACATGGCATCACGATGGCTACAGGCTACTGCGGCGGCTTTGACACTGGCAGTGGCGGCGTGCGGATGGGGGCAGGAGATCGCCGTCAAGGACGGGCAGAAGATCGCGTTCATGGGCGACTCGATCACCCAGCAGGGCGCAGGCAGTCCGTCGGGCTACGTGCACCTGGTCATCAGCGGCCTGGAGGCGAACGGGATCAAGGCCATTGCGGTGCCGGCCGGGATCAGCGGGCACAAGTCCAATGACATGCTGGGGCGACTGGAGCGGGATGTGCTGGCGAAGAAGCCGGATTGGATGACGCTCAGTTGCGGGGTGAACGATGTATGGCACGGGACCAATGGCGTGCCGCTGGAGCAGTACAAGCAGAATATGACTGCGATCGTCGACAAGACGCAGGCCGCTGGGATCAAGGTGATGATCCTCACATCCACGATGATTGGCGAAGATGAGCCGAATGCCAACAACCAGAAGTTGATCGCGTACAACGACTTTCTGCGCAGTCTGGCGGTGGAGAAGAAGTGTCTGCTGGTGGACCTGAACGCGGACATGCAGGCGGCCGTGAAAGAAGCCGGCGGCGCGGGCTCGAAGAAAGGCAATGTGCTGACGGGCGACGGCGTACACATGAACCTGGCCGGCAACCGGATGATGGCAACCGGGGTCTTGAAGGGATTTGGGCTGAACGCTGAGCAGATTCAGAAGGCGCAGAATGCGTGGCTGGATATCCCCAGGGCCTGCGACGTGGGCGGGCGGACGGCGGTGACGATTCGGCAGTTTGAACAGTTGAGTGCGCTGGCAGTGAAGCGGAATATGTCGGTGAATGATCTGCTTAACGAGACGTACCGCAAGAGCGTGGACCAGTTGCTGAACCCCGCCGGGGAAACAGGGCCGGGCGGCAAGTAGGAACGCGGTCTGCGTGCGGTCCGGCGGCTTGGCGCAGATCCTGCCGCCGGGCAACCCCCGATCACCAACGAGTCTCGACAGGCAGGGACGTCAGTCGCCGCCGTCGACTTCGTGCGGCGGCATGGCACCGGTTCGTCCGTCGGTATGACAGACGTTGCATGCGTTCTTGCCGATCGAGGAGGAGGTTCGCTGCAACGCCATCGGTTGGACGTTGTCCAAGGGGTTCAGGCTGGGCCACCAGGCGTGGGGGCTGTTGTGGCAGACAATGCACGGCACGCCGCCATGGCCCTTGGAGTTGCGGTAGAGCGTCGTGCCCGTGGCATAGGCCGCACCGTGGCACTGGGCACAGGTGGGTTCCTCGACCCATGGCTTTCGCCCGGCCGCCAGTTTCTGGGCCACCGCCTTGAGGTTGCCGTGGCAGACCTCGCAGTTCGGACCATTGCCGTCGGCCGGACCCATGGCGACAATGGCGCTGCGGCTGCACTGCGTCTTGGTGCCGGGATGGCAGTCATAGCACTTTGGCTGGACGGCGAGGGAGGCGTGCTTGGTGTGAATCGCCAGCGAGAGCGACGAAACGCCGGCCTTGCCGGGGGTGCCGAGCGCGGGGTCTGCATGGCAGCTTGAGCACAAGACCGGCCGGCTGCCCATGAGCCTCGTGCCTTCCCTCTTGTCGTGCAATTTCAGGATGTTTTGTTCGACCGTGGGCCTGTTGAGCATTCCCGCGCCGGCTCCGCCGGCCGCATGGCACTTCTGGCAGTTCATCTCGTCGGATACGGGAACAACCACCGAAGTCTGCGCGATGACCGCCCCACCGCTCTTGAGCTTCAGCGTCGCAACCTGGTACGGGTTCCAGGTTCCGCTGTCGTCGCGAGGGAGGACCGGCAGCAGGGTGGCTTCGAAGTGCCCGCTCACCGGCTTCATGGTGCCGCTCAAGCCGTTGCCTGAGAGCCCGATGCCCGGGGCGAGGTTCACGCCAAAGAGCTTGGGAGCATAGACCCAGAAGTCGGTCTTGCCCGTGACCGTTTTGTTGGCGGCGAAGTTATAGCGGATGGACAGATTGGCCGTGACAATTTGCGGGTCTTCACCGCGACGGATGACAACGGCGTTGAGGTTGTTGGCCGGCGGGAGCAGGCAGATATCGCCAAAACGGGGGTTGATGCAGTGCATGCCCAGGTCATTGAAGCCGATGATGACGTATCGACCATCGGCCGAGATCGGCCCCGGAGGCGCCACTGCCAGACAGAGGGATGACAGGAGAAACACGGCCAAGCTCGCCAGCGCACAACGACGCATCATGATCGCCCCCCGACAGAGAAACCGAACCAGGGAAATCCCCTGAGCGGGCCGAGTATAAGCCCCGGCAACAGACAACGCCATCTTTTTCTCCGACGCCGATGGTAATAATGCGCTTGTGACGGATTCAGGGGCGCAGTAGACTGCGGTTTCGTTGTTCGCGGGCGGATGATTAGCGGAAACCAGACCATGGCGAAACAGCAGAAGCGGTTGGGCGAAATTCTGGTCGAGTGGGGAATCATCACTCCCAACGAGATCACCAAGGGGCTTGAGCACGCCAAGACCAAGAACCTGCGTCTGGGCGAGGCGCTGGTAGACCTGAAACTGGCGAGCGATGTGAACGTGTGTAAGGCCTTGGCGTCTGAGCACAGTATGGAGTATTTCGATCTCGACAAGAACGCGGTGCCGCCCAACGCCGTGAATCTGATCCCCGATGAGCTGATGCGTAAGTACCTGGTCCTGCCATTGGGGCTGGACGGGAATCGCCTGAAGGTGGCGGTTCACGATCCGGTAGACCTTGAACTGGACGACATCCTGCGGTTCCGGCTGAACAAGGAACTGCGCAAGGTGCTGGCGCCCAAGGCGCGCATCAAGACGATCCTGGACGAGATGTTCGGCACCACGGCCGCCAGCACCATCGACAAGACGCTGGACAAGACGATCGACCGTCTTCGCGACTCGCTGGATAAGTCGGTGGACCGATCCATCGACCGCTCGATCGACAAGTCCATCGACAAGTCGATCGACGTCAACAGCATCGGCGAAGACGTGATGAACGATCCGACCCAGGCGCCGGTGATCAAGCTGGCGCAGGCGATGATCTCCGAGGCGGTTCGCAACCGCGCTTCGGATATTCATATCGAGCCGATGAAGGACCGTATCCGCGTGCGCTATCGCATCGACGGCGAATGCGTGGAGCGTGACCGCATCTCGCTGCGCATGAAAGGCCCCCTGATCAGCCGTATCAAGATCATGGCGGGCATCGACATCGCCGAAAAGCGCCTCCCGCAGGACGGCCGAATCAAGCTGAATATCGACAAGCAGCAGATCGACTTCCGCGTCTCAACGCTGCCGGCGTATCACGGTGAGTCAGTGGTGCTGCGTATTCTGCGGCCGGATTCGGTGCGAATCGGCATTCAGAACCTGGGCTTCGAGGAAGAGGACTACAAGGTCTTCCAGAAGATCATAAAGCGGCCCAACGGCATCTTCCTGGTCACGGGGCCGACCGGTTCAGGCAAGACGACGACGCTGTATGGTGCCCTGAATGAACTGAACCGCCCGGATCGCAAGATCATCACGGCGGAGGACCCGGTCGAATACAACTTTGTGGGGATCAACCAGTGCCAGGTTCGCGAGTCGATCGGGCTGACGTTCGCGAGGATCCTGCGATCGATGTTGCGTCAGGCGCCCAACATCATCCTGGTCGGTGAAATCCGCGATATGGAAGTGGCCGAAGTCGCCATCCAGGCCGCGTTAACCGGTCACCTGGTCTTCTCGACGCTGCACACCAACGATGCCCCCAGCGCCATCACCCGACTGATTGACATGGGCGTCAAGCCGTTCCTGGTCGCCTCGAGTATCCAGGCGGTCCTGGCCCAGCGTCTGATTCGCGTGCTGTGTTCCAAGTGCAAGGAGCCGGACACGAATCCGGAGCGCCACTGGCTGCGCCTGGCGGGCATTACCGAGGCGGCACTGAAGGATCGCACGCTCTACAGGCCTCATGTCGGCGGATGCGAACACTGCTCGGGAACGGGTTTCCGCGGGCGGCTTGGCATCTTCGAGATGATGATCATGAACAACGAAATTCGCGATCTGGCGTTCAACCGGGCGCCGACCAACAAGATCCGCAAGGCGGCGCTGGCCAGTGGCATGAAGAGCCTGCTGGCTGACGGGCGCCTTAAGATTCTCGCTGGCACGACCACGGCGGAGGAAATCGTGAAGGTCGCCCAGGTGGAAGGCATTGTCACAGGCTAATGGATCGTCGGATGCAGTGCCCACGGCGAGGAATCGACGCGGGCATGAATACGAAGGAACCGGCTTAGTTAAGAGCGAATGACCACTGACTACTGAGTACCATGGCTAACATTCAAATCGATCGACTTCTGGAGACAACGGTGCGTCGAGGCGCCAGCGACCTGCATCTTGTGGTGGGCCGGCCGCCGACGTTGCGTCTGCACGGCCACCTTCGCGAATTGCAGACCAAGGTGCTTGATGCTGACGACACGATTACGCTGATGAAGGCGATCACTCCCGAGCGCATTCAGCAGGAGTATGAAGAAGAAGGCTCGGGCGACTTCGGGTTTGCCTATGGCACCGAAGCCCGCTTCCGGGTTGCCATCTTCAAGCAGAAGGGCGTCTGTTCGCTGGTGCTGCGAAAGATTCCCAATAAGATATTGACGTTCGAGCAGATCGGCCTGCCCAAGATGGCCGAGCAGATATGCCGTCGGCCTCGCGGCATCTTTCTGGTGACCGGGCCGACCGGGTCGGGCAAGACGACGACGCTGGCGACGATGATCAACTACATCAACACGGAGTTTGACCGCCACATCATCACGATCGAGGACCCGATCGAATACTACCACCAGCATAAGAAGTCGATCGTCGTGCAGCGTGAGGTGGGCGTGGACGTGCCGAACTTCTCCGAGGCCCTGCGTCGCGCCCTGCGACAGGATCCCGACGTTATGATGGTCGGCGAAATGCGCGACCTGGCGACAATCGCCGCCGCGATCACGGCCGCTGAAACGGGCCACCTGGTGTTCGGCACCCTGCACACGTCGGGTGCCGCTTCGACGATCAACCGCATCATCGACGCGTTCCCCACCGACCAGCAGGAACAGATTCGCGTGCAGCTTGCCAACAACATGATCGCGGTGCTGTCGCAGACGCTCTGCCCACGGATGGACACGGACGGCATGGTCGCCGCGTATGAGTTCCTTTATGTGACGCCTTCGGTGCAGAACCTGATCCGCGAGAACAAGAGCTACCGCATCGACTCGGAAATCCAGACCGGCAAGCGCTACGGCATGCAGCTTCTGGATGACAACCTCTATTTCCACTACCAGGCCGGCCGCATCAGCGCCGAAGAGGCCATCGACAAAAGCAAGAACCCCGGGGCAATGGTGGATCGCATGCACCGGGCGGGTATCGACGTGGATCGTCCTGACGTGGTTGCGGACATGGAAGCGGCCGCAGGCGATGGTGCCGAGGGGGCGTCAGGCCAGACGCCGCCGGGAGCGACCGCAGCACAGGGCGGTTCGGGTGGCGATGCCGCGGCCCGAGCGGCCCAGGTCGCCGCAAACCGCGCCCGACTGCAGGGCCAGAAGCCAGCGTAGAGCAAGGGTAAACAGGGCGACCGAATAGACACAGACGAGGTAGAGATGTCCAGAACTGCATCACAGCCGCCAACGCCTCCGACGCCGGGTCAGCCGCAGCAGCCGGCTGCCGGTACTGCCTCGACCCAGCCGCCAGCCGTCGCTGGCACAGCCGCGAGCAAGGCGCCAGCCGGTCCTGCTGCCCCGCCAATGGGTGGAATGCCACCGGTCGACCAACTCAAGGGACGGCAGATCGGCCGCGTCCTGACCAAGATGGGCAAGGTCACCCGCGAGCAGGTGGTTGAGGCCCTGAGCTTTCAGAAATCCAAGGGCGGCGCCATCGGGCGCATCCTGATGGATCTGGGCTACATCAAGGAACTGGACCTGAACGTCGCCCTGGCCGCCCAGCGTGGCATCGAGATCGTGAATCTTGAGGGGCGGACGATCCCCCCCGAGGCGATCGAAGCCGTGCCGGCTCAGATCGCCACGACCAACAAGATCATCCCGCTGGCGTTCAACCGGGTCACCCGCGAACTGACCATCGCGATGTCCAACCAGGAGAACTTCCGCGCCCTGGACGATCTGCAGTCGCTGATGGGCTACAAGGTCAAGGCCGTGATCGCCGACCCCGAGCAGATCGACAAGCTGATCGGCAAACACTACAAGGCCGCCGCCGAGAGCTTCACCGATGTCCTGAAGGATCTGAACGCCGACGACTCGCTGAAGGAACTGAAGAATCGCGGCGAGTCGATCGACCTGGACAGCTTGAAGGAAGCTGCCGACTCAAACCCCGTCCGCAAGCTGATCAATCTCGTGCTCCTGCAGGCGATCAAGGACAAGGCCTCGGACGTGCATTTTGAACCGTTCGAGGATGAGTTCAAACTCCGCTACCGCATCGACGGCGTGCTGTATGAGATGATGCCGCCGCCAGCCCACATCGGCCCGGCCATTTCCTCGCGCATCAAGGTCATGGCCAACCTCGACATCGCCGAGCGGCGCATGCCGCAGGACGGCCGCATTGAACTGAACGTCAACAACCAGCCCATCGATCTGCGTGTCGCCGTGCTGCCCACCATGTTCGGCGAAAGCGTGGTCATGCGCGTGCTGGACCGGTCTAACGTGCAGCTCGATCTGGACAAGGTCGGCTTGCGCGACGATGAACTGATCGGGGTTCGCCAGCTCATTCACAAGCCCAACGGCATTGTGCTGGTCACCGGACCAACGGGTTCCGGCAAAACTACCACGCTCTACGCTGCGCTGCGCGAGCTGAATGACACCACCACCAAGCTGATCACGGCCGAGGAACCGGTTGAATACGATATTGATGGCATCATCCAGTGTCAGGTTCGGCCGGACATTGAGCTGACCTTCGCCCGCATCCTGCGATCCATGCTGCGTCAGGATCCGGATATCGTGCTGGTCGGTGAAGTCCGCGATAAGGAAACGGCCGAAATTGCCGTGCAGGCGGCACTGACCGGCCACCTGGTGTTCACCACGCTGCACACCAACGACGCCCCCAGTTCCATCGCGCGTCTACTGGACCTTGGGCTGGAGCCGTTCCTGCTCACAGCGACGATCGAAGGCATCATCGCCCAGCGCCTGGTGCGAAAGATCTGCGCGCAGTGCAAGGCCGAATACACGCCGACCGAAGAGCAGCTCATGGAACTGGAGCTTCGCCCTGAGGATGTGGTGGGCAAGGTCTTCTACTACGGGCGCGGCTGCGAGAACTGCAACAACACAGGCTATCGCGGCCGAATGGGTATTTACGAGGTGATGACGCTGGATGATGACATGCGCGACCTGATCATTCAGCACGCCAGCACGCAGGTTCTGCGGTCCGAAACCCGCAAACGCGGAGCCCGGTCGCTGCGTCAGTCGGGCCTGCTGGCGGTCTACGATGGCGTCACGACGATCGAAGAAGTCGTTCGCGAGACGATCACCGAAGATGCATAGGTCAGTGTCCGCAGGAGCGGTCCGCAGTTCTGTAACACGCGCAGCATGCTTCAGGACGGCGCATGCCGTGCTGACAGACCGAAGCGTCACACGATCGCGGCGGCTTCCATCGGTCTGGAACGCCCTTGCTCGGCAAGTATCTCACTCAACGGCACGCCTATAGCGCTGGTCAGCTTCGTGAGCGTGGCGACTTTGGACTTCGTTGGCTCCTGCAGGATGCGTGTCACTACCCCGGGCGTGACACCCAACTTCGCGGCCAGTTGCTTCTGCGTAATCTTCGACGCCGCGATGGATCGCTTGAGCCGATCGCGAATGTCCTGATCTCGCAGCGGCATCGCGGCGACCATCATTAGTTGCGCCAACTCGGCCGCAGAAACACGCCTCACCTTTCCCACGGGCACGTCCACAGCCTCGGTCTCCGCCTCTTCGGGCACGTCTGGCATCCTCAACTCCTCTCTTCCATGGATATTGCCATGGTCATCTCCATTCAGCAGACGGGGGTTTCCCAACTGCCGCCTTTGCGCGCCAGCCACCACGCGAAGCCGACGGGTGCCAGCCGGCCGGCCAGCATGGCGATCGAGCCGATATAGAGGCTCGTCCCGGTCATGCTGATCGGGTCGTGGGACAGGCCCACATTGCCGATGGCGCTGGCCGCCAGGAAGGCGATGCGATCGCCCGGCAGGCGCGGCTCGGATATCAGAAGCATCAGCATCGTCAGGAAGGCCATCGCCAGCAGCAGGCCCGTCCAATACAGTGCAAAGCCCAGTTCCCGCGGAGGAGTCTGGCCTCGCAGCAGCTTTCGCGTGCCGTCCAGCAACACTGCGAGCGTCGTCAGGCGCAGGCCCCCGGCGGTCCCGGCCGGCGTGCCGCCGATCAGCATCAGCACCAGGACGAACCACTGGCCCGCCCGCGTCCACGGCAAGGGGCTGAACATCAACCCCAGCGACCGCGCATCCAGAGATAGCGCCGAACTGGACGCCACGGCCTGCCGCGCCGACTCCATCTCGCCAGCCTGCAGTATCAGTAGACCCACCAGACCCGCCAGATATGCGATCGCCGAGAGGCGTAAGACCCGGCGGCCATACTCCGACAGGCGACTGGTCCCGGCCAGCATCGCCCAGAATTCCATCAACAGCGGCATCCCCATCGCTCCCAGCGCCGCCAGCGGCAGGAGAATCAGGTGAAGCCGCGGGTCCATGAGGCCCCACGGACGCTGGATGCTCGCCCCGCTGTTGCCAAACGCCGCTGCGGCGGAGAAGACCGTCGGGAAAATGGCCTGCCCGCGCAGCATGAGAAAGCCCGCACCCAGGCCGGTCATCGCGGCCGTCACCGCGATGGCGAACGTCATAATCCGCCGTCGTGAATACCCCAGCCCCAGCAGCGAACTGACCAGCGAGGTGCCCGCCATCAGGGCGAAAAGTGTGCCTGCCAGCGTGAGGGCAAAGATAACAACCTGCCCCTGGGGCTGAAAATCCCGCACGGCCGTTGGGGCCAGTTCAAAGCCCGTCAGGGTGACGGCGTTAACCGAGGCGAAAAACGCGCGATCCAGCGGCATGGGGTTGCCGGAGGGATTGGCGGTGAAGCGCAGCAAGACCGCGCCGACGGCCACACAGAAGAAAAAACCAAGGATCAGCCAAAGCAGCAATGGCTCATCCACTCGCTGTGCCAGTGGAAACGGCGACAGCGCCGGCGTGGCCGACTGTGCGGCCCCACCAGCGCTGTCGTCAGTTCCTCGGCGTCTGCGTGCCATTTATTTCTTGTAGACGGCCTCTGGATCAAACACCTTGTCGGCGATGATCTTCCAATCCGTGCCGCCGTTCTGGTATTCGCGATAGAAGCAGGAGTAATACCCCTCGTGGCAGGCGGCCTTGATCTGCTCAACTTTCAGGATCACCGCATCGCGGTCGCAGTCGGTCAGGAGGCCCTTGACCAGTTGGAAGTGCCCCGAACTCTCGCCCTTAAGCGCCAGCCGGTTGCGGCTGCGGCTGAAGGTATGCACCTTGCCGGTCTCGATGGTCTTCTCCAGCGCCAGGCGGTTCATATAGCACAGCACCAGCACCTGCCCGGTCTTCCAATCCTGGATGACGGTGGGGACCAGGCCGTTGGCGTCAAACTTCAGAGTGTCCAGTTGAATATCCATAGGCCCTATTGTTCGGGCAATGGGGGCGGCTTGTCAAACCTGGCGGTCCTGACCCGTCGCCCGGGGCATGCCCGTTTTCCGGGCGGCCTCTTGGTGCGGCGGCATGACGTCGCTTTGACGAGGCGGCATGCCGCCGGGAGGTCCGCCATCACGCTGTGACTCACCGGGCTGCTTTGGGTAATTCTCGCTTGCCGATCATCGTACGAAGTAATATAATACCATGTATGACAGCCACGCTGATCTACGCTTCCCTATTCGTATCGGAGTGGAAGCGCCTGCGGCTGCCCGATGAGGACCTGCGGTATCTGGAGCGTGCCATAATGGCCCGTCCGAATGTTGGCGATGTTATGGCCGGAACCGGAGGGGTACGGAAACTGCGTTTCGCGCCACCATCACGTTCTGGCGGAAAGAGCGGCGGCCTCCGAGTCTGCTACGCATAGTTCGCCGACACGGCGACGGCTGTCTTGCTGCTGGTCTATCCGAAGAACGAAATGGAAAACCTCACGACCGACGACAAGAAGGCGATTCGCATCGCAGTTGGACGCATCAAGGCCGGACTGGCCAAAGGACGATGAATATGGCGAAGCACAGCAAACTGGGTAAGAAGTTGATCGCATCTCTGGACGAGGTAGTGGACGTCATCGAGAGCGGGAGCCTGTCCCGGCTTACGGTGCGGACGGTGAAACTGCCGGCCGACCCTATGCCATATGGCCCCGACGCCGTGAAGCGGACGCGGGCGCGTCTGAATGTGAGCCAGGCGGTCTTCGCCCGGCTGCTGGGGATATCGGTGGTTCTGACCCAAGGCTGGGAACAGGGACAGCGCAAGCCCAGCAAAATGGCATGCCGTCTGCTGGACGAGATCAACGCCGCGCCGCAGCGTTGGCGACAGAGGCTGGTGGCGGCGTAACGAGCGTGAGAGTCCGGTGCCACTTCGCGATGCACCAAGTCCGTTTGCCAGGTGTCAGAGCAGGCCGATCCGCCACGGCGAGATGCTGCGCAGGCGGCCTGCCTACTGGGCGGCAGCGTGCCGCCGCGGTTCCAAGGGCCGCCCAGCAAAGCGGGCATTGCCCCCGAACGCCCACGGTCAGGCGCGCACAAGACCGCTGAGAAAGAGGCTCACTTGGCTTGGCTACCGACCTCAGCATCCAGGTCAAACCGCTGCAGCGGGATGTCCTTGATCTCCACCGGCTTGCCCCAGATGGTATCCAGGCCAAGCATTCCCTCCGCCGCCGCGGGATCTGGAACAACCCTCAGTGAGATCGACTTCGACTGTGGCGACAGGCTGGCAAGCCGCCCGCTCGACTCCTCGCCGTTCCATTCGCGTTCGCCGCCGTTGGCACTCGGCAGATGGCCCCACACCAGATTGCCCATATCCACCTCGCGCCCGTCCACCGTCGCGGTCACCTTGCCCGCCATTGGCGGGCGCGGGGCGCTAGCTGAGTCCCACTTTACCAGCACTTCCACTCCGCCGGTTGCCTTTCTGACGATGGCTTCTTTCACGAGCGATGCCTTGGTCTGCTGCGGATCATGAGCGACGTAGGTATCCAACTGCACGGCAAGCTGGTCGGCCGGCACCACGCGAAGCTTCTTCTTCACCGTGATCTGCCATGTTGCCAAGGGGCTGGGCCACTGCTCCTTCAGGCCCGGCTTGCCGTCCTTGCCGCGAAGCGTGGCGTTCTGGCCCACCGCGCCGGCGTCGAACACAAAGATCAGTTCATGCTCGCCCGCCTCGCCGAGACCCTGCCCCTTGAGCGACAGAGAGCCGTACCTCGTCCGGGAAAGCTCCTCCGCCGGAAGGGTGATGTCCTTCGCGCCACCGACTTCCTGTAGACGAATGGCCTGACCGCGGCCGGTCTTCGCCTCGGTCGGTGACCAGACCATGTTATTTCCGCCCAGATCCCACGGAGCGCTGCACTGGAGCGATATCTGTACCGGCCGGCCGAGTCGCACGACCTTGGGCGTCTCAATCTGGATCGCATTGGCGAAAAATGCCTCGCACAAGGCCTGCATCCGCGTCTGATTCACCTTCCCTGTGGCAATGGCATCCTTTACGAAGTCGTTCGCCCAGAAGAGCGGCTGCGGCGACGGGTTCTTCGCCCGACTCGCATTGATGCTCTGCACCAGTGTCGCCAGTGCCGTATCCAATTCCGCAGCACTGAGTTTCCCGGCCTTGAGGCGGGTACTGAGTTGCTGCCAGCTCCACGGCTGGTCGGCCACCGCAGGCAGCCCGGAGAGAATCTGGGCAGTGGTCTGCGAGGGCAACGCCGACGGGCCGGTCATCATCATCCCGCGGTTGCGCGGCATGACGACCGTCATCCAGACAACGTAGAGCCCAAGCGGCAGCAGCAGCAGGCCGATGCCCGCGATGATCTTCTTCCGGCTGCGCTGGTATCGCCCGAAGCTGACGGCCTTGTCCCCGGTGAGATCCACGCCGCATTCCGGGCATGCCCCGGGCGTGCCGGCCATGAAGTTGGCGGCCCGAAGGTCATAGCCGCACTTGCTGCAAGTCGGCGCCCCGAACCTCGCCCGTCCGCGGATGCCCAACGTCAGCATGATCACGCCAAGCAGCGGCGATGCGACCAACAGTGCCAGGACAAGCAGTGGGCCCCACATAAATACGCTCATCATTCCTACGCTCATCGAGCTCCTTCCTTTGCTCGGTCACGACCTGCGCCGAAGCTCGGCCATGTTATCACGAACCCGCGGATGCCGTGAGTGGTTCGGCCAGAGCGTCATGCGGGACGACATGCGACAGCAGGCAGCCATCCCTTTGCACAATCCCGCGCCGCGGCATACGCTGTTTGGCCCGATGGAAAGTTTCTGGACAGGTCTATCGCTGGGTGCTGTCCTCGGCCTGGTTGTGGCGGCCGGGGTCGCGGTGGTTCTCTATCGCCGCTCGCTGACGCTGCAGAAGCGGGCCCGTGAGGCTGAGCGGCTGGCCGAACTGGGCACGCTGACGGGCGGGCTGGCCCACGAGATTAAGAATCCCTTGTCCACGGTGCAGCTCAATCTGCAACTGCTCATGGAGGACATCGGACCGGACGATCCCCAGCGGCATCGACTGGTCAATCGCCTGGGGATCGTACAGCGAGAGACCAGCCGCCTGCGCGACACGCTGGACGATTTTCTCCGCTATGCCGGGCGGATCGAACTGGATCGTCAGCCGGTTGAGCTCAACAGCATGCTGGAGGAACTGGCGGATTTCTTCGCCCCGCAGGCCCAGGCCCAGCGGGTCCAGCTTCGCCTCAAGACCAGCCCCGCCCCGCTCACGGTCATGATCGACCCGCGCCTGATCAAGCAGGCCATCCTGAACCTCATGCTCAACGGCATGCAGGCGATGGACGGCAACAGCGGAGGTGAGATGATCCTGTCGCTCTCGTCGACGCCCACCCATGTCCTGATTGATGTGATCGACACCGGCAAGGGCATCTCACCGGATGTGCAGCGGAAGATATTCCGGGCCTATTTCTCGATGCGCAAGGGCGGCACCGGGCTGGGGCTGGCGATGTCCAAGCGGATCGTCGACGAGCACGGCGGTGAGCTCTCGATCACCAGCGAGGTGGGCAAGGGCAGCGACTTTACGATCTGGCTGCCGCGAAAGGCGTGAAGGCAGCAGGCGGTCACCGTGATTTGACCTCAGCAGCGACCACTCAGCCCATCAGGTTTCTGGCGACCGGGGTCTTGTAGGCCTTCAGCGCCGGCACCAGACCCGCCACCACGCTGATGACCACGACTGCGAGCAGGTATTCCAGTTCCTCGGGGCTGACGGTGATGTAGTCGATGCCCTCGCCCACGAACCGGCGGAAGAAGACTGAGCCGACGCCGCCCAGCGTATGGCCCAGGATCAGCCCCAGAACCGACCCGATCAGCCCCACCATGCCCGCTTCCAGGCAGATCAATGTCACCACCCGGCCGCGGGTGGCGCCCAGGGCGCGGATGATGGCGATCTCTTTCAGGCGGGCGCTGACAGAGTTGTAGATCGAGACGAGAATGCCCACGGCCGCAACCATCGAGACCAGCGCCGCAATCACCAGCAGGACGGCCCGGCTGCCCTTGAGGAAGGTATCAAAGAAGGCACGCATCTCGCGAGCGGGATTGACGGCCGTCGCGTAGGGCAGGTTGTCCACCTCGAAGATGATGTTCTGACTGAGGCCCTGCCCGGCCGACCGGACCAGGACGGCCGACAGACGCCACTTCTCTGGAGGTAGATTCAGATTGATGGTCCCATCAGGCGCCAGTGTGTAATGAGCCTCATGGTGGTGATGTTCTCCCGCGCTACCGCCCGCACCTGCGGGATGGTGGTCATCATGATCGTCATCGGCGGCCAGCGCTGTGGCATCGTGATCGTCATGGTGCTCATCATGTGCGGTCGCGGCGGCTGGTCCAGAAGTTGCGCCGGCCTGAAGGTCGGCAATCTGTTCGATAACCTTGGCGTGCGACGGCACCGCCATCGCGGAGATGGCTGGGATGTAGATGACGCGGTCCATGGCCGTACTGGTAGGCTTGAGGATGCCGACAACTTCCCATGTCTCGTCGTGCTCATCCTTGAGCCCCGTGTTCTCAGCGCCGTGCGAGGCCTTGAACTTCGATCCCAGGCGCAGATCGGTCTTGGTGGCGACCTCGTTTCCGATCACGGCTTGGAACTTTCGCGAGGCAAACGCCCGACCCGCGGCCAACTCGAAGTGTCGGCCAGTGCGGTACTCAAATGCCTTCCCCGGCGGCAAGGGATTGTCGTGGTCGTCGTTACCCAGGATGGCGGTCGACGTCCCGATGACCCGATAGCCTTGGTAGTTGTCGCCGACGGCCCAGGGAATAGCCCATCGCACATTGGGATTCTTCAGCAGATCCTCGTAGACGCTGTAGTTGATCGTGACCGGCGCGCCGCCCAGTTGATAGACCGAGTTGAGAACGAGGTTGAGTTTCCCCCCGGTTTTGGCTCCGACGATCACGTCATAGCCAAAATCCGCCTGAGAGAAGAGTTTGTCGCCTTCGCGGTAGAGCAGCAGGATCGCAACCGCCAGCCCGACGCCCAGCACCACCGAGAGTAATGTCAGCCAGGTCGAGAGGGCTCGCTGGCGCATCTGCTTGAAAGTCAGTTGAAAGATGTTCATGGTGTTATTTCTTTGTGTTGTTAAGTTCCGTCAGACTGACCGTCAGCGACATTTGACTGGCGATCTTGGGATCGTGCGTCACCAGCAGCAGGCTGGCCTGCACCTGCTGACAGAGCTTGCGAACCAGTTCCAGTACCTGCTGGGCGTTGTTCACATCCAGTGCGCCGGTGGGTTCGTCGGCCAGTACAAGGCGCGGCTTGTTGGCCAGGGCGCGGGCGACGGCCACCCGCTGCTGCTGCCCGACCGACAATTTCTCGGGCTTGTAGTGCAGACGATCGGCCAAGCCTACTTCGGTCAGCAGATACTCGGCCCAGTGCCGGTCGTGTTTTCGCCCGGTGAAACTCATTCCCAGCAGCACGTTCTCCAAAGCCGTAAAGCCCGGCAGGAGGTGATGCGTCTGGAAGATGTAGCCTATGTTCTTGCCACGGAAAACATCGCGTTGGGCCTCGGACATCGCGCCCAGTTCCTGCTCGGGCTCACCGGACAGGCGGAAGATGATCTGCCCTGAGTCCGGGGCGAGAATGCCGGCGATCAAATGCAGCAGCGTTGTCTTGCCGCTGCCGCTGGAGCCGACGAGGGCAAGCTGCTGCCCACGTTCAACCCGGAAATGAGGCACATTGATCACAGGCGAGACGGTTCCGTCGGGAGTGACGAATCCCTTCATCAGATTCTGCAGTTCCAGAGACATAAATGTTTCCTTCCAAGACCAGAGCGGCAATCCATCATACGTCATTTGCGCCTGGTTGTTAGTGTCCGCTCGATGCCAGTCAGGCCGCAACAGGGGCGACGCCGACGTTCGGCGTCGCCCCCGCCGATCAAATCTCAGACGGTGCGGCGACGCCGTTGCAGCAGCGACAGGCCGCCGATGGCCAACACACCCAGGCTGGCCGGTTCCGGTACGCTGGTAACGACGAAGCCGTATTCGCCAGAATCCAGATAGCCGGTCGTGGCCGAGTTCAAGTCTTTCAGACGAAACTGGGCGGTATACGTTTGCGGCGTGGTGCCCTGCTCAACCCAAAACACTGGGGTGAACAGCCAGTTGACGGCACCTGCGTCACCGATCCCGGGCGATATACTGCCGCCATCGAAGATGTCGATATCATCGCCGATGCCCACATGGAGCCCCGGTGTGATGCTCACGAGTTCCATCGCGAGGTTGGAGCCGGCAAGCGAACCGGTGTACTTGCCAAAGTTGCCATTGTAGAGGCGGTTCTGAGCGCTGTTCAGCGGGAAGGTGCTGGTGTCGCCCAAGTACGCAGTACCCCGCGTCGTCATGTTACTGTAGTGCCCGGAAGGATCAACCGATTCCGGATACTGGTAGCTGACCAGCTTGCCGGCATACGCGCCACTACCCGGCGTCAGTTTGAGCGAGTCGGTCAGCAAGTCGCTGATACCCGGAATGAGGTTGCCGTCGTGCTGATGCGACACGACGGTGGGAATGCCATTGTTCCACTCGTACTCGTAGCGGCTGGTCCCATGATAGTGATTGGCATTGGATGCCGGGAACGTGAGCGATACCCAGTGTGCATATAGAAACGTCAGGCGATTGTAGTTGGGATTGTCCAACCCGACAAAGCCCGGGTCAACGTGGGCTCCGGTGATAACCTTGGGCGTGATATCCCGCCCGAAGAAATAGATATCGGTCGGAAGCGATTCGCCGGCCGCGGCCACGCCGCACGCCAGCCCCAACATTGAGAGTGTGCAGAACGAGATTGTCTTATTCATGCTAGTTAATCCTTATCGTAGAAAAAGTAGTGGAGTCGCGAGTTGTGCTGTCGCCGGCTAGACGACCGAGCGACGCTGACGGCGCAATAGCGCCAAGCCGCCAAACCCAAGCAGTGCCAGGCTCGATGGCTCAGGGACCACCGCGTTCATGGCAGCGGCGTGCTGCTCTTCGCTCAAGCCGTTGTTGTACACCACCCATAGGGGATCGGCGACATACGTGTTGCCGCCATTCGTCAGGGTCAGTTCCATGCTGAATGCGTAGATGCCCTCGAGCGGCGCGGTGAAATACGGATCGCCCGGCACATTGGCCGAGTCGGACAGCAAATCATCGTAATCGGCATGCAGTGCCGTAACGAAATGCTTGTGCATTGAGCCGTCCCCCACCACGCTCTGGATGAGCGAGCCCGTTTGGGGACCACTGTTGCCGGTGAGTGTGCGCTTGGCGGTGCCCATATAAAGGTTGATGTGGGTGTCGCCGGGGACCGGAATGTAGTGGACAGGGTCAACGCCATCCCAGAACAGCAGGCTGCTGAGTATGTTGTACTTTACCGCGGCGCCGGCCGGCAGATTGCCGATGCCCGCTGCCTGATTGACGCCTGGGTCGGCCGGGTTGAATGGATCGTTCGGGTCTTCGCCAAACTCAAGGCCGTATACCTGAATGGGCGGTGCCTCGGCGACCCCTCCGTGGGTCAGTCCGCCCATCAGCAGTGTGCCGTTCTGGAAGTAGGGCGCAATGTCGAAGTGATCGTCGGCGACCGCAATGGTCCCGAGGGCGAGAACTGACGAGGCGGCGAACGCCGCAAGACGATTGAAACTCATAATGTTTTCCGTTTCTGCCGCCACTCAATGAGCGACGGCTGGATCAAATTTGTTTTCGGTGAAATTCTTGAACACTTGAGAAAACTCGGCGGTTTCGGCATGCCCGTCCAGGAACGTGTAGTTGGCTCTACCGCTCCATGAATTGAGCTTGCCGCCGTGAACGTTGATCTGCAGTTGCCCCTGGGCCTTGGCTGGCACGTTACCGATCCACAGGTCCACATGGGGATGATCGGCACCCGCGTAGTCACCCGTCTGTGCCATTTCCAGAAACTGGATTGTGGCCGATGACTGTTTGATCTGGGTGATCTTGACGTAGGGGCCGCCCCATGGACAGAGGTCTTTGTCCAGGAACGAGTTGATGCCGTAACTGGTGCGCCGATACTGATCCGTCGTACCGGGCAGCGGCGTTCCGCCCTCCCAGTGTGGCGAATCGTCAGCGGGACATCGCGCCACCAACTTGCTCTGGTAGTACTGCTGGAGCGTGTTAAGCCAAGCTACTTCCTCGTGGACATGCGCTCCACCGTGACCAAAGCCGGCCTGCACGAGATATCCATTATTCTCGTTGCAATACAAAACCTGAGCCATGGCCATGTTCCGCATGTTCGACAAGCACTTGACCGTATTGGCCGCCTGTCGCGCCCTTGAGAGAGCAGGCAGCAGAATTCCGATCAGAAGAGCAATGATGCCTATCACGACCAGCAACTCAACGAGCGTAAAAGCGGAACGTGTCCGCATTAGGATCCTCGCTTTCTTGCAGGGAATGCCAGAAGGAAGTGCCATGCGTTCAGCCAGCAGAGTCGGCCCGTACGACTTATCTCTGCATGGGCGCAAGGCCACGTCACGGCTAACAGGCGGCGAAGGTCGGCGGACCGCGACAGGCGTGTAGAAGGCGAATCGGATCGACGTGAACGGTCTGATCGACAGGTTGCAGGGTCTCCAGCAGAACGCCGGCCGTAGGGACGACAATGATCGTGGTCTGCGACATCACGGGCGCACAGAGTTGCGCGTGCAACTCGCAGTTGCGTTCGTCGTGCTGGACAGGCCCGTGATGGCCCAGCCTCACCTCACGGCGGTCCTCCTGCTCGTGCTGCACATTGTGCAAATGTGCCAGCAACCCAGTGCCCAGAGCGCACCAGGTTAACAGCAGGAAAGTAGACCAGAATCGACGCAACATG
>JBBQTU010000038.1:0-22878 GCA_038213005.1 Tepidisphaerales bacterium | reverse complement strand
GTTTGTGATGATGGACAGCACCGTCGCCCTGTTCCTCAAATACAATTTCAACTTCCATTAGGCTCAGGTCGGCTTTTACTACCTGTTTGTCGGAGCCATCATCGTCGTGGTCCAGGGCGGGCTGGTGGGCAGATTCAGCCGTCTTGTCGGAGAGGGCCCGCTGTGCGTCATCGGGTTGTTCTGCGTGGCGGCCGGTGCCCTGGTAACGGCGGGTTCGGCGCGGCTTCCGCTCTTGACGATCCTTGTCGTCGGCGGGGCAATTCATGCCTTTGGACGCAGCCTGTTCCAGCCGTCCATCTCGGCCCTGGTCAGTCGCAACAGCCCTGAGGCCCTCCAGGGCACGAGCCTGGGCCTGTACCAGGGCGTGGGAACCCTTGGCCGTGTGGTCGGGCCGGTCATCGCCGGGCTGGTATACGAAAATCATATGACATTGCCGTGGGTCGTCGGTGCCCTGCTGCTGGTTATCGCGGCCATCTGGATGCTGCGGCTGCGTCTCCCGGCCGACGTCTCAGTGGGCCCCAAAGACCATTCGGGCGAGGTATGAGCCGATCATGAACCCGCTGCGCGTTGGCATCATCGGATTCGGACGCATTGGCGCAGAGCACGCCGGCTGGATCGCGGCCAGCGATACCGCCGAGGTCGTGGCCGTGTGCGATCCCACGCCTTTGCGCCTGGCGAAGGCCGCTGCCCATCCGACGCTCGCCGGCCGAGATGTCCAGTTCATCCAGCAGTGGCAGCATCTCATCGACCTGCCCGACCTCGACGCGGTGCTGGTCTCAACTCCCTCGGCCATGCACCATCAGCAGGTGATGGCGGCGCTGTCGGCCGACCGCAGGCGCGGGCAGGCCCTGCATGTCATGGTCGAGAAGCCGATGGCACTGGACCTGACCCAGGCGACGGCCATGGTGCAGCAAGCCGAAAACTCCCATCGCGTCCTGAGTGTATTCCACAACCGCCGCTGGGATGCCGACTACCTCCGCATTCGCGAGGTGAAGACGAGCGGAGTGCTGGGCAGATGGCTCAACGTCGAATCGCGTCTGCATCAATACGCCAGTTGCGTCGGCCCGGCCGCCCGTGAGTATCGCCCCAACTGGCGGAACGAAGCGGCCTTCGGCGGCGGCGGGCTTTACGACTGGGGATCCCATTTCGTCGATCAGTTGTGGCAACTGATGCTGCCCGCCAAGCCAGTCCGTGTGTTTGCCCAACTGCGCGCCAATGTGTGGTCCAGCGACTGTGACGACTTCGCACGCCTGTGTATTGACTTTGACGACGGCGCGGTCGGGCTCCTGGAGATCAACTGCACCACCGCCCTGCCGCTCCCGCGGTGGCACATCGACGCAGCTCGCGGAACGGTCCAGAGCCCATCAAGCCTCACGTTTGACGTCAGCGCCTGGGCCGATCTCTCCGCGACGCCCGCCCCCGCCACAAGCACCGGTAACCCCGCTACAGCGATCACGCTGCCACCGATGGCCCCGCCCGGCCTCAGCGAGAGCGACATCTGGCGTGCCTTCGCCGCGGCCGCCCGAGGCGAAGGCCCACCTGCCGTCACAGCCAGATCCGTCCTGCCGACGACGCTGCTGATCGACGCGGCCAGACACAGCAGCCGCCAGGGCCAGACCGTGGATGTGCACAAGCCGTTCACCGAGCTATTGGCCGGGTGTATATAGCTGTAGCCGCACTCAGACTTCCGGCTCCTGTGTCCACTGATAGACCGTCGCCTTCTGCCGCTCCTGGGACCTCGCCGCGCAGCAGATTCTCACGGCCTACGCGAGAAATGGCCTTTCCGCCTTGACACTTTCACCATTGTCTCATAATCTCGACCTACGTCCTGAGGGACGGCATGCCGCCTGTTTTCAGGCCTGTTTTGGCCTGTCCCATTGGAAAACCAACCGAGGTCTGAACGTGAATCCATTCCTGGATGGCAATGCTTGTGTGTTTGGGCTCCAGTGGGGCGACGAAGGCAAGGGCAAGATCGTCGATTACCTCGCCCAGGATGCCCAGATGGTCGTCCGCTACTGCGGCGGAGCCAACGCCGGCCACACCGTCAAGATTGACGATCAAAAATATTCCACCCACCTCCTGCCCGTCGGCATTTTTCGCCCCGGCATCATGAACCTCGTCGCCAATGGCGTCGTGCTGGAACCCGAGGCCCTGTTCAAGGAGATTGACGAGTTCACAGCGCGCGGCGTCACCATCACCCCCGCCAACCTCCGCATCAGCTACAAGACCCACGTGGTCATGCCCTGGCACAAGATGGAAGACGGCGCCCGCGAAACCCGCGCTGCCAGTGGCAAATCCATCGGCACCACCCGCCGCGGCATCGGCCCCTGTTACGCCGACAAGATGCACCGCAGCACCGCCATCCGCGTCGCCGATCTGGTGGATGAAAAGCTTCTTCGCGAGAAGATCGTTACCATCCTCGCCGACCGTAACAAGCTCTTTGAGTCCCTCTATGACCTTCCGGCGCTGGACGCCGACGCCATCTTCGAGCAATACCGCGGCTTCGGCCGGCGCATCGCCCCGTTTGTCTGCGACACCAGCCGTCTGCTGATCGACGCCTTCAAGGCCGGCCGCAAAATCCTCTTCGAAGGCGCCCACGCCGTTCTCTTGGATGTCGACCACGGAACCTATCCGTTTGTCACCAGCTCGAACTGCTCGGCCCTGGGCATCTACACCGGAGCCGGCGCTCCGCCGCAGGTCTGCAAGAACTTCGTCGGGATCATGAAGGCGTACACCACCCGCGTCGGCGGAGGCCCCTTCCCCGCCGAGCAGGACAACGCCATCGGCAACTACATCCGCGAGCGTGGCAACGAATATGGCACCACCACTCGCCGGCCCCGCCGCTGCGGCTGGTTCGACGCCGTCGCCGTGCGATACTCGGTGGAACTCTGCGGCGTCACCGCCATTGCGATGATGCTGCTGGATGTGCTTACCGGTGTGGACGAACTGAAGATCTGCGTGGACTACAAGCAGGATGGGAAGATTCTGGACGGCTTCCGCGCGGATATGGACAGCCTGGCGCAGGTTCAGCCGGTCTACGAGTCGATGCCCGGCTGGAACGAGGACCTCTCTGCCATCCGCCGCTTCGAGGATCTGCCCTTGGCCGCACAGAACTATGTGAAGAGGCTTGAGTCACTGGTCGGCGCGCCGATCCGCATGGTCAGCGTCTCGCCCGAGCGTAGCGCGACGATTATGCGGTAGTGTATTGCCTGGGAAATGCCGTAGCCTATGATCGTGACGTTGCTCCCAAGCCCTCGGATGAGGAGCTGGAGAGTGGTCGCCTCCCCCTTGGGGGAGGGCTAGGGAGGGGGTTTCCTCCCTATCCAGGCATCGTTGTATGGAACCCGATCGTATGATCAATCCGCTACCTGACATCCCCGCCGCTCGCCTTCCGGCTCACATTGCCATCATCATGGATGGCAATGGCCGCTGGGCTCGCAGACAGGGACAGCCACGCGTGTTCGGACATCAGCACGGCGCACAGGTCGTCCGCGACATCGTGACCGAGTCCGCACGTTTGAACACCCAGATGGGCAGCCCACGCTGCCTGACGCTCTATTCCTTCTCCACCGAGAACTGGAAGCGCCCACCCGATGAGGTCGCGTTCCTCATGGGCATGTACGTGGACTATCTCCGCGGCGAACTGCCCACCCTGCAGAAGAACAACATCCGCTTCCGCCAGATCGGCCGCCACGAAGGCCTGCCGGCCCAAGTCGTCCAGGGCGTGCAGGAAACCATCGATGCCACCGCTGGCAACACCGGCCTGACCCTCACGCTGGCCGTCAACTACGGTAGCCGGGCCGAGATCGTCGACGCCGTGCGCGCCATCGCGACCGAGGTCCGCGCCGGCAAGATAGACATCGAGGCGATCGACGAAGCCGCCATCGATGCCCACCTCTACACGGCCGGCCTCTGCGATCCGGATCTCCTGATCCGCACCGCCGGCGAGATGCGACTGAGCAACTACCTTCTCTGGCAGTTGAGCTATGCCGAAATTTATGTAACCCAGACCCTCTGGCCTGATTTCACCCCGGCCGACCTGCACACCGCCCTTCGCGAGTTTGCATCCCGGGAGCGCCGCTTCGGCGGAATCAACGCCAGGTAACCCAAAAGGAGCATTGTTATGCGTCGAGCGAAAATCAGCATCATTGGAGCCGGAAACGTCGGTGCCACCTGCGCACATTGGATCCTCAGTCAGGAACTGGCCGATGTCGTTCTCGTGGACATCCCCGAGATCCGAATCAAGGACAAGGACGGCAACGACCAGGTCGTTCCCAACACCATGCCGGCCGGCAAGGCCCTGGATCTGTACGAGTCCAGCCCTGTCTGCGGCAACGACTGCAAGTTCACCGGCACCAGTGACTACGCCGCCACCGCCGACAGCGATGTGGTGATCATCACCGCCGGCATTCCGCGTAAGCCCGGCATGAGCCGCGACGACCTGATCGCCACCAACACCAAGATCGTCGGCGAGGTCGCCGAGAAGGTCGCCAAGGCTTCGCCCAAGGCCGTGCTGATCGTTGTCAGCAACCCCCTGGATGCGATGGTCTACGTCGCGTGGAAGAAGAGCGGCTTCCCCACCAACCGCGTCCTGGGACAGGCCGGCGTGCTTGACACGGCCCGCTTCCGCAGCTTCCTGGCCGAAGAAGTCGGCTGCTCGGTCGAAGACGTTCAGGCCCTGCTGCTGGGCGGCCACGGCGATGACATGGTCCCCCTGGCCCGCTACACCTTCGCCGGCGGCATCCCCATCACCCAGCTCGTCAAGCCCGAGCGTCTGGCCCAGATCATCCAGCGTGCCCGCGACGGCGGCGCTGAGATCGTCAAGCTCCTGCGCACCGGCTCGGCCTACTACGCCCCCGCCGCTGCCACCGTGCAAATGGCCGAAGCCATCATCAAGGACAAGAAGCGCATCCTGCCGTGCGCTGCCTACTGCGACAAGGAATTCGGCATCGGCGGCTACTTCGTCGGCGTGCCCTGCGTCCTGGGCAGTAGCGGCGTCGAGAAGATCCTTGAGGTCGAGCTCCAAGGCGAAGAGAAGACCGCCTTCCAGACCTCCGTCCAGCACGTGAAGGACCTGGTCGCCAGCGTAAAACTGTAAGCTCTTTCGTGTGATCGCACACAACCGCGATAGCGCGAAGCGGAAGCGAAGAAGAAGTTGACCGCGGATGACGCGGATGGACGTGGATAAATGCATGTTTTATCCGCGTAAATCCGCGAAATCCGCGGTCTAATTCTTTCCTCAAGCAGAGCCGCCGAGACGCAGAGATAGCGGGACCGCGAGCCAAGCCTCGCGGCCACCGCCGGCCTGCTTTGCATCGGCCCGGCGACTCCCTACAATCTGCCGCTCTCATGAAAGTCCGCTTATCCAAGACGTTCGGGTTTGAAGCCGCGCACGACCTGCCCACCTTCCCGGACGGGCACAAGTGCAGGCGCCTCCACGGACACTCCTTCCGCTTCGATATCATCGTGGCGGGCGAGGTGGAGGAAGCCAAGGGATATCTCGTCGACTACGGTGAGATCAAGCACGCGGTCGATCCGATCGTGAAGCAGCTTGACCACTACTACCTCAACAAAATCAAAGGGCTCGAGAACCCCACCAGCGAGGTCCTGGCCCGCTGGCTGTGGGACCACATCAAGCCGCACCTGCCCCTGCTTGCGACCATCATCGTGTACGAGACATGCACCTCATCGTGCGAGTACCAGGGGTAGCAAGCCAGGCGCCCAGCAGCGATTGGAGTCGCGGGAACTGCCAGCCCTTGCGCCGTCAGGCCGACTGCGAAAGGTCAGGCCAGCTCGCCAAACAGAGTCATCTTCCGTGCGCCCGTGATACGAACGTTCAGCAGGCAGCCCTTCATCGAAACGTCGCCGTCAAACGCAACGATCTGGTCGCCGCGCGTCCGCCCCAGCATCTGATACTTTTCCGGACCGCCCCGCCGCTTCTCCCAGCCGAGCTCGACTTTCCCGGGGGCCACCGGCGGACTCTGGAGCGTGCCCGCCCCCTCCACCATCACCTCCACCCACCGCCCGATCATCGCCGTGTTATTGGCCGCACACACCTCGCCCTGCACTGCCAGCAGTTCGTTATTCCGCTTCCGCTTGACCTCCTCGGGCACATCGTCGGCGTATCTCTGCATGGCGCTGGTGCCCGGCCGCGGCGAATACTTGAAGATGAAACTGTTCTTGAATCGGCAGTATCGCACCAGCTCCACCATCTGCCCAAACTCCTCGTCCGTCTCAGTCGGAAAGCCCACGATGAAATCGCTGGCGATACAGATGTCAGGCATGTACGACCGAGCCCGGTCGATCAGGTTTCGGTACTCAGCCACCGTATAACCCCGATTCATCATCTTCAGCAGCCGATCGCTGCCGTGCTGGGCAGGGATGTGCAGATAGTGACAGATGCGCGAGCAGTCTCGCATCGCCTGCAGCGCTTCGTCTGTGAAATCTCGGGGGAAGCTGGTCACAAACCGAAGTCGCGGCAGGTGCGGCACCGCCTCGTGAATCTGGTGGAGAAGCTCCGCGAAAGTCGTCGTTCGACCATCGCCGCGGCGATACGCGTAATGATTCACCGTCTGCCCCAGCAGCGTCACCTCGAGCATGCCGGCGTCGGCCAGCTTTCTCACTTCCTGGACGATGTTCTCCGGTGGGCGATGCACTTCCGGCCCACGGGTATAGGGAACCACGCAGTAGGAGCAGAATTTGTTGCACCCGCGCGTAATCCGCACGTAGGCCTGCGTCGAGCCGTCCGCTGCCGACACACTGCGGGCCAGATCCAGCGATTCCAGGTTGTCGTCCGCCCCGGCCAGAACAGGGGCTCGGCGAATGTCCGGTGACATCAGCGCAGATTGGTGTCTCTTGATCTTCGATCTGCGACTTGAGATTTCAGATTCGGGATTCGAGATTGGAGACTCGGCCGCCACGCCGTTGGACAGCGTAGCCGTCTGGATCATCGCCGGGAGCTGGTCCAGCTCTCCAGGGCCGCACAGGATGTCCAGGTGCGGGTAACGGCGGAAGATGGCATCGCCCTCGCGCTCCGCCATGCAACCGATCAGGCCGATCACGATATGGGGCCTCAGACCCTTGGTCTCGCGCAGTTCGCCCAGTCGCGACCAGACCTTCTGCTCGGCATGTTCACGAACCGAACAGGTGTTAAACAGCACGACATCGGCTTGGTCACGTACTGCCGTCTGTTCGTACCCCATCGCCCGAAGCTGGTTCAGGACCAACTCGCTGTCCAGCACGTTCATCTGACAGCCGAAGGTTTCGAGGAACAGCTTCATCATGCCTTCGCGGCGAACAAACGCTTGGCTTCACCAACGAGGAAAAAGCTGCCTGTGATGCAGATCAGGTCTTCCTTGGTCACAGCACGATTGGCGATAACTAGTGCCTCCTCGAGCGTCGGTGCCACCTGCGCCATCTTGCCGTACAGTTCGGTATAGCTGGCAGCCAGTTCATCGGGGCTGGCCGTGCGAATGCTCTGCACCGGCGTGAAGATCACCTTGTCGGCACCAGCGCTGATTCGTTCGAGCATGCCCGCCACGTCCTTGTCCTGGCAGCAGCCGAAGATCACGATCAGCGAGTCGTACGGAACATGCTGCCCAATGGCGCGCATCGCCGCGTCGACGCTGGCGGCGTTATGGGCGCAATCGACAATGACGCGCGGCGTCTGCGAGATCATCTCCATCCGGCCAGGCACGCGGGTCTTGCCAAGGCCTTCGATCACCTTTGCGTCGCTGATGGCGAAGCCCCGACCCTTGAGCTTATCGATGACACTCAGGGCCAGTCCGCAGTTGATGGCCTGGTGCTCGCCCATCAGCGGCACCGCCAGATGCTCGTACTTGCTCAGCGGCGTCGTGAGACAGACGCGATTGTGCGGCCCCAGCGGCCGAGTCGACTCAAACCGGTAGCTGAACTCGATGGTCTTGCCCGCGATGTCCAATGGCGCCCCAACCTTCTCCGCCACGCGCTTGAACACTGCCTCAACGCCAGGCTCCTGCAGGACCGTGACGGCGGGAATACCAGGCTTGAAGATGCCGGCCTTCTCTTCGGCGATCTTCTCAAGCGTGCCGCCGAGCTGCTGGATGTGGTCCTTGCTGATGCTGGTGATCGCACAGACTTCTGGCTTGATCACGTTCGTGCTGTCCAGGCGACCGCCCAGCCCAGTCTCAATGACGCCGAAGTCGATCTTCTGCTCGGCGAAATATTGAAACGCGACGGCCGTCAGCACGTCGAAATACGTCGGCGACGGCTTGGTCTTGCCCACCAACGGCTCAAGGTGCCGGACCAGTCGCCCGAAGTCAGCCTGCGGGATGATCTCGCCGTTCACTTGGATGCGCTCGCGCAGGTCCACCAGATGCGGGCTGGTATAGAGTCCCACCTTATAGCCGCAGGCCTGCAGCATCGAGGCGATCATTGAGCACGTGCTGCCTTTGCCCTTGGTGCCCGCCACATGGATCGACTTGAACTGGTCCTGGGGGTTTCCGAGTTTCTTGAGGAGATTGCGCATCCGGTCCAGATCGAAATTCTGGGAGTTGTAGCGCACGATGCGGAGTCGCTCAAAATCAGTAAGCGTGGTGAGAAAGCGAACGGCTTTGTTGAAACTGGACGAAGCCGCCGCCCGTGCCTTCTGCTCGGGCGTAAGCTCGATGACAACGGGCTGGCGAACCGGTTTCCCCCGCCGCGGGGCGGGTCGGCCGGTCTTGGCAGCGGTCGCCGCGACGCTGCGGCGCGAGGTCGGACGCGGGGCTTTCACGCGAGTCGGCATATCCTTACTATCTTACCTGTCAAGAGCAAAAACTGCAAGAAATACGGTACTTGTTCAGTCCGCGTTGAGATGCAAGATTCTGTCAATAAAAGACTTACAGGTTCTGCAACAGGAGATGCAACCACAGCAGTCTTCCTGGCGATTCCTATCATATTCCGAACGACGACCCCGAAGATCCGCCGGTAACTCCCACGCTCAGGAGGACAATGCACGCAATCCCGGCGTAGGGACCGTACAGCACGGGCACCCTACACCCTGTTGATCTACGACAATGGCCCTTCAACCGTTAGGTTGAAGGGCCATCATGTGCGAAAAATCAGGGTGACAGGATTTGAACCTGCGACCCCTAGCACCCCATGCTAGTGCTCTACCAAACTGAGCTACACCCTGAGTATCGCGAGGCGTGATCTTACCGTGAACAATGAGTTCTGGCAAACCTCTGCGCCACATCGCACACATGCCCGGACTCAGAGCATGTTCGTGATGTGGCAGAACACCGTCTGTTGCTTCATTCAACATCGAATCCTGCGCTGGCCTCGCTCGCAAAAAAAAGCTGGCTTCGCTGGATAGTGCATACTACAATGCGTCCCGTAAGTGCGGGATATCTCGGGGCAAAAGCGACAGTTACCGCTTTCGGATGTGCCTCAGTAGCATGAGACTAAGTTCCGCCAGACCGCGTTCGGGCATCCTGGTTAATACGGAGTTCCCATGAAGCGTGCGATCCTGTTGGCGTTGGCCGTCGGCTGTAGTGCGAATCTGACCCATGCCGTCATCGTCGGCCCAGGGAATGGAACAGCCAATACCACCGGTGCCGGAATGTCCAGCGGCTGGAACTACGTCGGAGCGGTCGCCAGCGCCAGCGGCGTTTACCTCGGCAACGGCTGGGTGTTGACGGCCGCCCATGTCGGCGGCGTCACCGCCGGGTCAACCACGTTCACGCTGGGAAGCACAATCTACACCGCCGACACCGGCGCCACGCGCCTGACTAACCCCGATACCACCGTCGCCGACCTGCAGATGTTCCATCTTGCGACCTCCCCCGCTCTGGCCTTGCTCCCGCTGAGTTCCACAACCCCCTCCCTCGCCACGGAAGTCTACATAGTCGGCTACGGCCGCGACCCGCGCAACACCTCGCCGACGTATTACGGGAATACTACGACATGGCCCGTCGACAGCAACTTCCACACCGCAAACGCCGGCGGCTTCGGGTACGCCGCGGGCAATCTGAAGCGATGGGGAACCAACCTGATTGACGGTACCACCAGCACCGACATCGGCTACGGTATGACCTCCCTGCTCACCGCGAACTTCTACGGTACGACCTCCAATGCTGCGCTGAACAACTATCTCAACAGCACGCCGGGCACCACCTCCGAAGCGCTGTTGTCACCCGGCGATTCCGGCGGCGGCGTGTTTGACAGCGCCGGCGTACTCGTAGGCATGAACAGCTACGTCGGCCAATTCCCCGCCCAGCCGGCCGACACCGCCATCTTCGGCAACGTCAACGACATGGCCAACATCTCGGTCTACCGCACCCAGATCCTGGCGCTCGTTCCCGAGCCGTCGGCAGTGCTGGTCCTTGGCGGCATGCTCGCCCCCGCCCTCCTGGGACGCCGGCGCCGCACCGCCCGCCGCGACTAGACGGTTTCCACACACCGGTGACGCCACCGCCTTGGCCGACGCTCAGTTCCGGCCGGTCCGCGCCGTCTTCCGGCTCGTCGCCGACTCCTTGCTTTCATCGCCCCGCCGCCTCGCAATCTTAATCCCTTTGGAGGTATCATGCCGCTCAGGATCTCGCTGTGTACTGCCGAAGGAGTCTGGCCATGCTGAATCCACGCGATGTGTTAAAACTCTGTAAGGACAAGTCCATCGCATTTGTCGATCTGCGGTTCATGGATTTCCCTGGACTCTGGCAGCACGTCACCGTGCCGGTCAGCGAACTGACGCTGGAGAGCTTTAACAACGGGTTCGGCTTCGACGGCTCGTGCATCCGAGGCTGGCAGGCAATCAACGAGAGCGACATGCTGCTGGCCCCCGTGGCCCACACCGCCCGCATCGACCCATTCCTCCAGTATCCAACCCTTGGCCTGATCTGTGACGTCCAGGACCCTCTCACCCGCAAGGAATACGCCCGCGACCCTCGTTCTATCGCGCGTAAGGCTGTGGCTCATCTGCAGGCAACCGGCATCGCCGACACCGCCAACTTCGGCCCGGAACTGGAGTTCTTCGTCTTCGACCATGCGTGGTTTGACCAGGGAATCAACTTCTCCAAACACCATGTCGGGTCACAGGAAGGCATCTGGACCCGCGGCGAGGAAAGCCCCACCAACAACGGCTGCAAAGTGCGCCTGAAGGAAGGGTTCTTCCCCGTCCCGCCCATCGACACGATGCACAACATCCGCTGCGAGATGGTGCAGACGCTGATCGACTTGGGCATCCCGGTCGAAGGCCACCACCACGAGGTCGCCACCGGCGGCCAGTGCGAAATCGACATGCGTTACCAGGACCTGGTGACCATGGCCGACAACGTGATGATGTACAAATATGTCTGTAAGAGCATCGCCATCCGGCACGGCAAGGTCGCCACCTTCATGCCTAAGCCCCTGTTCCAGGACAACGGCAGCGGCATGCACGTCCACTTCTCGCTGTGGAAGAAGAACAAGCCGCTCTTTGCCGGCAATCACTACGCCGGCCTCAGCGAAATGGGGCTCTGGGCCATCGGCGGGCTGCTTAAGCATGCCCGCTCGCTCTGTGCCCTGTGCAATCCCACGACCAATAGCTACAAACGGCTGGTGCCCGGCTACGAGGCCCCCGTGAACCTGGTTTACTCCAGCCGCAACCGCTCGGCGGCGATCCGCGTGCCGATGTACTCACACAAGGCGCAGACCAAGCGACTGGAGTTCCGCTGCCCCGACAGTTCGTGCAATCCCTACATGGCATTCAGCGCCATGGTGATGGCCGCGATCGACGGCATCCAGAACAAAATCGACCCCGGCCAGCCCACCGACAAGGACATCCAGAGCCTGGGCCAGGAGGAACTCGCCGAAATGGGCTCCACCCCCGACTCACTGGAAGAAGCGCTCACCGAGTTGGAGAACGACCACGACTACCTGCTGGCAGGCAACGTCTTCACGCCCGAGGTGATCCACTACTGGATCAAGTACAAGCGGGAAAATGAGGTGGATGCGCTGCGAATCCGGCCGCATCCCTATGAGTTCTGCATGTATTTCGACATCTAGACCGCCGCTCGTGAGGGTCCAGTAGCCTATAGTTGCAGTAACGCCGGCGCATGGGGCGACGGGTGAACTCTCACACACACCGATACAGGAAGGTCAGATCATGGAAGGCAGCGTCTTTAAACTGATCGAGTTAACCGGTACATCCAAGACGTCCATTGAGGATGCCATACAGACCGCCGTCGCCCAGGCGGCCAAGACCGTGCACAACATGTGCTGGTTTGAGGTGGTTGAGACCAGGGGTGCAATCAAAGACGGCAAAGTCGCCGAGTGGCAGGTCACCGCCAAGGTAGGCTTCAAGATCGACACTTGATCCAACTGCGGATACTGTTCGCCACACGCCAGGCGGCCTTCTACCCGGTTCCTGCACGTCGCGTCCCGACTCTCGGCGCGGAGGCACTTCCTCCCCCGGGCTCTCTTGCCTCACGGGGGGCCCCGGTGCCTTGCCGAGCGGTTCCGCTTGTTTCGGTCCGTAGAGGACTTGCGTCTCCTGTCCATTCAACATACTCAGCGCACAAACGCCAGCGGCCCCCGAACTCGGCGGCCGCTGGGAAGGAGACGCTATGCACCGATCTGCTCCGGAGCGACGCGGGCCGCGCCGGGCTATTCACCTGCGTCTCCCTTCGGGATTCTACTTTTCCTTTGGCGTGTCGCTCTGCAGCAGGATCGACCGCTGCATGTTCCGGCTCATAACGTAGAGCCGGACACCCTTCTTCAGGTCGCCGCCGTTGATCGCCCCGCGCGCCTCTTCATCGCTCGTCACGCTCTTGCCATTGACCTCGGTGATCAGGTCGCCGGTCCGCAGGCCCGCCTTCCCGGCCAGGGAGCGAGGGGCGACCGACGCCACCAATGCGCCAGTGGAGTCCTCGGGAAGGCCAAACCGGCGGAGCAGTTCGGGGCTGGCCGGCGCCAGTCTCATTCCCATGGCCTCGGGCACCTGAGCGGACGAGCCCTTATCGCCCTTGGGACCGCCGGGCTGGTTGATGGATGCCAGATCCTCAGGCTGGTTGCCCAGCATGATCTTGACGTCCATCTCCCTGCCGCTACGGAAAATCGTCATCGTCACTTCGGTACCAGGAGTTAGAGTCGCGATCCGGCCGCGAAGTGCGTCCGAGTCGTCCATCTCTTTGCCGTCCATCTTCACGATGATGTCGTCGTGATGGAGGATCTTATACGCCGGGGTGTTGGGGAAGACTTCCTGCACGAAAACGCCGCTGCTGGCCTTGTAGCCCAGATGTTCGGCCAGCTTCTTCACATCCGGCAGATTGACGCTGGCGATGCTGACGCCCAGCCAGCCGCGGGTGACTTTGCCCTTGGTCTTTAGCGTCTCAACAATCGGCTTGGCAAGTTCCGATGGGATGGCAAAGCCAATCCCCTGGAACCCGCCTGTCACCGAGGCGATGGCGGTGTTGATGCCAATGACCTCGCCGGCGGTGTTCACCAGCGGCCCGCCGCTGTTGCCCGGGGTGATCGGCGCATCCACCTGGATGAAGTTCTCATATCCCTGGCGGATGATGTTCAGGTTTGACCGGTGCAGGGCACTGACGATGCCATGGGTCATCGAGCCGACAAACTCCATCGGACTGCCGAACGCCAGCACCCAGTCGCCTTTCTGCAGCAGCTTGCTGTCGCCCCAGGCCATGGGCTTCAGCTTGTCCGCCTCAATCTTGATCAGGGCCAAGTCGGTCTTGGGGTCGGTGCCGACGACTTTGCCGTTCTTGATAACCCGGCCGTCGTGCAGGGTGATCTCGAGCTCGGTGGCACCCCCGGCGACGTGATTGTTGGTCACAATGTAGCCGACGTTGCCGCTGACTTCGATGATGAAACCGCTTCCGGTGCCAACCTGCTCGCCCGCAGGCCCGTCTTCATCCGGCTGCGCCTGCGGATCGCCTTCGCCATTGGGATCGAAGAAGTGGCGAAACTGCGGGTCCTCAAACGGAGAGGGCAGGCGACGCCTCATGCCCGGTGGCATCTCCATCTTCTTATGCACCTGGATGCTCACCACCGACGGCTCGACGTTCTTGCCGATCTCGCGGAAGGCGCTGGACAGGCTTTCCATCGCCGGGTGCCGTTCCACCGTCGTCGGCTCGGCAGCCAGTGCAGCAGACCCACCCAGCAGTGAGAATCCGATCGTACCACCAGTCAGCGACAGTGAAGCCACGGCCGCGGACACGAGATATCGTTGAAGAGCTTTCATACACGTTTACCTTTCCTGATTGCTTAAACCGACGAACTTCGTTTTTTCTTCCGGGGGCATCGGATAAATATGTTCCTGCGACGGATAGTCGCCGCTGGCCACCTGCTCAACGTACTCACCGAACAGTCCCATCAGGGTCTCTGCGACGTTGCCCAGGACCGGGACGAACTTCGGGGCCTTGGGCGTCAGGCCCAGCATGTCGTGGCTCACCACCACGCTCCCATGACACGCCGGACCGGCCCCGCAGCCGATCACCGGTAGCGATGTCTTCTCCACAACCCGTTCGGACACCTCCGGCGGCACGGCTTCCAGCAGAATGGCCACGGCCCCAGCCTGCTCAGCCCGCATCGCCAGATCGACGATCGCCCCCGCGGCCGCCGCCGTACGTCCCTGCGCCTTATAGCCGCCCAGCACCCCAACCGACTGCGGCCGCAATCCCAGGTGCGCCATGACCGCGACCCCGGCATCGGCCAGCGTCCTGACCAACGGCAGATGGCTGTCGGCCACTTCCAGCTTCACACAATCGCAGCCGGAAAGTTGCATCATCCGGCAGACGTTGGCAACCCCTTGGGCGATGCTCTGGTGATAGGACCCAAACGGCATATCCGCCACCAGCATCGCCAGCGGCGCCCCACGGCGCACCGCAGCGGTGATCTCAATCATGAACTCCAGGCTCACCGGGAGCGTTGACTCATACCCCAGCACGACATTCCCCGCCGAGTCGCCCACCAGCAGCAGCGGCACCCCCGCTTCCTGCATCAGACGCGCGGTGGTGTAGTCGTAGCACGTAAGCATGGCAACCTTGTCGCCATTTTCGCGAGCAGAGCGCAGGTCGCTCAACGTGATCTTCCGAGATAGTGCGGTCATGCACAGCATGATATGGCGCTACCGGGCCTCGGGGAAGCCAGCTCAGCCACCCCCAACGGGCTCTGGAAGTGCCGTTAACTCGTGCGCAGTCGCAAGTCCAAACCGGAAAACGAGACATGCGGACCGGAAACCAGCGCATCCGCCCCAGTAGTGCGAGGCGTCCTCGCCCGCACAGGAGTACCCCCACGTCACCCCCTCGCGCGTGGAGGTGGCTTGGAAGGCAACCAGAACTCTCGCCGAATCGCCGGAAAAGCCGGCGTCCCAGACCTGCTTCGTCGCGGTGCCTTACGATTGAAGAATCACGCCGCGCGGGTGGAGACATCCGCGAGAAGGCAGGGGTGACAAGAAGGCAAGGGTGACATCCCACCTTTTTCAAGGCAAGTGGCTGATGGGCCAGCGACCTGGTGATTGGCGCGTTGGGCTGCCCGGAGGGGTGGTATCCTTGAGCGATACCTGAGCGGAAGCCCGTGATGGTGAGGTGCCGCTGAACACACGATCCGCCGGGCAGGCCGGCCAACGCAGCAGAGGCACGACGCGAAATGGCTGCAGGCAGACGAAGGATGGCACCGAGGATCCCAAGGCGATCTTGAGGGATTGGCCGATCACTGGGATTGGCCGATCGCCTTGCCCTTGCGGGGGCGATCAGTATATTGCCCCCGACCGCTGCAAGTGACTTGGGAGTCCATAACCTCGGGATGGCGCCCTAAGACCACTTGAACCCTTTGTCCCAGGAGTCCGATGAGCAGCCGCATTCTCAACCACGAACTCCAGCGCAAGACGATGCCGGCCGACGCCGCAGCAGCGCTGATTCCCAGCGGCGCGGTCGTCGGGATGTCCGGTTTCACAGGGGCGGGCTACCCCAAGGCCGTGCCCACCGCGATCGCCCACCGCGCCAGCGCTGAGCAGGCGGCGGGTCGGTCCCTGCGGCTGGACATCCTCACGGGCGCATCGACCGGTCCTGAGCATGACAGCATGATGAGTAGCGCCGACGCGCAGCGATTCCGCTTCCCGTATCAGAGCGACCCGGCCACCCGGGCGAAGATCAACGCCGGCACCCTTGACTATCAGGACATGCACCTGAGCCACGCCGGCTCGCTGGTCCGCCATGGGCATTACGGGAAGATCGACTTCGCCATCATCGAAGTCACCCGGATCAATCCGGACGGCACCGCCCTGCCGTCGTCGTCGTGCGGCAACAACAACGTCTATCTCGAGATGGCCGACAAAATCATCCTCGAGGTCAATTCCAACCAGGACGAGCGACTCGAGGGGATGCACGACATCGTTTCGGTCTCCTCCACCCACGGTCAGCGGCAGCCGATCCCGATCCTCGCCCCGGGCGACCGGATCGGCGCGAGCGCCTGGAGCTTTGACCGCAGCAAGGTGATCGCGGTGGTTGAGACCAGCAGTCCGGACCGCAACGCCCCGTTCAAGGCCCCCGAGGAGATTCACAGGCGTATCGCCCAGCACCTGCTGGACTTCCTTGACGGCGAAGTGAGAGCCGGCCGGCTTCCCCGCTGCCTCACGCCGCTGCAGTCAGGGGTGGGCAACATCGCCAACGCCGTGCTGGTGGGCCTGAACGAAGGCCATTTTGAGAACATGACGGCGTTCACCGAGGTCGTCCAGGACGGCATGCTCGACCTGCTGGACTCGGGGAAGGTCACGGTTGCCTCGGCGACGGCTTTCTCGGTGTCGCCGGCCGGGCAGGAGCGGTTCAACAGGAACATTGAGCGATACCGCAAACAGATCATCCTGCGCCCCCAGGAGATATCCAACAGCCCCGAGATCATCCGTCGCCTGGGCTGTATCGCCATGAACGGCTTCGTTGAGGCCGACATCTACGGGCACATCAACTCGACTCACATCGCCGGCAAGGGGATGGAGAACGGCATCGGCGGATCGGGCGACTTCGCGCGCAACTCGGCCTACACGATCTTCATGTCCCCCGCCACGGCCAAGGGCGGGAAGATCTCGGCGATCGTGCCGTTCGCCACGCACATCGACCATACCGAGCACGACGTGCATGCGATTGTCACGGAGTACGGGTTTGCCGATCTTCGCGGCCGAAGCCCGCGTCAGCGTGCCAGGGTGATCATAGAGAAATGCGCCGCACCGGAGTATCGCCCGATGCTGTGGGATTACATGAAGCGCGCCATGAAGGACCCCAGCGCGGGCCTGCACTCGCCGCACATGTTCAGCGAAGCCTTCTCGTTTCACACGCGATATCTGCAAACCGGGGACATGCGCCCCAGCGCGGGGGCATGAACTGATAGACAGCTCTCACGGATGAGATTCAGCGACAAATGGTCTGCGGGCTGTTGGATGGGCTATCCGGCGGGTAAGATCGCAGCAACGGATCACGTGTCTCTGGCAAAGGAGTGCCTGTGCGAATCTCTCGGATCATCCTTCTTGCGTCGTGCCTCGCGCTGGCGGGAGCGGCTTCGATTCCGCCCGCGCGGGCGCCTTATGTGATGCACGCGGGAGTTCTATACCGCGTGAACAGCGGGAAAGATCCGCAGCGGGAACCCAGCCAGGGAATATTCACACAGCGGGGTCAGAAGTACGCGGTATGCCTGGCGGCCGCGAAATACCATATGGATCTGCTTCTGCTGCGCGGCGACTCGGCCGGGCGATATACGGTGATCAAACGGGCGCGCGGTGCTGAGATTGACGCGAGCAATGCCATCATGGCGGTCACGGTGCTGGACGACGATCGGGTCTTCGTTGACCTGCACATCAACCCGAGCACCGGCGTGGGGGTGGAACTGAACACCAGGACGCTGAAGCAGGACCTCTATGTCGGTTGCGGATTCACATGGGACTCATCGCGACGGCATCTGGCGTACTTTGATGATGGCCCCCACTTTTCGCCGCGAGGGGCCTGCCCGGGACAGGTGTGGGTCGGGCACAAGCGCGTGAAATCACTCCCGGGCAAGGTCGTCACGGGGGTGCGGTGGAAGAATGGCGGGCAACTCGCGGTGATGCTGGAGGGCGCGGGAGGCGCGGCCGGGAAGTCAAAGACGATCAGCCTGCGGCCGTGATCAGGCTGGCGAGGGGTGTCAGGCTGGCGCGAGCGAGATTCAGTGGCACATCGCGCCGACGGCGATCGACGAAGAACGACACATTCCGGAAGCCGCACTGCTGCAGCAGGTCGATGGCGTCGTCGAAATGGGCCCCAACCCGCCGGGGCGAATGAGCATCAGACCCCACCACGACCGGGATGGCTCGACTGGCCATTTCGCAGAGCATCACGGGGCCGGGGTTCATCTCGGGGATGTCCTTGGTCAGGCCCGATGTGTTCAGTTCCATGGCGACGCCGGTGCGGGCGATCCGATCAAGAGATTTCTGGATGGCGGGCAGGATGCGGTCGATCTGCCATTGGGCCGGGTCGATGTTCTTGATGACATCCGGATGAGCGAGCGTGTCGAAGAGGCCGGTCTCGGCGGCGAGGGCGAGGTGATCGAAATAGGTTTTCTGGTACTCGAGGGCGTCGCCGTTCTGGTAGGCCCTGCGGTAGTCTCCGGCGTGGGGATGCACCGAACCCAGGACATGGGACAGGTCGTAGCGGCCGAGGAAGTCGGACCAGTAGGCCTCGATCCCGGGAAGAAAATCGCACTCCACACCCGTGCGGACCTCGAGCTTGCCTGCGAAGGCGGCCTTCGCGCGGGCACACAGGCCGAGGTATTCGGGCCACTGCTCGCTGCGCATGCAGTAGTCCCATTCGCGGGACGTCGGACCGTGGCAGGTGATGGTCAGGCCCGCGAAACCCCGCTTCAGGGCGACCGCGGCATATTCCTCCGGCTCGCCGACGGCGTGGCGGCACAGCGGCGTGTGGCAGTGGCTGTCATAGAGCAGCGGTTGTGACATGGTGACGCCTTACCCTTCGAACAACTCCGACGCCTCTGAAGCTATCGGCTCGGCCAACTCTTCGGCGTCGCGCTGGGTGGATTTGCGCGGCCGCGGGGGCGGCACCTCGGCGGGCTTGAAGTTGCACCAGATCCGCTCGGTCTTGCGCTGTTTGGTGTCGCCGGTGGCGGAGTTGTTGGGCAGGTCGAAATCGACCTTGTGCCAACCCTGGAGTTTCTGCTCGTACAGCGGCGAGGGATAGCCGCTGAGCATGACCAGACTGTGCAAGCGTGTCAGGAGATCCAACAGCTCTTCATGCTGCTCGACCGACATCTCCTGCGCACCATACTCGTGGGTCGAGCTGCGGGTGGAATGGAGATAGGGGGGGTCGAGGTAGAAGAGTGTCTCTGGCGTATTGAACTGCTTGATGACTTTGAGTGCGTCGCGATTGAGGATGGCCACGCGGCGGAGACGGGCGTGGACGGCCGGGAGGCCGTCGACGGCGGTCATCCAGGCGGCGGCCTGCTCGTTCATGCCCTGGCGCAGGCGGGTCTTGGTCATGGCGGCGAAGGCGGTTCGCCGGCCGGAGTGCGACTGACGGCACTCGATGTAGAAGGCCACGGCACGCTTGACCGGATCCTCCTGCGCATCGAGTCGGGCGTGGGCATCGCGCCACTCGGGCTCGCTGAAGGGGACGACCTGGATAGTGCGATAGAACTGGGTGAACTGGTCCTGATCCTGAAGGACCTTCCAGAAGTTGGTCAGGTGGCCATTGAGATCGTTGACAGTTTCGCCGACGTTATGCGGGTCTTTGGCGAGCAGGACGGTGCCGCCGCCAAAGAACGGCTCAACGTACTGCTGATGCGGGGGCATCATCTCGACGATCTTGGAGGCCAGGTAGTACTTGCCACCATGCCATTTCAACGGTGGCTTCGGAGTTGATTCTCTCTTCATAACAGATTTCATTTCCGCAAACAGTGACATCGGCTGCCGCTACACAAGTAAGCCGCGACCCACACGCTCTCAAGCAGGGGCGTACCCATTTTTCCCGGCACGCGATTTCTTAGCCTCAACGGGGCGGCATTCTTAAGCCCAGGGTAAGCGTACTCGCGCAGCCCTTAGCAAGAACCATTCACCCTGAATGAGCCCTGAAAGGGCAACACCTCTTTCAGCACCGTATTCGCTCCAACCACTCGCTGAAGCGCAACTTGCATCTGCCCTGAAACGCGGGCACGCCCTCAAGCAGCGGTTTCGCGACGACGTTCCGGTTCGATGTCGAACAGCGAACGGCGCCCTTCGACCACATCTTCATCCAGCACGTACTTCAGGCCGTGCGCCTGTTCGGGCAGGTGATACATGGGATCGAGCATGATCTCTTCGCAGACAGCGCGAAGGGCGCGGGCTCCGGTGTCGCGCTTCATGGCGCGGGCGGCGATCAGCCGCATGGCGCCATCGGTGAATTCCAGGTCGGCGCCTTCCATGCGGAAGAAACGCTTGTACTGCTTCACGATGGCGTTCTTTGGCCCGGTCAGGATGTTCATCAGGACGCGCTCGTCCAGCGGCTCTAGAGTGGAGACCAGGGGAAGGCGGCCGACAAACTCGGGAATCATGCCGAATTCGATCATGTCCTCGGGCTGGACCTGCGACAGGACGTGAGCCCGCTCGCGGGCCGAGTCCATCATGCGGCTGGCTTCACTGCCGAAGCCGATCTGACGCTTGCCGAGGCGCTTGCGGATGATGTCTTCGAGGCCGACGAACGCCCCGCCGCAGATGAACAGAATCTGGGTCGTGTCCATCTGGATGTACTGCTGCTCGGGATGCTTTCGCCCACCCTGCGGGGGGATGTTGGCGAGGGTTCCTTCGAGCATCTTCAGCAGGGCCTGCTGCACGCCCTCGCCTGAGACGTCGCGGGTGATCGAGACGTTGTTCTGGGTCTTGGCGATCTTGTCGATCTCGTCGATATAGACGATGCCGCGTTGGGCGGTCTCCAGGTCGTAGTCGGCGTTCTGCAGGAGCTTTAGCAGAATATTCTCCACATCCTCGCCGACATAGCCGGCTTCGGTGAGGGTCGTGGCGTCGCCGATGGCGAACGGCACGTGCAGGATTTTCGCCAGGGTCTTGGCCAGCAGGGTCTTGCCGCTGCCGGTCGGGCCGATCAGCAGGACGTTGGTCTTGTCGATCTCGACGTCGTTCTGAGGATCGGCGATGTCACTCTGGCTGGTCAGACGCTTGTAGTGATTGTGGACGGCGACGGAAAGCGACTTCTTGGCATGGTCTTGCCCGACCACGTACTGGTCCAGATATTCCTTGATCTGGCGCGGCGCGGGAATCTGGCTGAACAGCGGCTGGCCGGCCGTTGTCTTGCGTTTTTCCTGGCGGATGATGTTGTGGGCGAGGTCCACGCAAGTGGAGCAGATGTAGACATCGGACGGTCCCTCGACCATCGGACCGACATCCCGCGAGCTCTTGCCGCAGAAACTGCAGGTGGTGATTCGGCGTGCGCGGGCATTGCCGCTATTGCCGCCACTGGTCGGGCCGCCGGTGGGCGGGACGTCGCTACCATTTCCATTCCGGTTCATAAGTCGTGTCGGCCTTTCCGCTTACACTTCAACTCAACTCTTCGGTGAGTCATCAGACAACGGGCCTCGTATCGTTCATACCCTCGGGCGACTTCGGCGGTTCGCGCCCCAAAGCGTTTCCTGCCCTTGAACTGGCACGAGCGTATCTTATGACTCTGCCCGGGGAACACAAACTCCCGGCTATTTGTCACCCTTTGGCCGGGCGGGCTTTGCCTTGGGATCCAATGCCTGCCGCGACTGAGTCAGGATCTCCTGCCGCAGCCGGTCGTATTGGGCCTGATCCAGCTCACCCCGCTTGAACATCTCCTGGACATCATGGAGGGTAAAGCCCACGGTCGTGTCCTGGCCGGTATCCCGATGGACCCAGCGCCGCAGCCACAAGGTGGCGGCCGCCGCCGGAACCAGCAGCGCCACCAGCACCATCACCCAGATAACGATGCTGATCGACGCCTCGGTCGATGCCTCTGCCACGGGCAAGATAACCATGAACCTGATGCTATAAGCGGCACAGGGGCTCCGTCAAACCAGCGAAAAGCGACATTACGCCGGGGGGCGTGACAATTCTTCCGGCCACGCGATTTCTTAGCCCCAACGGGGCGGCATTCTTAATGCCCAGGGTAAGCGTACTCGCGTAGCCCTGGGTAAGGACCGGCGCATCAATAACTGGCAGAAATGGCACGATGATCTCTTCTTACTCCGCCCCTTGGGGGAGGCTGGGAGGAAGTTGGCCTCTCTTTCCGGCCACGCGATTTCTTAGCCCCAACGGGGCGGCATTCTTAAGCCCAGAGTAAGCGTACTCGCGCAGCCCTGGGTAAGAACCATTCTCCCTGAATGAGCCCTGAAAGGGCGACACTTCTTTCCTCACCGTATTCGCTCCAACCACTCGCTGACGCGCAACTTACATCTGCCCGGGAAAAACGGGCACGCCCACCGATGGTGTAGGACCGCATTCCCTTGCCCTCGAGTTCCTGCTGCCATTGGGCGGCGAGCTGGCTGTTCTACACCAGTCTTCGCGCCCACTTGGCCCGGAGCCCCAGGTCAGAACTCTCGCATAGTAGACACGCCTCACGCCGCCCCGGGGGCCGCGCGTCAAAGTGGCCCGGCCGCCCCGGCCGGAGCCTTTCGCGGAGGTACCGCGATGCTCGCCGGTCAGCTTTGTCAAGCGACAATTATAATTAGGCGTCAGCGACAATTAGAATCCCGCGTGACCATGGTGCTTCTTTCTTCCGCGTGTGTTGCTCCTGTCGAGCGCAGCGAGACAGGAGCAACACACGCGGGCGGCCGGAACGTCCGGCCTCCGTTTTCCTCTACGCTTGGACCGCCGCTGGAGCCTCTGCGGGTGCTGCCACGGCCCTGGACTTCTTCGCCTGCTCCACCCGGTAGCTCGGC
>JBBQTU010000037.1:0-23231 GCA_038213005.1 Tepidisphaerales bacterium | reverse complement strand
GACGGGCTACTGGCAGACCTTCGGCCGCAGCAGCGTCAGTTTCCATCAGCGTGTGATGATGGACGTCTACTACGTCCGCCACCGCACGCTGGCCATGGACGTCTACATCCTGTTCCGCACGTTCTGGGTGGTCCTGGCGGGTTCACATAGCAAGTAGTCTGTCCCCTCTGGCGATTCCCCTTTCCATCGTATTCCCGTGTCGTTTGCACAGCGTCCTGCTCTCGTGATGGCTCGTGCCTTTCCTCCTGCTATAATCGCGGTCATGACACGCACGATTTCCGCGGTCTTTGACAATGGCGCGTTTCGGCCGACCGAGCCGATCGGGGATTTGCCTGAGCATACCCCGGTGCGGCTGACGGTTGAGCGGGAAGGTGGCATGCCCGCCGGCAAGCGGGTCTTGGGCCTGCAACGCGGCAGCGTCATCTACATTGCTCCCGATCTCGACGAGGAACTCGGTGACGGGTTCTGGTTTGGGAGCAAGCCGTGAGCCTGCTTCTCGATACGCATGGGTTTATCCTCTTTGTGGACGAGCCCGACCGCCTTCCGGGCAGAACCCGTGCTGCCTTGGAGAATTCCGTTACCGAGTTGTTTCTGGGTGTCGCTTCGCCTTCGGAGATGTGGATCAAGGTGGCTTTGCGCAAACTTCAGCTTGCCGCTGCGCCGCGTGACATGGTGCGGTACCGCACCGAGCAGCCATGACCATTGGAAGCATCACAACCCGACACCCTCTCAGCCAGGCGGGCCTTGCCGGCTACAGCGACCGCGCCATGCGTTTGGTCGCACGCCGCCGCGGCTGTCCGTACGCCGTTACTGAGGCGCTGCTGGACATCATCATGCTCAATGGCGGCGAGGGACTCCGCCGGTCCATCGACATGTGCGATGAGGATCACCCTGTCGCCGGGCAGTTGATTGGCTCAGACCCCGCCGAGATGACCCGCGCCGCCATGATCCTTGCCGACGCCGGGCACGATGTCATCGATCTGAACTTCGCCTGTCCGGTGAAGAAGATCCGCACCAAGGCCCGCGGCGGCCATCTCATGGGCGAGCCCGAAAAGGCCATCGAGATTCTTAAGATGGTTCGCGACTCCCTCCCGCCCGGCGTGCCGACGACCGTCAAACTCCGGCGCGGCTACGATGACTCGGCCGAGGCCCTGGACGCCTTCGAAGCCATCATCCAGGCGGCTTACCATGCGGGCTATGCCGGCGCGTGCGTTCACGGCCGGACCGTCGATCAGAAATACCAGGGCTTCAGCCGCTGGGAGTTCCTCCGCGACCTGAAACTGCGATACCCCACATGGACCATCATTGGCTCAGGCGACATCCTGACGGCGCACGATGTCGTGCGGATGCTCAGTGAAACGGGCGTCGACGGCGTCAGCATTGCCCGGGGCGCTATCGGCAACCCCTGGATATTCCAGCAGGCGGCCGACCTGCTCTGTGGCACGAAGCCGGAAGATCTCAAGCCCCCGACCGTCCACGAGCAGCGCGAGGCCCTGCTGGAGCATTTCCTGCTGGCGATGGAGATCCACGGCGAACAATTGGCTGGCCGGAGAATGCGCAAGATGGGCATCCGCTACGCGCGGTTTCACCCGTGCGCCGAGAGCGTCAAGAGTGAGTTCATCGAAACCCGCAGCCTGCGAGACTGGCGCGGCGCGTTGGATCGGTGGTACGCCGAAGATCGCCCCGGCGTCTGGCCTGCCAACTCGTCGATCGACCTGGTCAACTGCTAATCGCCGATAGTTGCCGCAACAGACACGCCAGGCCGACGCCGTACCATGTGTACTCAACATCCACTGGTGCGCTGGTATCGGCGGTCGCCGCGAAGCCTCCGCCGGGCCGGGCGCACTGGCGAAGGAATCGGGCAACGCCGCCAAGGTCGACATCCGTGCGGCCAAGTGTTGCCAGTGACAGCAGGGCGGTGAAGGTGGAAAGCAGGTCGGCCGACTCGATGGCGGCGTGAGCGGCGAACCCGCCCTGCGGCGTCTGTCGGGCTGCCAGAAAATCCAGCGCCGAGCCCAGTGACTCGGCATCCGCGTCGCCGGTCAGCCACAGGCTCGCCAGTGCGGCCGCCGTCGCGTTGGTGTGCCCGTGCAGCCCGCCAACCGACTCGGCAAACCCGCCATCGGATCGGCGGAGATTGGCGAGGCTCGCCGTCGCGGCATCGCCCAGTGGCTCGCGGCGCAGTTGGCGAACGAGCAGTCCGAGAAACAGGCTATACGCACGATCATGCGGCATGCCCGGCAAAGGATTCGGGGTGCCGGTGCGTGGTGCGGCAAGCGACGATTCCTGGTGCTCGACCCCCTCCCGACCTCCCCCAGGGAGGAGGCGAACAGGTTCTCGAATCGGGATGCCGCGGCCGCGAAGCAGGCGTCTGGTGTTCAGTGCGCAGAACCAGTGAATCAGATCGCACGGCGTCTGCCGCTCGGCCCAGGCGGCGGCGAGGCGCAGCGGCTCGCGCGGGCCATCGAGTATCGCCAGGCAACGGACGGCGAAGTCGGTGTAATAGAGATCGGGCGGCCCGGCGCTGCCGGCAAACCCGCCGGCGTCAGCCTGCTGCGAGAGGACAAAGTCGATCTGCGCCGAACGGAATGCGGGGCTCAGTTGTGTAGCGCCCTGGCGAAGGAGATCATCAGTGGCATCCAGAAAGTCGATCATGTCCGGCTCGACGCCAGAACCTCGGGAACACTCAGACGCACGACGCTGCGAAGTAGATAGGTCATCGCTGCCGTGCCCACCTGGCCGGCCGACGCCAGCGCTGAGTCGCGCATGCGGCGTTGCAGATCGCCCGCGCGCTCAAAGACGTGATGCTCGGCATAGAACTGCTGGCAGCGATCAACCCACTGTTCGGGGGGCATTGTGGTCCTGGCCTGGTCCAAGTCCTGCATCGCCTGATGTCCTGCGGATTGCGCGGCAACCGCCCGCAGGAGCGTGGGCCGGGCGGCCAGCGCATCGCGCCCGCGCAGTCGTTTGTTGGACTCATCGGCCTTCCAGTCGCCCAGGTCATTGGCGACCTGGAACGCCGCGCCCAGGCACGTGCAGAAGCCTCGCAGCCGCTCGGCATCAAATGGAGCACTGGCCAGCCGAAGCCCGCAGTACAACGCCGCCTCGAAAGCGGGGGAGGTCTTCAGCGTGTAAAGTCGCAGCGCATGCGCCGGCGTGAACGGCTCATCCGGCCGGGTCTGCCAGAACAGTTCGGCGCCTTGCCCGCGTGCCAGTTCCATGTGCGACCGCGATAGCACCGCGAGCATGTCGGCCACGGCGTCGCCGCCAAGGCGATCGCGCTGGGATGCGATCAGGTTGTAGCCGATGCCGACCATGTGATCGCCGAGGTTTACCGCCGCCGGAATGCCATAGGTCCGCTGCAGGGTCGGCCGGCCGTAGCGATACTCGTCATCATCCTCGATGTCATCGTGTACGAGCGAGGCCTTATGCAGCGCCTCGATGGCGATCGCCACACGCTGCTCGGCCGGGCCGATCAGCGCCGACAGGTCGGCCGATGGCAGCAGGGCATCCTCGCCGCGTCGGCCAACAGCGCACGCCGCCAGCACGGTAAACGGGCGCAGTCGCTTGCCGCCGTGGCGCAGGTAATCCAGCGCGATGCGGTCCGTCTCCTGGAGCCACTGCGACTCGCCGCTGGACGATGGCAGGGCGTCTGAGACCAGCGAGTCAAACGTGGGCGACTCAAACGTCAACCGCGTCTGCCGCAGCAATGGAAGAAACGACCGCGTGGCAGCCGCTTGCCCATCCTCCTGCCGCGACAGCAGGCTGCGCAGGTAGTCCAGGTCCGTCTCGGTGTTGCGGCACCCATCCCGCAAGAGAGGAATTGCCATGTGCGGGACACCAAATTCCGAGAGACGGGCGAATGATCGCGCCAGCGAATCCATGCAGGCCACGCCGAGGATGGCATCAGCCGACCCCGCCGTCAGCCGGTCCAGCAGTTGGCCGGTCCCTTCGGCGACGATCACCTGATAGCCCATCGCTTCGCCTTCGGCCCGCAGTCGCGTGATGTCGCACGCGCCGCAGTCGGCGCAGTGGAGCCCATAGGTATCGACCGAGCCCCGGCACGAGTCGGTACGGGCCATGCAATGCGGCAGCAGGAGAAGCCGGCGCGCCGGGGGCACGCGCGAAAACGCATCCTGCCAGAACGCGTTGCTGATCGCGACCATGGCGAACCCGGCGTAAGCCGCGGGCATTCCAAGCGAATCCAGCCACGGCCGGGCAAGGGCGAGCAGGTCGCCCAGTGCAGGCGGGACGATGGGATCCAGCCTGGCGGCCAGGGCCGGGGCTTGCCTGCGCAATAACTGCCGCGTCTGCGCCTCTGGCGGCACCTGCCGAATGCCGCCGGCCGAATCGAGAATATCCAGTTCGATCTGCGACATCATTTCTCAGTGGTCTTTATTGTGCGGCCCAGTGCCTCCAGCGTCCAGATAATCGGATACAGCTTCTCCGAATACCACAGGCTGGAAAAGTAAAGGCCGATGGGTGCCGGGCGGTCAATCGCTCCGGCCGCGATTCCGCGGAGCAGGTAGCGAACGCCGGCGTGCGTGGCGGCGCACGTCTGGGGCCGCGCCCGCCAGTCGGTCAGCGCCGACACGGCCAGGGCGGTCTCTTCGATACTCGACTCAACGCCCCGGCATCCGCCCCAGCCGCCGTCGGTGTTCTGCTGGTCCAGAAGGTACTGGACTGCTCGGCCGCCCGTCGGCGTCCGCTGCGGAACGGCCGCCAGCGCGCGCAAGACCCTGGCGGTTCCAAACACACGGCTTGCGTGATCGGGCGTGTGCTGATTCCCGAACCAGAGGGGACGCCACGAGCCGTCGGCGGCCTGTGTGTCCGCGAGGTATCGGAGTGCGCGGGGGATCGCACGATACACCGGAGCTGTGCAGGCAACCCGTATGGAGACGTGCATCGCGCGGATGGCGTGGGCGGTGATCTCCGGCGCGCTGTGGTCAAATGGCAACTTACCCCAGCCGCTGCAGAAGGTCGGGAAGCCGCCGTCGCGATTCTGCAGCGACAGCAGCCAGTGCACGCCGGCTTCGATGGGAGCGGGGCATTCCAACGCCGCCAGGGCCAGGATCGCACCGCTGGTGTCGTCGGCGTCCGGCACGCCGCCGGGAAAGTCCGTCCACGCCCAGCCGCCGGGAGTGGCACCGGTATAGGGGTGGATCTGCTGATGCTGGGCGGCGGCGATCCACGCGCCCACCGGCGAGCCATCCAGGCGATGCCGCAGTCCCGCCTCCGACAGCGCGGCCACGCTCGCGGTGGTCAGCCACACCGCCAGATCGGTGTCGATCGGCCAACTGCCATCATCGCGCTGCCGCGAGCGAAGAAACGCCAGGCACTTGCCGGTGACGCCGGCCGGGGCATCCGGCAAGCCGGCCAGTGACATCGCCACAAAACTTGTCAGCGGCACGGCATCAAGAAAGCCACCATGCGAAGGCTGCAGCGCCGGCAGCTTGGCCAATGCCTTGGGCCGAGCCCACTGTGACAGGATGCCTCGCCTTGCCTGCTCGTGGGCGAGCCGGGTTCCGATGGCGATCAGAGCCGGCAGTGCGTAGCTGACGACCTCAAGCCGCAACATGCGGTACAGCGCTCGCGGAAACGCCGCCAGCGAGAACGGCAATGGCGGTATCAGATCCCACGGCACCAGGCCGGCCAACGCCAGGTTGGCCAGGATAGGCACCGCGAAGGTCCGATCGACTCCGTAGTGACGCTGAAGCGCCGCCACCCACTGGGCTGGCGTCTGGCCTGCATGTTGCGAGACATACGCGCGCGTGCGATCCACGGTGGACGATTCGTGACCGCCGAGGCGCAGGGCGGCCAGACATAGTAGCGTCGTCGACAGATTCGATGGGCTGTCCGGCGAGTCTCCCCAGCCGCCATCGGTGTGCTGGTCGGCGATCAGCCACTGGGTGCCGCGCAAGAGCCGGTCCTTGTCGACGGCGTCCCCATTGGTGGCCATCGCGCTGATCGCCGTCGCTGTCGCCAGTGCGGACGAGCTTAAGTGCCCGCGCCACGCGCCCGATGGGTCGCGCATCGACAGCAGTCGGTCGGCCAGCTTGTTGACCGCCTCCTGGATGACGGGTTGCGGCACGGGTTCGGCGGCGGGCGAGGTCAGCATGATGCGGCCCGCCATTTCCGCCACGCAAACAGCGCCTGCCACAACGCCATCTGTCCCTGGCCCATGGCCTGAAGGAGCACTCGCTTCCAGAGGCGCTCGCCGCCGAAGCGCTGGTTGTCCCAGATCATCCGCGGCAGCCAGCGGAAGTTGAAGGCGTAGCATTCGCGGATCAGTTGCCAGTCTTGCGCTGCCAGGTCAGCACGTCCGGGCAACGTTGCGCCGCCGCTGATCGGCGCCAGCAACATTGGGAAGAACGTGATCGGCATGCCGCCAAACCGCTGCACCCACTGCCGCGTTGCGGTGATGTGCTGCGGTGTCTGCCCCGGGCAGCACAGCAGGAGGCTGACGAACGGAAAGAAGCCTGCCTGGCACAGCCGCGAGAGCTGCGCGTGACAGAACTCGCCCCATTGATCCGGTGGGCAGTCGCCCATCTTGGCTCCCCCGCCGAGTTGTCGCAGAAGTTCACCTGACGGGGTCTCGACGCCGATGTTCAGCCAGACGTATTTTTGCAGGCCTGTTCCAAGCAGTGCCCGCACCTGGCGCAGTTCGTCGTTGCTGAACTGCGAGACACTGAACAGGTTCGCATGGTCCACCTGAAGGAGTTTGAGGCTGGGAATCTGTCGCAGGCGTTTGAGCAGGGCGATCAGGGCGGCCGGGTTGGCCTGTTTGAGCGGGCCGCCGTAGCGGAACAGGTCCTCACTCAGCAGTGAGATGTTGTCCTGTCCGCCGGCGATATTCGTGCGCACGTCGCGTTCGACCGCGTCGGCCGACAGGTGGCTCATCGTCGTCTGGGCGATCGTGCAGAACGAGCACCCCAGCCCGCAGCCGCGGCTGAGTTCCACTGCGCCCATCGTCGTAGGCCCGAGGATTGGCGGGATGCGCTGGGCAATGGGGCAGGCCGTTTTCTGCGCTCGGGGGCCGTCCTGGCCATCGATCCATTGTCTGAAGAGGCTTGCGACCTCATCCTCCACATAACCACCCACCACGTAGTCGATACCAAGTCGTCGTTGCAGCGATTCATCCTGCGCCAGTTGCCACGTGCCGGCGCCGCCGAGGACCACCTTCACTGCGGGATGCGCTTGTCTACGAAGATCGCGCACTCGCTGAGCGAGTGTCTCAAACGCTGCCTGTGGCCAGATCCTTCCGCCGGCGACGGCCGACATGGTGGAGCTATTCATCCCGGTGCCGCCGGGCTCGCCGGCCGACAGGCCAATGATGCGGGTCTTGTGCCCGATGGCACGCGCCAAGGCCTCCTGCGTGCAGACGCAAACATCCTGTCGCGAGAATCCGCTGGCGACCAGTGCCGCCTCGACCCGGCGCAACCCCAGCGGCGCGTTGCCGCGGTTGCGCGGCAGCAGCAGTGGACCCATCAACGCTATGGGGGCGGTGGTCGTCTGGCTGGCGGCGAGCATTCCGTCAAACAGCAGGTTGTAGCCTGCCATCAGCGTGCGGTCGGCCGACAGCACAATCAGGCTGCCCTTGTTCACGCCCGCCTGCCTTTCCCGAACGACTCGAGATCGGCCACCAGATCGTCCAGGTCAGTGAACTGCGGCTTGGCGGAGGTCGGCCCGGGCTCCAGCGCCTTGCCCGTGCGCTTCTCGTACAGGGTGCGTGCGGCGGCATCCACAACCACGAAGTGTCCCGGTGCGCCTGCGATGGCCAGGTCGCGCACGTAGAGCGGGAACATGATCGCGCTCTGCGGACAGATCCGCGAGCAGGCGGGGCAGCCGGGCTTGCAGCGGTCGGGTTGCACGATATGCACCTTGCCGTCGCGGATCTCGTAGACGCCGAACAGGCAGAATTCCGAGCAGTGGCCGCAGTCCGTGCAGCGGCTCTGGTCGACCACCGGGTACCAGCGCGGCTGTGATGGGTCGGGGACTGTTTCCTGTGTCGCAGCATCGGGGGCGAATGTCGCAACACGCCGGGCCAGTTCGTCCACCGGCGCGGCGCCCGACATGCTGATGCAAGTAACGCCATCGAGGGCGATCCCATGCCGTGCCAGGAGCCACTCTATCGCGCGCGGCTGCATCCAGGAGAGGATCACCAGCGGCCGGCCCAGCAGGCGAAGGCGGTCCCAGAGCGGATCGTCCTCACCGACGTGGTAGAGGTGGGGCGCTGACAGGACCGCACGGCCAACTGCCGCCAATGCGGCCGTGATGCGCTGCTGCACATCCTGCCGCAGCGGATCAGTCGGAAATTCGCGGGATAAGACGATTGCGCTCATAGCCACTTCCGGGGAAGATTATAGCAGGGCGCAGCGAATCGTCGGCGCGTGGCATGTGGTGGACAGTTCACACGCCCGGGACGGGGGTGGTCTCGATATCGGGCGGAGCGTGCTCGATCACGCGCTTGTTCTCCCACTTCCCCGAGCGGAAGCGCACGATCCACGCGATGGCGGCCGAGCAAATGAAGATCGTCGCCGCCAGCCAGAAGGCAAATACCCCCGCGTGACACCACGCCAACGACATCAGCACAACCACAAATCCCGCGTGCATCCCGCCGGAGACGATGAGCATCCAGCGAGTATCACCGGCACCGGCCAGCACCGACATGAACACGATATTCAGCCCATCGACCAGGCAATAGACCGCGACAAACCACAGCAGCTTGATCGACAGCCCGCGCAGTTCAAGGTCGGTGGCCGCCCCGGCGTCCAGGAAAATGTCCAGCAGCAGATTGGGGATCAGCACCATCGCCAAGGCCGCTGATGCCATCCACACCTGCCCCAGCACCAGCCCCCGATGCGTTACCTTACGCGACAGGTCGGGCCGGCCAGCGCCTTGGGCCTGTCCTACCAGCATCGACACCGCGATGGACAGGCCGATCACCGGAAAGAACGCCAGGCCGTTGATTCGCCAAACGATGTTCGACGCGGCCAGCCCATCGGTGTCGACCCTGCCCAGCAGCAGCATGAATACCGTCCACGCCAAAATCTCAACGACATACCGCACCCCGTTGGGGAACCCGTAGGTGCACATCCGCCACATCAGGGGCAGGTCGATTCGCCGGTCTCTCCATGTGTGAAACTCGCGGAGGAACTTCGGACGCAGTAGCAGGCACGCCATGATCAGCATCTGCACCGCTTGCCCTGCGACCGTGGCCCACGCCGCTCCGCGCATTCCCATTTCCGGCAGGCCCAACCTTCCGAAGATCAGCGCCCAGGCCCCTACGGCGTTGACGATGTTCCCGATGATGTGCGCCACCATCAGCGGCAGGTTGTCATTTCGCCCTGCGAAAAAACCGGATATCGCGGCCGACAGCATCAGCGCCAGCCCACCGTAACACAGGGTCCTGAAATAGACGATCTCGTCGGCGCGGATGGCAGGCTCATGTCCCGCCAGATCGAAGATCGGCTTGGCGGTAAACGACGCGGCAAACATGATCGCCGCCGCCGCGATCGCCAGGTAGATTCCCTGCCAGACCGCCGACCCGACCCGGTCGTTGCGGCCTGCCCCCACGTACTGCGCGACAAACGTGTTGGTATATCCCACCAGGCCGATGAACAGCCCGCACAGGAGCCAGAAGGTCATGCCGGCCGGGCCGATGGCGGCGATGGAACTCTTGGAATAGCGGGCCAGAAATAGCCCGTCGACCACCTGCATGAGCATCACGCCCATGTGCGAGAGGATCAGCGGCCCGGCCAGCAGTAGCAGCTTTCGGTAGGAGCCGAAATGGGCCGCATCGATTGGTTCGGCAGGTTTCACAGCAGGAGTAGTCATTCTGCCAGCGACAATCACACAGAGCCGCCCGGGAGTCAAGCTACCTCACGTCCGAGGAAATTGCATCTGGATCGACCTAAGATTTCCGATTGGTGCAAAGCAGGCCTCCCTGCCTAACATTGGTATTGGCTTGTCCGACTGCACGGATTGGTTGTAACCCCAAACTGGCGGATGGCCTTAGCAGCGAGGTCCAGATGCCCAGTGCCGTTCCAGCGTCGGTCGTTGATCTTCTCGAACACAAGGCCTTGCCGGAACTGGCCGAAGCGGTCCGGGGCCGAATAAGCACGATCATGGCCCGATGGGAAGAGTCGGTGCGCGGCGTCCTTCCCACCGCCGATACGCTGACCTTTGTCCAGCTCAGGGATGACTCTCTGGAGATCCTGCGGCAACTGGCTGACGCTCTGGCGTCCACCGACGCTGCAGCGACGGCCGACCTTGGCGAAAGCTCACGCAAGCACGCCAGTCTCCGGTTTGAGGAGAAGTATGACCTGTGGGAACTGCTCGTCGAATACCGTCTGCTGAGGCGCATCGTTATTGAGGAGGTCGAAACCGCTCTGCCTCGCAGCCTGTCTCGTGCCGAGCAGATCTCCCTGCACATGGGCATTGATGCCATGCTCCAGCGCGGGGTCCTGGCGTTCGTCGAGCATCAGCAGTATCGTTTGCAGGCCGCCACCGAGGCCGAATCCAAGTACCTGTCGTTCATCTCCCATGACTTGCGCAATAACATCAACAGCATGACCCTGACGCTGGAACTGATTAAGAGTCGGCTGACCGGCATGCCGGGCATGGAGGAAGAAGTAGCCGACCTGAACGCGGTGGAGTTGTCGGTGTTCACCACAATCGCCGGCATGGATCGGATGCTCCAGACGGAGCGACTGCAACGACAGCCCCAGCCTCAGGTGATGCCCGTGGACCTGTATGTGCTGGCTTCCAAGGTGGCCCAGCAGTTCATGGCCCAAGCCCAGCAGAAAGACTTGCGCCTGGTGGTCGAAGTGCCGCCGGAGGCGAAGGTCAGCAGTGACGGCGAGTGGATCCGACTCGTGCTGCAGAACCTGGTCGGCAATGCCATCAAGTACAGTGCCAAGGGGACGATTCGCGTCCACGCCGATCACCGTCCGCAAGCAGAGGGGTGGGTGTTGTCTGTATCCGACGAGGGACCCGGGATCGCAGACGATCAAGTGCAGCGTCTCTTTGATGCGTTCCAGCGAGGCAACACCCACGGGCAGGCAGGCGTGGGCCTGGGGCTGGCCATTGCGTCGCAGGCCGCCAAACTGCTGGGCGGACCTCTCACCGTCGAGTCGCGGGTGGGCGTGGGGTCCACGTTCCGCCTGGTTCTGCCGGACCTCAAGTCCGCCGAAGTGCATCAGGACGCCACCCGTTGAGATGTCCTCTGTAAATTTATCGACGGCATTCCCGCAAGATATCGTCTGAACCTTGCTGGCCGGGCGGGGTAACACCTTTCGTGTCCTGCTGAAGGTCCTAACCACGGGCCCGCTGGCGGGTCTGCTATGATGTGCAAGGGGATGAAACCATGAAGTTCCGGGTATCGTTCTATCTGGGTTGTCTATTGGCAGCCACTGCCGCGTCGGCGGTTCCACTGCCCGCTGAGGATGCAGCAGCGGACATTTTCGGACCTGCTCCGCGATACCAGCTCACGCTGCAATCGGCCCCGGCCACATCAGCGGGCGAAGCCCCGGTCTCCGCCCCGCCAACCTTCGCTGGGGCGTCGTCCAATGAGTGGTCGCTTGCGAAGCAGCCTCTGGTGGATGCCAAGCTTCCCCGAGCGAAGAGTGTGGACGGGGTAGGGGCGTTCTCCGTTGAGGACGTTACGGCCGTCGAGTATCGCACCGGCGTCGGGATCGGTCTGGGCCTGGCCACTAACGGCGGCTGGACCATCAGCCAGAACTTCGTGCTGGGCCGCGATCTTGACCTATCCGTGTTCCTGATCGACGGCGCCGACTCACGCGGCAAGAGCCCCGAAATCCGGACGCAGGACCTTGGCCGCACCATCGGCCTGCGGCTGAACTGGTCGTTCTGACTTCCGACCGCCAGCGGTCGGCTTCGAAGCCATGCTCTCCCAGAAAAAAATGGGGCGATTTGTTGCACTGTCGGCAGCTCTGCCAGCCTAAGATACGGTGGCTTCGGGCGAAAGGAGTCTGCCTTATGACCGAGATGATCGAACTTGAGTCGAACAATGTTCTCCTCAAGGGTTCAACCAGGAAGCAGTTGATGGGGTGGTTGAAGAGATCGCTGAAAATGGCACAGCGACTGGGCGATTTCGCGGTGAAGATTACGCTGCAGCGGGTGGGCAGCGTTTATAAGATGACGGCATCCGTAGCCGGCGCCGGCGGACCGCTTGAGTGCCACGCCCATGGACATGATTTGCGAGAGACGTGCCGGGATCTGGTGCATCGGCTTTCGGAGCAACTGCATGAGCAGCGGGTCCGTCAGACGATCGCCGCGTGAGACGGGACACACTGTCCGGTGAATCAGCGGCGCGCGGGGGCGAGTGCCCGAAGCCATGGCTTCCGCGAGTCCGACCGAGCCGGCGGTGAGACGAAACCAACAGTGAAACAAGAAGCCCGGACGTGCGAGTATTTCGCATGTCCGGGCTTTGGTTTTTTGACTGGCAAAGTCGAAACGCCACACGCAAAGCCGAACGAGGTTCGGATTTCGTATTTTGAGACTTCGGACTTCCCGCCCGCCGGCGGGCCCTATTTCTTCCAGACCTTGGCCTTGAACTCGGTCAGGAGGCGGCGGAGTTCGGCCTCGATTTCCTTGGTCAGTTCCTTCTTCTGGGCCAGATCCTTCGGGAAGGCGGGGGCGGAACTGGCGACGTAGGCCAGGAACTCGTTCTGACACTCAAGCACGCGGGGCACGGGCACATCATCCAGGAAGCCTTGTGCGCCGGCGAAGAGCACCATCACCTGCTGTTCGACGGTCATCGGACGGTATTGGCCCTGCTTGAGCAGTTCGACCAGGCGGGCGCCGCGATCGAGTTGCTGCTGGGTGGCCTTGTCCAGTTCCGTGCCGAGCTGCGCGAAGGCTTCGAGTTCGCGATAGGCCGCGAGGTCCAGGCGCAGGCGGCCGGCGACTTTCGAGTCTTTCATCGCCTTGATCTGGGCGTTGCCGCCCACGCGGGAGACGGAGATACCGACGTTAACGGCCGGCCGCACACCGCTGAAGAACAGGTCCGGCTCCAGATAGATCTGCCCATCGGTGATCGAGATGACGTTGGTGGGGATGTATGCCGAGACTTCGCCTTCCTGGGTCTCGATGATCGGCAGGGCGGTCAGTGAACCGCCACCATGGGCGTCGCTGAGCTTGACGGCGCGTTCCAGCAGGCGGCTGTGCAGATAAAACACGTCGCCGGGGAAGGCCTCGCGGCCGGGCGGGCGACGCAGCAGCAGCGAAAGCTGGCGATAGGCCACCGCCTGCTTGGTCAGATCGTCATAGACGACAAGCGTGTGCTCGCCTTTCCACATGAAATACTCGGCCATCGCGCAGCCGGCGTAGGGGGCGATGTACTGCATCGGCGCAGGGTCGGAAGCCGAAGCGACGATCACCGTCGTGTACGCCATCGCGCCGTTCTTCTTGAGCACTTCAACGACGCCGGCGACGCTGGATTCCTTCTGGCCGATGGCGACATAGAAGCATTTTACGCCCGTTTCCTTCTGAGCGATGATGGCGTCGATGGCGATGGCGGTCTTGCCGGTCTTGCGGTCGCCGATGATCAGTTCGCGCTGGCCGCGGCCGATGGGGGTCATCGCGTCGATGGCCTTGATGCCGGTCTGCAGCGGCTGGTTCACCGGCTGACGATCGGCGATGCCGGGGGCGACCAGGTCGAGTTTGCGGGTTTGCGTCAACGGAATGGCCGGGCCGCCGTCCACAGGCTGGCCCAGCGGATTGACCACGCGGCCGACGACGCCGTCGCCGACAGGGACTTCCAGCAGGCGGCCGGTGGTCTTGACCGTGTCGCCTTCCTTGATCTCCAGGGCGTTGCCGAAAATGACGGCGCCGACGCTCTCCTCTTCGAGGTTGAACACCTGGCCCATCACGCCGTTGGGGAACTCAAGCAGTTCGCCGGCCATCGCCTTGCCCAGGCCGTAGATGCGGGCGATGCCGTCGCCGACTTCCACAACCGTCCCGACCTCGCTCATCTGGAGTTTCTGGTCGAAGTTGGCGATCTCTTTCTTCAGTACGCTGGTGATCTCTGCAACATTGATGGCCATGGATTAGTTCTCCGGCTTTTGGTTTATTCTCTTTACTCAGAAAAAGTCTTACTCAGAAAAAGCTAAAAAGCTGAAAGCAGAAAAGCCGAAAGCAAACGCTGAGGTCCTGTTTCTGTTTTCTGCTTTTAGCTTTTTAGCTTTTTAGCTTTTGTATTCACGTCTCTCCTCACGCCTTGCCTGTTATCAGTTGTCTCCGCATCGCATCCAATTGTGCCCGGACGCTGGCGTCCATCAGGCGATCCTGCACTTTCACGACCATGCCGCCCAGGATGGACTCGTCCACGTGCAACTCGACGATGACATCCTTCTTCATGGCGGCGCTGAGTTCCTGGCGGACCACTTCTTTTTCAGCGTCCGACAACTTCAGGGCAACCGTCACGCTCGCGGTCACCTTGCCCTGGCGCGTGTTGAGCTGCTCGCGATAGGCGTCGGCCACATGCTTCAGCAGGGCAAGACGCCCTTTGGCATTGAGCACGCCCATGAAGTTCATCGTCAGCCGCGAGAGCCGATCGGCGAAGATCCTCTGGATGACTTCCGCCCGCTCGCCGATGCGGATGCTGGGGCTCTCCATGAAGTTTTCAAAGTTCCGCTCATGCGCCAGGAGCGTCTGGAGCTCGAGCAGCTCGCTGGCCACGACCTCTTCCTGTTTGGCCTCCTGGGCCAGATCAAGTAGCGCCTCGGCGTAGGCGGCCACTGCGGGATTTCGACTGGTAATCTGCGACATCTCAGCTCCCGCCTAGTTGTTGCTCTGTTTCTGGAGTTCGGCCAGGCTCACCCGGACCAGTTCACGCTGATCGTCGACGCTCAGGTTCTTGCGGATGATCTTCTCGGCAATCGCGGTAGCCAGTTCGGCGGTCTGGGCATGAATCTCGACGATGGCCTGCTTCTTGGCGACCTCGATGTCGGCCGTCGCCTTAACGCGCACCTGCTCGGCCTCTTCGGTGGCCTTCATTCGGATGGTGGCCGCCATCTTCTCGCCGTCGGCCATCGCCTTGGCGATCATCTCGCGCACACTTTGCTCGGCGGCGGCGAGTTGGGCGTTGTACTCCTTAAGAGTTGCCTCCGCGCGTGTACGGGCCGCCTCGGCGTCAGCGATGTCCTTGCGGATACGCTCCTCGCGGGCTTTCAGGCCGGCCAGGATCGACTTCCATGCCGTCGGATAGAGGACCGCCAGCAGGATGACGAAGACGATGATCGTCCAGATCGCCGTCGTGGGATCAAACGCCATGATATTGGGGCTGCCGTGCTCGCCGTGAGCGACGTCCTGCTCAAGCGCTTTGACGTCCTTGCCGGCATCAATGCTCTTGACGTCCTGTGTGATGTCAGTCGTCAGTTCGTCGGCGCGCGCTGACGAATTGGCCCACGTGAGGCTGAGGATCGCCAGGAGGCAGGCTGTGAGGAATCGCATCATAAAAGTTCTCCAACAAGGGCACCTGCCCGGCTTGCCGCCGGACAGGTGTCGGATCTCACTAGAGCTTGCCAGCGAGCGTATTGCAGATGACCAACGCAAAGAAGGTGAACCCTTCGATCAGCGCCGCGGCGATGATCATGTTCGTGCCGATGCGGCCACCGGCTTCGGGCTGGCGGGCGATGCCTTCCATGGCGCTGCCGGCGAGATGGCCGATGCCCTTGGCACCACCAGCAACCACGAGGCCCGCGCCGATGGCAATGCCAGCGGCACCGAGTCCAATGCCGAGCTTACCGGCGTCGGCCGCCTGAGCGAGAATATCGAGCATACCAGTCTCCTTCCGGACTCGTGGTCCGGATCATGCGCGACCCGGCGGGAGATCAGATATCCGCACGAGCCACAAGATGTACAGCGCCGAACTTAAGTTAAAAGTGCCCAAGGCGTCGGCTGCCCGGGCGAAGTCCATTAGTGTTCCGGGGCGACCGCGGCCGCGATAAACAGTGTCGTCAGGAACGTAAATATGTACGCCTGAAGGAAGGCGACAAACAGTTCCAGCAGCCGGATCAGCAGCACCAGCGGCGTTACGGGTAGCGCCACGCCGATCTGCCCCAGGATCGTCGGCATCGTCGCGATAAACCCGATCAGCACCGCCAGCACCAGGTGACCGGCGATCATATTGGCGAACAGACGAATCATCAGGGCAAACGGCTTGATGACGGCGCCGATGATCTCAAGGATGAGCAGGAACGCCCACATCGGAATGTCCAGCACCCACAGGATCGGTGACTGGCCGTGCTGCGGCTTGAACGGATGCGGGGCGAAGTTCCAGAGATATAGAAAAGGCGCCAGCGGAAGCGCCATGACGGCATTCATGCCATGACCTGCGTGGGCACCGTGTTCTGGGTCCGAGGCATGGGCGTGATGGCCATACGTTCCGCCGATCAGCTCGCGCAGCACCTGGGCAACGCCGCTGATGTGAATCATAAGAAAAGCGCACACGGCCAGAGCACCGGTGGCGTTGATATTGCCCGTCGCGGTGCCGCCAACATGAGTCTGCTTGCCGTGGGTGATCAGCGATACGATGTCGGCAATGGGAATCTGCCCCAGCAGGTTGCAGAACAGGATGAAGAAAAACAGCGTCCATAGGAAAGGAACAAAGCGGTCGGTCTTGTCCTTCAGGGCCGGGCGGAAAACCTCATCGCGCAGGAAACTCAGGATGGCCTCAAAGAAGTTCCGCGAGCCGTGGGGAGCCTGCGTCTGTGCCTTGCGAAATAGCGCCGGAAAGATCAGCAGCATCAGCACCGCGGCCACCACGGCCATGAGCATCTGATTGGTGACGAGAATCGCGTGCCCGCCGATGTTCCAGGTGAACAGTGGATGCGGCAGGATATGCTCAATCGGATCGCTGGATGCCAGAAGACTAAACATGCTCATTCCCTGTCTTGTCTGCAGGTTCCTCCGGGCCGGCCGGCTTTGCCTTCAGAGCCGGAGCCCGGCGGATTGTACGGATTGCGTCGCCCGCTACCAGAATCAGCGCACAGAGAAAAAAGATCGGCGACCACTGGGTCAGCGCCTCGGGGTGGCCGATGAGCCCCATGAAACGCCCGGCCGCCAGGATTCCGACCGCCAGCAGCATCAGCAGGACCATGCCGGTCAGCCCCGCCTGGGATGCCGCCGCCTGGTCGTTGCCCCTGAGCATGCGGATCGCAAGCAGGCTCAGTTCAGCGGCCAGGGCGATGCCCCCGCCGATGAGGATCAGGTCCTGTCCGTAGACCGGCCTGCCAGCCCATTGCATCACTGCGGCGCCAGCAGCGCCGATCGCGAGAAAAACCAGAGGAGCCAGCCAAAGCAATGGGGTCAATCCTTGTTTATCTGATTAGCCTGTTTGATCACCAGGTACAGCCCGGCACACATGCCGAGCATACTGCCTACTAGCGCGCCCCAAGGCGCCCAGCCATATCGCTTGTCCAGCCACGTGCCGGCGTAGAGCCCCATCCCAACGCCGACGGCGATCTCCAGCCCCATCGAGAGGGCGCTGCCCATACCACGCTGATCGTCGTCGGCCATACCATACCCTCGCGGCGGTGAGACGCCGCAGTCGTTCGAGCGTATCCTGGTCTCGCCAGAAACCGAAGATCAAATCTGCGAATACGTCAGGGGACCAGAGGCTTCGGGTCGGTTTCCGCGGCCGTCGTTGCCGATATGCGCCCAGCCTTGTCCTTGATCACGATCTGGCTGACCCCAGGGTCCAGTGGGATGTCCAGTCGGGACGGATTGCCGCGGCTGGTCGCCAGAATCTCAGACAGGTGCGTCGGGCCATCGTACACCCGCAGCCAGGCATAGCTGCCGGGAAGGAATTTCCCTGTAACCGTTGCGGTGTCGGCCGTCTTTCCTGGAGGAACCACCCGCCCCCCGATGCGCTCCTCCTGCTGAGGCACCGACATCGCCAGTTGCTCCGGCGATCGCCACCCCTTCTCCTCCGGCGGACCTTCCTTGACCAGCCAGATGGTGATCGGTCGGGTCGTGGCGTTCTTTACGCTGACCTGGAAGCTGTAGGTTTTCGTATCAGAACACCCCAAGGCCGCCAGCATCAGCAACAGTGTCGAGAATAGAGCGATAGTGCGCATGGGGCAAAGTATAGGTGCATGAGTGGACGAGGTAAACGCGGGGCGCGCCACACAAATGCGCACGGATGCCCGGCTCCAGCCCGCATTCAACCGGACCATTTGTTGCTGGACTCCGTTAATGGTCGGCGAAAGCCGGGGCGTGAGCCTCCAGAAGACGTGGCACTAGGTTGACAACACCATGGCAATAGGCGAACCGCGAAAGCGGAGCACCGCCAGACAACCGTTGTCTGGCGGTTCATGTTTGCGTTTTCTGCCACCTTCTGCCGACGCGATTCCATCTCGCCGTCGCGCAAGAAGATACCAGTCGCGGACAATGCTCGTGTAGTCCCGGCCACCGCATACGCCCAATAATCAACAGTGCCAACAACGGAGACACAGACCATGACCGCCGATGCAATCACAGCAGAACTGCATGACCCGTTCAAGCTGACCGCAGCGCAGATCCAGCATTTCCGCACCCAGGGCTTCGTGAAACTCAAGCACGTGCTTTCGCCGCAGTTGCTCGACTACTACGGCCAGGCCATCACCAGCAAGGTGCTGGAACTGAACACCCTCACTAAGCCCATGAGCCAGCGCAGCACCTACGAGCGGGCTTTCCTTCAGGTGATGAATCTTTGGACAAAATCAGAGGCCGTCGCGGAATTCGTCTTCAGCAGGCGTCTGGCGCGCCTCGCGGCCGATCTTATGGGCGTCAAAGGCATCCGACTCTATCACGACCAGGCCCTGTACAAGGAAGCCAGCGGCGGCATCACCCCCTGGCACGCCGACCAGTTCTACTGGCCGCTTTCCAGCCCAAATACCTGCACCGTCTGGGTTCCGCTGCAAGCCACGCCGCTGGAGATGGGGCCTCTGGCGTTCGCCGCCGGAAGCCAGACCATGGACTTTGGCCGCGACCTTGAGATCAGCGACGAGAGCGAACAGCGCCTTCAGGCAGCCCTCAAGCAGGCCGCGTTCCCCATCAACGAAACGGCCTTTGACCTGGGCGAAGTCAGCTTCCACAGCGGCTGGAACTATCACCACGCAGGCGCCAATCAAAGCTCCCAGCCGCGTAAGGTCATGACAATCATCTACATGGAAGACGGCATCCATCTCACGGAGCCCCGCAACCGCGCCCAGGCTTCCGACTGGAGAACGTGGATGCCCGGCGCAAAGATCGGCGAGCCGGTCGCCACAGAACTCAATCCGGTGCTTGTGACTCTCCCCGACTTTGAAGTTCCCGCGGCCTCCGCCTAGACTCGCTGGGTAGGAGAGCCCAAGCGAAGATGAACTATCAGTATGACATTGTCGTAATCGGCGGCGGACCGGCTGGCTATGCCGCCGCCATCCGCGCAGGCCAACTCAAGAAACGCGTCCTGTGCGTTGAGAAAGAGGATCTCGGCGGGACGTGCTTGAACTGGGGCTGCATCCCCACCAAGGCCCTCCTGGAGAGTGGGGCGTTCATCCGCCGCTTGCGCGAGCATCCCGCAGAGTGGGGCGTCAGTTTTGACAACCTGTCCATCGACTTTTCAGCGATCATTGGCCGAAGTCGCGATATCGCCGGCAAACTCTCCAAAGGCATCGCCCACCTGTTCAGCAAGTACGGCGTCAAGCACGAGCGGGGCACCGCTACCGTTCTAGCCGCCGGCAAGATCAGGCTGGTCAGCAGTGCCGGGGCACAGGACATCACCGCCAAAGACATCCTCATCGCTACCGGCGCGCGGGCCCGCGCCCTGCCGGGCATCGACTTCGACGGCGATCGCATCATCTCCTCCCGCGAGGCCATGTCGCTCAAGCAGCAGCCCAAACACCTTGCCATCATCGGCGCCGGCGCCATCGGGTGCGAGTTCTCCGACTTCTACAATGCCCTGGGCACCAAGGTCACCCTGATCGAGATGCTCGACCACATCCTGCCCATCGAGGATGAAGACTGCTCGATCGTGCTGGAACGTTCTTTCGCAAAGCGCGGGATCGACGTCCACACCAGGACCAGGACCCAGCAGGTTGAGAAGACCGGCACCGGCGTGAAGCTCACCGTCAGCAACTCCCGCGGCGTCCAGACCATCGAAGCCGACAAGGTCCTCCTGGCCGTCGGCGTCACGGGCAACATCCAAGGCCTGTTCGGCCTGGACCTGACGATCGAGTTGGTCAAGAATCACATTAAGGTCGACGCCAGTTATCAGACGAGCGTTCGGGGCATCTGGGCCGCCGGCGATGTGATCGGCCCGCCGTGGCTGGCGCATGTCGCCCACCACGAGGCCGTTGCCTGCGTTGAGCACATCTGCGGTGTTCACGCCGAGACCATCGACTACGCCAACGTCCCCGGCTGCACCTACACCCATCCCCAGGTTGCCAGCGTGGGCCTGACCGAGAGAAAGTGCCGCGAGGACAACCGCGACATCAAGATCGGCAAGTTCCCCTTCGCCGCCAGCGGCCGAGCACTGGCGGCCGGGCAGACCGAAGGGTTCACCAAGCTCATTTTCGACGCCAAGACCGGCGCCCTGCTGGGAGCCCACATGATCGGCGAGAATGTCACCGAGATGCTCGCCGGCTTGGTGGTCGCCCGAAAACTGGAGACCACCGAGGACCAGATCATCGAGGCGATGCACCCGCATCCCACCATGTCCGAGGCAATCATGGAAGCCGCCGGCGTCGCCTTCGGCCGGGCGATTCACCTGTAGGCGATTATCCCAAGGAGTTCTTTGCCACAGATGGGACACAGATGACCACAGATATAGGAAATGCCTTCATCGATAAAGTGGAGCCGACTTCAGTCGGCCCCTCGTCTGGTCCCTCACCCACTGCTCGTCACGCTCTCGCGTCCCTATTCCCCACAGTGCCGCTCCTGGCTTCGATGACTTACGTGCGATCTGAGGGGCAAGACGCGCAGGTTTTGCAGGGGTGGGGGGAGGGGGTCGGGAGACCAGTATTGACAAGGAGTTACGTGTGATTGAGGGGGTCAGATGATCAAGTTTCTTTTTTGGTTGGTCATTAGTCATAAGTCATTAGTCATCAGGGGGGGCGAACGTGATACGTCAAGCGTGAGATGAGGCAAAACCTAAAACGTAGAACGTAACCGCCCCAGATCAAAATCGCACGCGTTAGGTAGGATAGCTGGCATCCGCTATTGGACCTAGCTGGTGCGTTGTGGCGACCATGATTCATGGGTATTCACTTGTCAAAGAGCACCACTTGGCGCGGGGATTCCGCGCACTGCTATTCGGGTAAGTATAGGGGGTGGGAATTGGCCGGTCAAGAGGAAAGTCATGGGAGACGAATGCTAAATGCTAAATGCTAAATGCCAAATGCCAGGTTGGAGGCTGACAGCAAGCTGATGCAATTCGAGGGTGGCCGGGGGTTGGGGCCGGTCGGGCGATAGGGGAGGGATTGCCGCGTTTGGGGGAGCAAAGTCGGCGTTGAATCGGCAACACATTATGATTGGGTTTAGCTGCAATAAATTTTCTTGACAGCAAGACTTCAGGTCTATAGCATCTTCATTTGGAGTGAGATCGGCAGCGGGAATCGGTCAACCCCCGGCAGTGGCGGGGTCGGCCAGATCAGGGTGAACTCCAGGACCGGCAACCTGCCTGTCCGCAATCAGGGTATGGCGCAAGTACGTTACGCCAGCCCGTGCTATGGGAAGGAAAGATCATGAAAGCAGCATCACGCAAGGGGGGGGGCAATACGCCTCAAAGTGGTAATCGTTTGGCCGGGGTGGCGGGCGCTTCTTCGCCTGACCGTCCGTCGCGAAGCAGGACCACTGTCGGTCGCCGGAATGCTTTGCTTGCTTGCGCGGTGATGGATACGCTCGAGCAGCGCCAGATGCTCTCCACGATCACCGGTGCTTATCTCTTCTACAACAACAGTGCTTTCGACGGCAGCAATCCTGCCATCAACACTGCTGACGATGCGGCCATCGCCATCGACAAACAGCCGCTGCGCGAACTTCAGACGGCCAGTTTCGCAAACTATTCCAGCTACAGCCGCGCGCAACATCGCAACGGCATCGTGGAGTGGTAACCAGGTATCTATGCATGCCAATTCACCCGGGACACACATAGGTGCTGACTATGCAACCGACGCAGAGATCGAGTTTGGCTTTGACTACAATGGCGACGGTAAACTGCAGGGAGAAGAGGTGGCAGCTAAGGACCCGCACCAGTTCAAGATTGTTGACCAATACCAATACGACCAAGCTGTCTCTGCACTCGGACGCACCTACACCGGAGGCAGCTTGGTAGGTTGCCCGCATGCCGCCAATTTTGTGTATTGCTTCGTCACGAATCAGGGCCTCAGCGGCGCGACAAACGTGAGTACGACTATTGCCTCCTCGGATGTGCGGCTGGATCACCACGTGGGAGCTAACTTCGTTAATGTCCAGGGAAATGCCAAGAAGGCTGTATTCGCTTCAAACAGTACGTCTGCTCTGCCGCAAGACATCGTCGCATCACCGCAGATGGACGCTCTGATCTGGAATACCTTCGATGCCAACTATGAGGATCTGAGGGCTCATGCCCCGGCGGTCGGCGCAGACTCAGATTGGGTAGGAGGGTATACGCTGCTGGAGAGCGACGGTAAGGCTGCTAACTCAATCAACTTCACCGGTCTATCGGATCTGCATTATGCCCTTGGCCATGCTGGGCTTTCGGGGATGACGGTGTACTTCAAAATGCACCGCGAACTACACCATGTGGTTGGGCCGGAAGACGACTATTCCGATCTGCAACTGACGCAGATAAAGGTCGTCGGCACACTTTCTGACATCATTGACTACCGATATGGCGGATCGGACGCATTTGCCACTCCAGCGGCGGCCGTACAGGCGGGATATCCCACGCTTGGCAATGCGGGCCACATCTATGAGGTTGAGGTCAACATGAATAACATTATCGCCGCCAATTGGAGCCTCGGTAGTCTTCGTGCATAGCGACGCGGAAGCTTGCGCCGAGATTCATCGGCGCAGACTGCCCCGCTTGAGAGGGCGTACGTGGCTTGGCCCTCCGATGCGGACCTAAGGAGCAGGAATGTTTGACTCTCCCGCAACATACCGTGTAGTGCTGTTGATGACAGGGTTACTAGTGCTGGTTGGATGTGAGAAGGAGAGCGCATCTGGCACTGAGGCGGAGCACTGGCTGGACAACGCGTTGGCGA
>JBBQTU010000036.1:0-23446 GCA_038213005.1 Tepidisphaerales bacterium | reverse complement strand
ACTGGGCAGATAGATACGGCTCAGGTGCTGCGTGCGCGGCTCGGCCACGACGCTCTTGACGATCTCGTCAACAATCCCGGGCAGCTTCCCGTTCAGATCCATGCGTTCCCTGGTGCCTCGCCGAATTTCCATCATGACAGGTTAGTGTAGCCCCCCAGCAGGCTCAAGAGAAGCGGGGCTGCGGCCCCTCCGCGAGGAGCGAGGACCTGCCGCGGCTTAAAAACGAATACGGTCGTCTGGAATCCATGCCACCGTCCCTCAGAATCCTCGACCCCTGCGTGAATCCTGTCGCGAAGGGTATGACCGCGGATTACGCCGATGTACGCGGATAAATGCCAATTCCCTTCCTATCCGCGATATCCGCGCAATCCGCCGTTCCTGTATTCTTTGGCCCCGGCCCGGCCGCGCTGTGAAAGTCTGTGTGAATCCAATCGCCCCCCGCCGGCGAAGAAACGCGACCGCTTCAGTCATCGCATCGCCGCGTGATGCAGCAAACTCCGGAGACTTCAGAGACCTCTCGGAGATGACGAGCCTGAAGACATTCGTCACCGCGCTCGCCGGACATTTCGCGACTGAGGCGGCTCGAAGAAGATGAGTAGGCGAGTATCGCCTCGTCTATGAAATTCACGACGGGCGGTTGATCGTCCTGATCTTACGAGTGGCGCAGGTGCCTTCGCATCTCCAGGGGTGGCGTATCACAGCCCCGCCCGGCAGTCCGTTACGGACTACCGGACCTCCCCCCTCGTTCCATCGCCCACATACGACAAATATGCGCAATAAATTAGACAACGCACGTTTTTCACCGAAAGTCCGCTCAAAAAAATCCAGAAAGATATTGAAAATTCTTAACCCCATGCTAAATCATCACTTGCCATTTCAGAACCCCTCCAACTCACCCTTAGAGATAGAAGGACTACGTTTTTGGATGTGCTGGTCCGCATTCATCATTCAGCATTTCCAGCCGCCTTTACAGCTAGACAGCCCCGCGCCGCGAGTTATCCTCTATGGACAACTGGCCCATCAGCCAGACCTAACTCTCAGGAGCCTCTCGTGACTGGACCGCTTATACAACCCAATCTCCACGCCGTTCTCGTGCACTACCCCATCGCCCTACTGACGCTGGGCGTGTTCATTGAGGTCTTCGGCTTCTTCTGGCGACGCAGCGGCGTCCGCACCGCCGGGCACTGGATGATCGTCCTGGGCACCCTGGCCTGCATCCCCGCTCTGACCACCGGCCTCTATGCCCTTCGCCAGACCGCCGCCCCGGGCGTGATGGAGGGCCCCTGGTACGAGGCCGTCGCCCAGAGCAAATGGACGCCGGCTCATTGGGAGGTCCTCTCCAGTCACTTGTCCCTCATGGTCGGGGCCTCGATTGCCCTGCTGGTCTCCATCATCGTCTGGCTCGGCAGCGCCGATCATGCCCGCTCTCGGATCTACCTGCTGGGGATGGCCATTCTGCTGGTCTGTGTCTCGCTGCTCGTCGTCGGTGCCCATGAAGGCGGCGAACTGGTCTACAAACACGCCACCGCCGTGGGTCTGGCATCCCCGCCGCCGGTCGACCCCAATGCGACCTGGCTGGAACGACTGGCCGTCCTGATCGATCCCGTCGAGCTGCATCTCCTGTTGGTCGGTGTCGCCATCGCCCTGATCGGCACCTCCCTGGCCCTCTCGGTTCGCCGGTCCGCCATCGCCTGGGAAAACCAGATGGCCGAGACCAAGGCCACCGCCGCCGGCCTCAAGCCCGCCGCCGACCGCGGCAATACGAACTTCCTGAACATCCCCATGCTTTACCCCGCCCGGTTCTGGGTCCTCAGCGGCATCGTGACGATCATGGCCGCCGCCGCCGGGCTCTGGATCATCGGCCAGTGGGCCCCTGGCGCGCTGCTGCATTATCTGAGTCAGCAGCGCCACGAGGACCACTGGCGCACCGTCCTGCACGCCAACACCGCCGCGGCCCTGATCCTCCTGATCCTCTTGCTCGCCCTGATGATGCGCTGGTTCCCGCGTCGGCGATTCATGATGGGCATCATCACGACCCTGCTCGTCCTGGGCCTGGCACTTCAATCCTGGACCGGCGTTCTAATGCTCTTCGATGATTCCGACGGGCCGCTAATGCACTTCGTGCGCCCGCCGGTGACGCAGGCGGCAGCGCCGGTCGCTGCCGCGGTGCCCGCACTCGCGCCCGCGCCTACCCCGGCCACGATGACGGCCGCACCAGCAACCACGGTTCCTGCACGCTGAGGCGGGGCGGGCTGAGTGGTCACCGGCACAAATAAGGTGACGCACGCAGGCCTTCTGTCCCCTCCCCGTGGGGGAGGGCTAGGGAGGGGGGGCTCCCTTCCCCGCTTGCCCTGCTTTGCGTGCAAATACGTCACCGAACTTACGCCACGGCCCACTCAGCCCACCTCGCGCCGCTGGACAAGCTCCAGTGCGTTCCCGGCCGGATCGTGCAGGCAGAGTATTTCCTCGCCCGGCGTCATCCCTCGCCGGCGTTTGTATTCGATCTCCGCGTCGATGAGCTTCCGCTCGGTGCCCCCCAGCGACTGCACCTCGATGCCGGCCGCCCGCAACCCGGCTCGCTGAACCGGCAGCTCATCGACAAGATCGAAGATCAGGCGGAAATTATCGGCGTTGTAAGCAATCACGCCGGCCCCAGGATTCCGCACGAATCCCAGCAGCTCGACATAGAGCCGATCCAATAGCGCATCAATCCCGGGCGGCGTGGGAAGCCGCATGTCCGCCACAGCAACCAGGCGGACCGGCAGCGGCTCTTCGATCCGGCCTCGCCGATCCGGCTCAGGGTTGAACTCGGCCCCAGGTTGTGAAAGCTCGATGGACATCGCCACAAGACATTAGCCGATCCGGCCGCCAAACCCCAAGCACAAAACCCCAGCCACAAAAGCTCGCCGCACGCCGGCCCCAGCCATTACACGAGAGGCCCGTTTGCCGCCACCTCAGACCAACCACTTGCGGATAAACCACGTGGGCGTGCAACTCCACGCGTGGCAGTAGCTGTTGATCAGATGGTTCTTATAGGGAGAAAGATGATCGTTCGTCGGATCAAACACTTCCCAGAACGTGGTCGCCCCGCGCTGCACCATCGCGCCCCAGTAGTCGTGCATCAGCTTCGTGGCCTCATCATGCATCCCGCAAAGCAGCATGGCATGCACGACATGATGATACAGATACGGCCCGGCCGGCCAGACCGCTTCGCTCATACCCGCGACCCGTCGGAGAACCTGCGCTCCCTGCTCGGCATCCACAACCTGTCCAAGCACCAGCCACGCCTGCGATGCCCAGGACACCTGGCGCTGCGGCCCCGACACAAACACGCCGCGGGCGCCATCCCAGAGCTGCGCCCGCGCCGCCTGCCGCATCTTGTCGAGCTGCCCCGGCAGGCCCGCCACATCGGCCTCCTTGCCCAAGGCGCGGGCTAGATCCAGCGTCTGCTGCATCGCGTAGAGCAGCACCCCATGCATTGCCGTGGACTTGTGCAGCGGCTCGCTCCAGTCGATGAAGATCCACCAGTCGCCCGGATCGACAAACAGCCCGTCGGCGTTCACGTAGCGTAGCACATCAAGCTGCTGGACCACGATCGGCCACAGCGACAGGGCAAACTCCCGATCGCCGCTGGCCTGCAGATAGTCCAGCACCACCGCCCCGAACAGCACGGAGTAATCGAGGATGCGGCAGTTCCCCATGTGCGCCTGGGGATATTCATACATGTCGGCATTCACCAGCCCGTCCGGCCGGCGCAGTCCCGCAAACAGAGCCAGGCATCGTTTGACGAGTTGCGTGTTATTGAACGTCGCATAGTTCGCCAGCGCCTGAAGCCGCAGGTCGCCCAGCCACAGCCGCCGGTCGCGCTTCGGGCCATCTTCAAAGACCGTCTGCATGCAGTTGGCCAGCGTCCGAACCGCTACTTCGTCAATGATCCGCATCTCCGCCCCAGCCGTCGCCGGCAGCGCTTTCAGCGATCGCGGATCCGCGCTGCCCACAGCCTGCGCGACAATGCTCTCAAACCGGATCTTGTACGCCGGTGCGGTTTCGATGATCTCGATCCGCACGTAGCGAAACGCATAGCGCCGCGGCAGTGTGATGGTCGACGGCAGCAGGTCGATGTTGACGATCTCATCCTGCAACCACGAGCGGCTGAGCCTGCCGGGCGAATGGTCGTACGGGTCAAACGGCTCGGCGATCTCCGCGGGCGTTTCCGCCAGCGTGATCTTCAGCCGCGTCGGTGCATCGGCCGCCGGCTCGGGAATGATGGTGAGCTGCAGTTGCCCAACGGTATGGACGCCGAAGTCCAGGACGAAAGAATCCCCGCGCGACATCAGGCGTGGCGCAATCGCCTCGGGCCTCTCGACCGTCTCCATCCGCCACCCTTGGAACGCCGAAGCATCCGCGACAGGGCGCACGACGACCACCGCCTCGCAGCGTTCACGGTGCAGCGTGGGCGTACAGGCCTCCGCGATGGCAAGGAAATCAGTAGGCATGGCAGTACGGTATCAGACCCGCACGGCGCCGCAATCGCGCGGTCCGATGCGCCATCGGGTGGCGCGTGCCCAGAAATCCGGGCGACGTGCCCCGTGCCCGCGCCGCGCGACATTTGCTGTTTCGAGTTCCCCCAGCCTCCGCGTGTGTTTCGTATTTCGTACTTCGTATTTCGTGCTTGCCCGATTCCCGGGCCCGCCCTGTGTCGCCTCGACTCCTTCCATTGACCTGCTATATTCCGTAGTCACCGCAACAAAGCCTCTCTCAGAGCAGGAGTTTATCCATGGCCGCAACACCGTCCTTCGCCGACTTCGATCGTAGGGCCCGCAATGGCGAGCCGCTGTCAGTCGTATTCTTCGGTGGCTCCCTCACCTGGGGTGCCAATGCCAGCGACCCGCAGATCACCAGTTACCGCGGGCTGATGGCTCAGTATCTGCGGACGAAGTACCCGAAAACGCCCTTCATATTCCACGATGCTGCCATCGGCGGTACCGGGTCGAAGCTGGGTCTGTTCCGCCTGCAACGCGATGTCCTGGCACACAATCCCGATCTCGTGCTGCTGGACTTCACCGCCAACGATGACCTGTTCAGCCGCGACCTTCCCGCTCTCACCAGCTATGAGTGTCTGCTTCGCGAACTGATCGCCCAGCACATCCCCGTGATGCAGGTGTTCCTCGGTTTCAAGTTCAACTTCGGCGCCGACTGGAAACCCGAGGGCATCCCGCGCGTCCTGGCCCACAAGCAGCTTGCCGCCGCCTACCACACCGCCACCGGTGACTGCTTCCCGCTGATTCAGCGGCGTCTCCTGGGCGGCCAGGCGACACTGGATCAACTCTGGCCCTTCGACGGCGGACACCCCGATGACGCAGGATACCGGCTGTTCTTCGAAGCCGCCCGCGATGGCTTCGAGCAGGCCGTCGCCGAGCAGCGCCTCTGCATTGTCCCGGACAAACCCGTCTTCGGCGATCAATACCGCAACCGCCAGCGCATCGGTCTCGCCGAGCAGGCGTTGCCTGCCGGATGGCAGGTGTCCAAGACCTACCGGACCTCGCTCTGGTTTGATGGCCTCAGCAGCCGCTGGATGGGCGACCTGGCCATGTGCGACTCGAAAGACAAGGCCATCATCCAGCCCCTGACCGTGGCGTTCAGCGGCACGCTCATCGGCCTCTTTGGCGAGGCCGATGAGAATGGCCTCTCGTTCCGTGCAAGCGTGGACGGCCAACCGCTGCTCTACCAGGCCGATTCCAAGACCGCGCCCACGGAAGTCTGGCCCTGCAACGTAAAACACCTGGGAACCGGCCGGCTGTTTGTCTGGCGAGAGCTCGCCGGCAATCTTGCGCCCGGAAAGCACACTCTGGTTCTGCAACCCGTTTTCCCCAATGACCAAACCGCCGGCCAGCTCCGCATCGAAAGCATCTGCGTCGCCGGCGACTGATTCGCGTCCCGTTAAAATCGAAAGCTTGAATAGAAATGACAAACTCAGGAGTCGGGGCCCCATGATCGAGAGGACCTACTTCATCGACGCGCCGCACGGCGACTACCGCTTGCGAGATGACTCGCCCTGTCTGAGCTTGGGCATGCAAGCCGCCGTCACGCGCCCCTTCTCCGAGACGGGAAGTACATAGGGTCCAATGGATGACTTGGCATGAGGGCTCCGCTCGGCCCCAACTTGTCCCGGTTACACGCGACGCACCTGCCAGCCGCGAATATAACGCTGGACTAATATGATCTCGGTATTATAATATCAGGTGTGTGGAAGATGGTCGCAACATCGGAGTTTGACGCTTGGGTCGACCAGCAGACCAAAGCGACGCAGGCCGCCGTACGTTACGTCCTGCGTATCCTCGGCGGCACCGGACCGATGCTTGGGCGGCCCTATGCGGACACACTGAAGGGGTCGAGCTTCGCTAACATGAAAGAGCTTCGCATCAACGCCAATCGTCTGGCGATACGCAATCGCGTTTGCGTTCGACCCTGAACGCAACGCTGTCATTCTGGTAGCCGGCGACAAACGCGGCGTCAGCGAGAAACTGTTCTATAGACGTTTGATTGAGAAAGCTGACAGGTTGTATTTCGAGTACCTGACCACGAGGTGAACCATGGCATTGAAAACCATTCCCATCGACGAGGTCTTTGAGAAGCATTTTTCCACGGCAGAACTGGCCCGGATCGACAGGCGAGCCGACGCGATGGCCAAGACGATCATCCTTCGTCAGCTCCGTAAGAGCCTTGGACTGACTCAGAAACAGCTCGCCCATACCCTTGGCGTCTCGCAATCCAGCCTGTCCCAGTTGGAGAGCCGGAACGATTTCCAACTGACCACGCTCCGTCGAGTCGTCAATGCAATGGGCGGCGAACTGGACGTGATCGCCCGTTTCCCCGACCGCCAGGTCACGCTACAGGTGGCGTAGTTCTGCTGCAGCGGCTATCTCACCAGCCTCGGCTCGTGAACGGCCGCACCCCGCGGGCAGCCGCCGCGCCGATCCACAGACCGGCAGATTGCAGCAACGCCCATCCGAAACTCTGTGCGAATCGTCGTCACAATCGGTTAAAATTGTCTCCGCTCGGCCAGAGATGGTCACCACGACGCGACTACGCAACGACGGCAACGACGATTGCCTTGTATTCGTCGTTGCGTCGTTGCGTTGTGGTAGATTAGAACTGGTTGCGGTTCGGCCGCGCTGGGACAATCACTGGACGAAACTCTTCAGTTGCGGCCAGCCCGTCCCGCGGGTTAGGCTACGTGCCATGATCAACCGACTCGCCCTGGCGCTACTCGCTCTGTGCCTCACCCTGGGCTGCGACAAGTCCGATGACGGGCCCAACATCGTCGAGCGGGGCGTGTCGGCCGCCAAGGACGCCAATGCCATCACCGCCACCGACGCCGAGCAGAAGATCGACCTGGCCGTGAACCTCATCAACCTCGGCAAGCTCGCCGACGCAGAGAGTCTTCTCAACCAGATCGCCGCCCAGGAGCCCAATCTTTCCCCCGCGGCCCGCACCAAATTCGCCGACGCCCAGGCCAAACTTGCCCAGGCAAAACACTAGACCGCAGCCCTCTGGCGTCAGCAAGCCCGCCCCTTCGTCGCTCAGTCGCTTGCCCAGCGGGCGCAGCCCGCGCTATCTTCTCCCCGCATCCGCCGTCAGGTCGATCCCGCCATCGGCCTTGATCAGCGCCATCAGCGCCACCCCATCGGCCGGCGGATTTTTGCTCATGCTCGTCAGCACGCGGGCCACCGACTCGCGCCCGCTCTTCTCGATCCACTTGCGCGCCACATACACCGACTTGCGCCGAAACGCATCCGCATACGCCCCGACCAGTTCCCGCCGGATCGAAGAAGCCTCAACGGGGTTCAGCAGGTCGATGCTCGACGTCATCACCGGGTTGCGACGAACCTCCACCAGCAGCATCGCCAGCAGTTGCCTCCGGTCCGCTCCGGTCAGCGCGGCGGCATAGTCGCACGACAACACCCCGGCCGCCCCCAGCCCCAGCCACCGCTGACCCGGTTTCAGACTCATCGGCCCGAACACGTCCTTCATCATGAAGTCGATCAGCGCCATGTGGCAATCAAACTGTGCCCGCCCGGAAATCGTCTGCGCCAGCTCTCGATCGACCCCCTTCAGCGTGCCGGTCAGGTGCTCCTTGCGCTTGGCCACACCCCAACTCTCCTCATACAGCGCCGGGATGATCGTGTCGTCCATCGGCTTGTCCATCGACAGCGGAATCGCGTCGGTGAACATCACATCATCCGCCACGCGATTGAAATAAAACCGCGGGTCGCTCCACTGCTCGCCCTTGATCAGATCCTTCAGCACCGGCTTGGTCGTGACCAGGAAAAACACCGCCGGCCGAAAACTCTCCATGCGCCGCAACTCAGGCAGCACCTTGTCATCAAACAGCCGCTCCAGCAGCGCCCGATCCGTCACCCCCAGGTCCTTCTGCATCGTGTCGATCACCGCCCCGCGCTGGGCGGCCACTCGCGTCAGCAGGTCGGCCGGCATCGTCGCCGGGCGGGTTGCCGGGGTGTACACCGCCAGGGCCTCGCGGATCCACGCCGCATCCGCCTCCTGGCACAGCACCACCATCCCGCCGCCTTCAACCTTCTGAAATCCCGGCGGCAGCACCAGAGTCCGCCGCGCCGGAGCCGACGCCGCCTGCGTAGTCGGCTCACTCGCCGGTGTCTGTGCCCTCAATAATGTCGGCAGAACCGCCACGCCGCCCGCCGCCGCAAGAAGAAATGCACGGGACGAAGAATGTATGAGACTGATGCGACCGTTAATAGGACACTCCCGCTGAAAACGCCCATCCTATCCCCGCGACGGCCGGTGACAAGGCGATGCCGAGTTCCCCAAATGTAAAAATGTAACAACCGAGGCCAAAGATCCTTCACCCCAGGACTCCCAAGAACGCCTCCCGTGAAACCACAACCCCAATTTCCTATCAGTCCCCTCCGATTCCCCATGGACAGGCATTTGGCTGATCCCGCCTGTGCACCCTTGAATGCGCTTCATTACCGGGGTAATGTATGGGTATGAAACTAGCACAGTCGCGCATCACGGCTCAAGGTCAGGTCTCGGTGCCGGCCGAGATTCGCAGGCGTCTGGGCCTGACTCCTGGGTCAGTTCTGGAATGGGCTTCAGAACACAACCACATCACCGTACGGCGGGCTGGCAAGAACAGCTTCCAGCAGCTTCATCAAGCCCTGTTCGCCAAACCGCCGGCCGCCAAGACACTGGCACAACTCAAGGAGGGCATCCGCGAGAACCTAAGGGGCCGCCATGCGAGCCATTGACACCAATGTGCTGGTCCGCCTGATGACTCGCGACGACAGCACGCAGGTTGCGGCGGCTGAGGGATTTGTGCAGCCCGGCGCGTGGGTCTCGCATCTGGTGCTGATGGAATCTGCTTGGGTCTTGGACACGGTCTACGACGTCAAGCCTGATCAGTTAGCCGCCGGTGTGGAGACGTTACTGGATCATGAGATGATCGTGGTGCAGGATCCCGAGGTCGTGCGTGCAGCCGTCAGGCACTATCGCAAGTACCCAGGCCTGGGGTTCTCCGATTGCCTGATCCTGGAGGTCGCCCGTCACGCTGGCCACTTCCCGCTGGGTACCTTCGACCGCGGCTTGAGCAGACTTCCCGGAGCACAAAGGCTGTAGCCGAAACGTCCCATCCGATCCCCGTGACGGCCGGTGACAAGGCGATGCCGAGTTCCCCAAATGTAAAAGCCCGGGTGCCCCGTGTTCCGGCGAGCCAGGCGCCGCCGCTCTCCACCAACCCACGCGGCAGCGCCGGGCGCAAAGGCTCATACGCTCAGTAGCCGCAAGCCGGGGATATCGGCAAAGTCGGCTTTGTTTCGCGTCAGGAGAGAGTGTCCGTGCTGGATGGCCGCGGCCGCGATCCACAGATCATGCAGGCGATGGCGCGAAGGACGGCCCTGCTGATCCATCTCGGCCGCGAGGCGCCCAAGTATTTCGCCCGTATCCGCGTCGATGGTCAGGCACGGCTTGCGGCGCAAGCGCGTCATCGCCGACTTCGCTGTTCTGGGGTCGCGGCGCGCTGGACGCCATACCACAACTCCGCCAGCACGGTCGGCTCCGCTTCGCCGGGCTGCTTCCACGGGACACGACCCCACCTCGTCGGGAATATCGGATCTTGGCCGCAGGGCGGCATTTGGCATATCCGCTGCCCATAATGGAAACTGCCGACCCAACGTGCCTAGACTGTTTCGGTGGACATGTGGTGAAAATAGATCCCGAGCAGTTCGTCGCATTGGTTCGAAAGCCGCTGGAAGAACGCAATTCGCAGAAGCTGGCTGAACTTCTTCATGAGCACTGGTCCGACCAGGATATCGGAACCCTGTTGGACTCCGGTCACGATGACGCCCGCAAGCTCGCAACCCTCGCCCTCGGGCTGATCGGCGATGTGCATTGTGTCACGGCCCTGGCCACCCAGCTTCGTGATAGCGACCCCATGGTTAACCAGATGGCCGAGCACGCTCTGTGGACCATCTGGTTCCGCGCCGGTGCCTGCTCGGCCCACCAGCGAGTGCTCGAAGGCACCCGCCTCATGAATTCCAAGCAGTTCGAGGCGGCCGAAGAGGCCTTCTGCGAAGCCATCAGTCTCGACCCCGTCTACGCCGAAGCCTACAACCAGCGGTCCCTCGCCCGCTACCTGATGGAGAATTACCGCCTCAGCGTTGAGGACGGCGAAAAAACCGTGCAGCTCATGCCCATGCACTTCGGCGCCTGGTCCGGCATGGGCCACTGCTACGCCCACCTCGGCCAGCGATCGCGAGCTTTGGACTGTTATCGCCGCGCTGTCTCGATCAACCCCTACCTCCACTGCATCCGCCAGATCATCGACGAACTCGAAGCCCCACGCCCACGCCCCGGCCACGCCCCCAGACCTGCCAGACGGCTCTGATCCACGCCGCTGGCCACCGGCGGGTGTGCCCATGCTTTTTCGCACATGAATAATGAAGCGGCTTCGCCGGCGGAAGTTGCTACACCCGAGGGCGGCTGTGCCACGGTGTGTGCAAAAACGGATGGTCCCACCCGCAGAGCCCGCGAATCGGGTATTCTCTTGCCCCATGCACGACCGCTCACACCTGCTGACCGAACAGCGCCTGCCGGCGTCGATGAACCTCGACGCCCTGGGCATCGAAGAGGCCCTGGACGTCATGAACCACCAGGACCTGCTGGCCATCCAGGCCGTCGCCTCGCAGCGGCCGCAAGTCGCCGCAGCAGTCCGCCTGGTGGTTCATGCCTTCTCCCACGCCGGTCGGCTCATCTACGTCGGTGCCGGCACCAGCGGCCGCCTCGGCGTCCTGGACGCCTCCGAGTGCCCACCCACCTTCCGCAGTAACCCGGAGATGGTGCAAGGCATCATCGCCGGCGGCGAGCAGGCCATGTTCCGCGCCCAGGAAGGCGCGGAAGACAAAGCCCAAGACGGTGCCGCCGCGGTGGACGAGAAACAGGTCGGCCCGCACGATGTCGTCATGGGCATCGCGGCTGGCGGCACCACCCCCTTCGTCCACGGCGCCCTCCGCCGCGCTACGCAGCGTCAGGCCAAAACCATCTTCCTCTCCTGCGTGCAGCCGGTTCCCAATGAGCCCCCGGTCGACGTGGTGATTCGCCCGCTCACCGGGCCTGAAGTCGTCACCGGCTCCACTCGCCTCAAGGCCGGCACCGCCACCAAGCTCATACTCAACCAGATCACCACCCTCTCGATGGTGCAGCTCGGCAAGGTCTACGACAACCTCATGGTCGACCTCCGCGCCACCAACCAGAAACTGCAGGACCGCGCCACCCGCATCATCCAGACCGTCACCGGCACCACCGGCGACCAGGCCGCCGAACTCCTTCGCAAGTCCGATGGCCACGTGAAGCTCGCCATCGTGATGCACCAGCGCCACGTCGACGCCGCGGGTGCCCGCCTGCTTCTCGAAGCCTCAAGCGGAAGACTCCGACCGGCCATCGCTGTGTAATCCAGGTTGTGCTCGGCCTCACTCACTTGCGTTCCCGGCCGCAAAGCGGCAATCTGTGCCCTTGTGACTCCTGTTGTCGCTGGCCAATCTTCGCTCGCTGACTCTCACGCCCTGCGCGTGAAGGAGATTCTGCGGCAATACTGGGGCTTTGACACCCTCCGCCCGCTGCAGGCCGACGCCATTAGCGCCGCTCTCTCGCACCACGACTCACTGGTCGTCATGCCCACCGGCGGCGGCAAGTCGCTCTGCTACCAGGTGCCGCCACTGGTCAACGACTCCCTCGACGTCGTCGTCTCGCCGCTGATCGCGCTGATGAAAGACCAAGTAGACGGCCTCCGCGAGGCCGGATACCCCGCCATCGCCATGCACAGCGGCCTCGATGCCGCCGCCCGCCGCGAGGCCCAGGCGGCGCTGATGAGCGGCGAGGCGCGACTGCTTTTCATCTCGCCCGAACGCTTGGTCATGGACGGCTTCCAGCAGATGCTCCAGCGGCTCGGCGTCCGCCGATTCGCCATCGACGAGGCCCACTGCATCAGCCAGTGGGGGCACGACTTCCGTCCTGAGTATCGCCAGCTCGCGGTATTGCGCGACCGTTTCCCCGACGCCAGCATTCACGCCTTCACCGCGACCGCCACCCCGCAGGTGCGCGAGGATATCGCCCGCCAGCTCAACCTGCGCCAGCCCAGCATCCTGGTGGGGCGGTTCGACCGCGCCAATCTGATCTACCGCGTGCTGCCTCGCGAGGATGTCCAGCGCCAGACGGCCGAGGTCATCGAGCGCCACGCCGATGAGGCTGTGATCGTCTACTGTCTCAGCCGGGCCGACACCGAATCCATGGCCCAGTGGCTCAAGAGCAAGGGGGTCAAGGCCGCCTTCTATCACGCCGGCATGGCCAACGCCGATCGCCATCGCACCCAGGAAGCCTTCGCCAAGGAAGACCTGGACGTCGTGGTCGCGACCGTCGCCTTTGGCATGGGCATCGACCGCAGCAATGTCCGCTGCGTGATTCACACGACCATCCCCAAGTCGATAGAGCACTATCAGCAGGAGACCGGCCGGGCCGGGCGCGATGGCCTCGAGGCCGAGTGCGTCCTCTTCTACTCGGCCGCCGACGGCATCCGCTGGCGCTCCCTGATCGAAAAATCCGCCCAGGCGGCCGAAGATCCTTCTGTTGTCATCGCCACCGCGACTGAACTGCTGCGCCACATGGAGAGCTTCTCCAACTCCGCCGTCTGCCGCCACAAGGCCCTCTCCGAATACTTCGGCCAGGCGTATGACCAAGCTAACTGCGGTGCCTGCGATGTCTGCCTCAACGAGGTCGATGTCGTCCCCGAAAGCACCACCATCGCCCAGAAGGTCATCTCCTGCGTCGCCCGCCTGCGTGAGCGCTTCGGCGTCGGCCAGGTGGTGGATGTCCTGCAGGGCGCTGATACCGAGAACGTCCGCCGCTTCGGCCACGAGAAACTCACCACCTACGGCCTGCTGAAGAGCCTGCCCAAGAAAACCCTCCAGGGCTTCGTCTACCAGATCCTCGACCAGGGCCTGATCTCGCGCTCGGGTGGCGAGTTCCCCGTGCTCCAGCTCAACACCGAATCCTGGCGCGTCCTGCGCAGCGAGCGCGAAGTAAAACTCATCCGCCCGCGTGAAAAGCTCGCCAAGCAGACCCGCCAGGCCGAGACCGACTGGACCGGCGCCGACATGGGCCTGTTCGAGGCGCTGCGAAAGTGGCGGCGCGATGCTGCCCGCCAGCACAACGTCCCGCCCTATGTCGTCCTCACCGACGCCAGCCTCATGCACCTGGCCAAGGCCCGGCCCACCCGCGAAGAGTCGCTCGTCCAGATCTCCGGCATCGGCGAGAAAAAGCGCGAGATGTGGGGCGAGGCCATCGTCGACCAGATCACCACCTATTGCCTGGAGGCCGGCCTCTCCACCGACCAGTTCGACGACCTGCCCTACGCCGAAGCCGCCCCCGCGCTCGCCCGGCCCCCCAAGCGCACCACCGGCGGCGCCAAGCCGGCCGCCGACGAACTCTTCGAGCAAGGTGCTACCCTGGACGAGGTGGCCGAGGCCCTCCAGCGCGCCCGCAGCACGGTCGCCCAATACCTGGAACAGTACATCTACGACCGCCGCCCGGCCGACATCGGCCCCTGGGTCAGCGCCGCGACCTACGCCCGCGTCCGCGAAGCCATGGGCGCCTCTCACGCCCCCGGCATCAGTTCCCTCTTCCGCGCCCTGAACGAAGAAGTCCCCTACGACGCCATCCGCCTGGTCGTGGCGCACCTGCGGTCGCGCGGGGCGTAGTGGTCGCGGGCGTCAGTACAGTGACGTTTGAAGCCCCAACGGGGCGGCATTCCTCAGCCCAGAGTGAGCGTACTCGCGCAGCCCTGGGTCAACCGATCTCCGACACGAAGAGCCCTGTAAGGGCGGCACAGCGCACGGCGGCGGGGCAGATGGCGGGCCAATGTCGCCTCGGCTCAGGGTGGAGCTTGGGCAGACGCGCAGGTCTTCGGCGCTGGGGGAGGGGGTAAGTGGACAAGCGACGGCCGGCCTGGTTAAATGAGACCGGCCCTCAAGAATATTGACCATGAACCCCATGCCAGCACTCCTCAGCCTCCTTCGCAGCGTCCTCTGGGGATGTGCGTTTGGCCTTGCGTGGCAGATGTTACTGGGCCTCGCGCAAACCGAAAGCCTCTTTCTCGGTCTCCTCGCTCCAGCCTTGGTGCTGGCCGTGATCTGGCCCATCATCACCGCGACGCTTAATCGCTGCCGTCAACGGACGAACGCAGAACTGATCCTGGACTTTTTCGGCCTTTACGTCGGCCTGGCACTTGGCCTGATGCTGTTCCTCCTTGCCTCTTTCCCCGCACAGACTTGAAGCCGGCGCATTGCTAGTTTGTAGGATGGGTCCGTACTCGAACCCAACGTATGAATAGGCGACGCCGCTAAACGTCGGGCGGAAGGAGAAGAGGCTATATCACCGCCTCGGCGAACGACTGAAACAGCGCAGCCCACAGCAGCACCTTGATGAGGGCAAAGCCTGAGGCCGGGGATGGCGGTCTATTGCGTCTGACGACATGTCCGAAAAAAGTGACTCCTGCGGCTATTGTTCCCGCCTTCATGCAGACCGCGTTTGACGCGGTCTAGACAGTAGCTTTTACATCCCGGGCCGGTGGGCAAGGGCATTTGGCGGGCCACCTCCGTTTTCGCAAATCGTTTGTACATCTATCGCTAGAGCTAATCATCTACGCGAGAACGATCACAACGATGCGCCGGCGGCGATCACCACCACGTTCAGTCAGCATGACCGAGGATGAAGGTGACAATTCGTGCTAATACGATAGCGGGGAACGGACATAATGGCCGCGTCGGCTTGGCGATGGCGCTGCCCGTTGGCGACGAGTGAATCAGGCGATTTGGCCGATCAATCGGCTGCGTATGCTGCGGGATCAGCAAACTACGCCTGGCGAATGTGGCTATTGCTCGCTTTGAATGGGTCTGGCATCCGATTTGCTTTTAAGCCAACTCGGAAAGGAGACCTATGCGAAAGATAGTGATTGCCGCGTCGTTGTTACTGGCTGTTGCTGGCTTCTCAGTACTGCCGGGGTGTGATCGAGAGATCTCTTCTGAGAAGCAGACTGAGGTGAAGAGCGATGGAACGGTGAAGACCGACAAAAAGGTCGTCACTGAGAAAGCGGATGGGACCATCGTGCAAGAGGAAAAACACACCGAGGATCATAAGTAGTATGGGGGACCGCCATCCACCATCCAATGCGATGGTGGTGCCGCCTGGCGGACGGCGACGCAAGTAAACGTTCTAACCTTTTTTCAGCGAGGATTTGATGAATTCGTTGCGACTTCTGGCGATTCTTTCTGTGCTGTGTCTGGGCGTCTACACAACCGGTTGCGAAACATCGCACACCGAAACGGACAAGACCGGTATTCTGGGCGGCCACAAACATGAAGAAACCACGGTGACCAAGAATCCCATCACGGGCGACACCAACGTGACCCATAGTGAACGGCAGACCCCGTGAGTCGTGGTGCTGGCCGCACGGCCGCAATTGCCGAGTCAAATCGGTGGAAGGCGGTTCAGAGTGCTGGCGCTAAATACGATAACTGGATCAATCGCCCGCGCGATCGGGCCGGGCAACGGCCTGATCGCGATAAGAAGCCGGGCGAACAACAACGCAAAAGGAATTGAACATGGCAACGACAAAACGACAGACGGGATCAACTGGTACGCAACACGACGCAAGCCGCAAAGCGGATGCGACGCCGATGATCAACCAACACGGCAAAGAGGTGCAGAAATATGGCGAAATCGTCCATATGCCGCTAGGGCTGGAGGAAAAGGTTTGCGCGCAGAGCGTGAAACAACTCAACCAGGTTCTGGCGGACACCATGACGCTTCGAGACTTGTACAAAAAGCATCACTGGCAGCTTGCGGGTCCGACGTTTTACCAGCTTCATCTGCTGTTCGATAAACATGCAGGAGAGCAGAACGAGCTGGTGGACACGATCGCCGAGCGGATTCAGCTTCTAGGCGGCATCAGTCTTGCGATGGCGCCCGACGTGGCGGAGGCCACTCGTATTCCCCGGCCGCCCACTGGCCGCGAGACCGTACCGGTGCAAATCTCCCGTCTTCTGCAGGCGCACGAAATCCTGCTGCGCGAATCTCGGGAATCGGCCAAGAGCGCCGACGAAGCCGGCGATGACGGCACGAACGATCTTCTGATCAGCGAAGTGGTTCGGACCAATGAGCTTCAGACCTGGTTCGTCGCCGAGCATGTGGTCGATCTGCCGGTGGTGAGCGCCTCGAGCCAAGGCGCTGACGGCGTGGCATGAATCCAAGGCGACGCCGCCGACGGAAAATGTGATCAGTCATAGACACGTTTAGAGGACCAACGAGAAAGTCATGAGCGACGAGCTTCAAGACGTTGAGCACGCGGCCGATTCGGCATCGAAGACGGTGAAGATGCTGATCGCCGTCAGCGCCGGATGCGTTCTGGGCACGGTGATGTCGCGTCAGCGCGATCGACAGTGATTGATGTCGGCTCTTTGAGGCGGCATGGTCGGAGATTTATTTTTCAGGAAAGGCTATTATGACAACACTACCTCTCTTGTTGCCCCTGGCGGCTGCGGGTTATTCCCTGTTGTATCTGCTGCTGGGCGGCGGGTTCGGCGGCGCTGTTCTGATATTCATTATCGCCAAAATGATCGGTAAATAAGGAGTGAGACGCGGACGCAGCTTGGCGATGACGCGAAAGGTGGGTCGGAGCGTACCAACCTGCTATATTACCTCAATGCGTAATTTATGGTACGATTCTGTCGCAGCAATATACTGAAAATACAACAAGGGTGTAATAAGGAAAACCAAACAAACACAACGGGATTCGGGATGCGAGGGGGCACGGCTGGGATAAACAGTCACAGCCCGCAAGGCTGGCGCGCTTGGCGGGCCTGAGATGACAAAGCGGCTGCGCTGGCGGCGGGTGGCGTGGGGAGGACTAATGAGGCTCAATTGCGAGGGCACCTGTCCGTTTGGGGGCGCTCACAAGCAGGCCGAGGCGGACGGTGGTGATCCTGGGTACCGGCGCGGTCAGACGCGAGCGGGATGGAGGGGACGGCGATTGGAGGGGTGCTACTGCGGCACGGCCGCCACGAGGACTGCGTCCCGGCGGTGACAAAGCGACTTTCCGGCTCCACGGAAGGCTCCGGCCGGGGCGGCCGGGCCACGGTGGGGCTATGTCGGTCCGCTGAGGCTCGGCTCGGGAGGACGGAGGGAATCAGGTAGGGCAACAGGGCGGCTTTCGCGGGGTAATGACTACTGTATAATCCCCGCGAACCCTATTGGAGCACTGTTTATGATGAAGCGCGTTTGTATCGTGTCGGTTCTGGCACTTGGCGTCGGTTCGTTCGCATTGGCCGACTGGCCGGGCTTTCGCGGGACGGACAACCAGGGTGTGGCGGATATCAAGGCGGTGCCGGAGACACTGACGGTGGAGGGTCTGAAGGAGCTTTGGCGGGTGCCGCTGGGGTCATCGTTCGGGCAGTTCGCGGTGGTGGGGGATAGCGCGCTGGTGTTTGTGGAGCGGGGCGAGGATGAGTTTGTCACGTGCCTGGACGCCGGGACGGGCAAGGAACGCTGGGCGACTCGGCTGGACAAGACGATCAAGGACGGCAATGGCAACGGGCCGCGCAGCACGCCGGCGATCGATGGCAAGCACGTATATGTGTATGGGACCAACCGCAAGCTGGCGTGCCTGGACCTGGCGACGGGCAAGATGGTGTGGGAGCACGACATCGCGGGCGAGTTTGCCGGTGGCGGGAATCTCGGCTGGGGCAGCGCCGCTTCGCCGATCGTCGTGGATGGGCTGGTGATTGTGGTGGGCGGGGGCAAGGGCAACGGGATCCTGGCATTTGATAAGACCAGCGGCAAACTGGCATGGGCGGCGACCGATGAGAAGTTCACCCATGCGACGCCGACCATCGCGACGATCGCGGGCACCAAGCAGGTGATCTGTTTCATGGCCAGCGGGCTGGTGAGCGTGGAGCCGGCAACCGGCAAGGTGCTGTGGCGATTTGCGCATCCGTACAAGGTCTCCACGGCGGCGTCGCCGATCGTGGGCGGGAAGAATGGCGATGTGGTGTACTGCTCGGCGGCGTATGGGGTGGGCGCGGCGGCGTGCCGGGTGAGCAAGGACGGCGACACGTGGACGGCGACCAAGCTCTGGGCGACGGCGGGCAACAAGCTGGGCAACCACTGGTCCACCCCAGTGTATCTCGACGGGTATGTCTACGGTCTGTTTGGACATAACGACGGCAAGGGCCCGCTGGCGTGCGTGGATATCGAGACGGGCGACGTGAAGTGGAGCGAGGCAGGCTTCGGCAGCCAGGGCGGGATTACCCGGCTGGGCGACAAGCTGCTGGTTCACACGCCCAAGGGCGAGCTGGTGCTGGTGGCGGCCGATCCTGCGGCGTACAAGGAACTTGGCCGCGTGGCGGAGTTCCAGGGGAAGAACTGGACGGCCGACGCGGTGTCGGACGGGAAGATCTATGCCCGCAGCGATGTTGAGGGCGCGTGCTTTGAGTTGGTTGGGAAGTAAAGGGACAACGGTTCCCTGCTTTGCGCGGCTTCATCAAGAACGAGCACCGTTGATCGTCGCGCGCACCAGCGGCGGTAGCTCCACATGTCGTGGTGGCGGAGGCGGGCGATGGTGGCGGGGTCGGGTTGGAAGGGCAGAGCCGGGCCGGCCGGGAGGGGCAGTTGGGCCAGATCGGTCAGCGGGGTCTGGGCGGTCTTGAGGTTGTAGGCCATGACCAGAAGAGTTTCGAGGTTGACCACGTCCTGAATGTTGTAGGCCAGGAGGGTTTCCAGCGATTTGGCCTGGCCGGTGCGGATGTAGTCGTTCCACAGGATCACGGCAAAGAAGCCGTCGACATCTTCCAGCTCGCCGCGGTGGAGGCCGAGCTGTTTTTCGCAGCCTTTGAGGCCGCCGCCGTAGCCGAGGCTCTTGAGGACGTAGCGCAGGTCGATGTGGGCCTGCTGGAGATGGACGCCGAGGTTGGCGGCGATGAAGGGGACATCAAAGCACTTGCCGTTGTAGGTGACGATCAGCTTGTAGTCGGCAATGTCGTGGGCAAACTGGTCGAGGTTCTGGCCGTGGACGTAGTGGCGGATGGTCTTGCCATCATAGAAGGCGATGGTGGTGACGTGGCTGGAGCCGGGGCTGAGGCCTGTGGTTTCGATGTCGAGGTAGGCGACCGAATCGCGGAAGTGGGAGAAGAGTCGCCACTGCTCTTTGGACGGGAGGCGGTCGGCGAAGTAGCGGGCGTTGCGTGCGGTGAGTTGGCCGGGGGATTCGGCGAGGCCCTGGGAGAGGCGTTGGCGGCGGCTGGGAGGAAGAGGCAGGGTTTGGGCGGTGGTGCACTGATCCCAGCGGTGGAGGCCGGCGGACCAGAGGCGGTGTTCGGCGGCCGGGGTGATGCCGGGGACATGGCAGAAAGTGTGGGTGAGCATGGGAGGGCAGTGTAACCGGGCGGGCGTGGGTGGGAAGTGGAGAGGGGGGAAGAGCCGATCGCGCCGGGTGTGCCAGTTTTTCCGGGCAACTCAGAAATCCAGCCCCATTGAGCAGCAGCGCACCCGTGGCACATGCGCCCTCGCTTGTAGCAATTTCCGCCTCGCGACAGCGAGTCCTTACTCCGCTGCGGCTCAATGGGGCGGCCGATCTTCACATCGCCAGGCCGCCCGGAAAAACCGGCACGCCGATCGCGCCGGGTGAAAGCGACTACAGAGTCGCTTCTACGGGATCGCGATGATGCGCGCAGTGGGCTGCGGTTCATTCCGCCGCGCGGGTGACGACGTTGGCCAGGCAGTGCAGGGTGCCGCCGCGCGGGAAGACGGTGGTGCAGTCGATCGGACGGACTTCGTAGCCGAGGGATTTCCAGACGCCGGTGGCGGCGGCGTTCAGGCGCGGCTGGTCGGTGAAGGTGGGCATGTAGACGATGCGGTGGCCGGCCTGCTGGTCGAGGATCACGTTGACGTAGGTGAGGTACATCTTGCCTTCGGCTGCGGTGACGACCGGGATGCGGGTGACGCGATATCCGCAGGCGGTGGCGACGGCGGCGACGGAGTCGAAGCGTTTCTGGGTGGCTGGCGAGAAATTGGCGCCGCCGGCGAGCACGTGCGCCGAGGCAGCATCGGCGGCGAAGAGCGGCCGGGCCAGGCTCGGGTCGGCGATCACCATCCCGCCGTCGCCGGCGGACATCATGAACATGCCGACGTGGTGGTCGGGGGCCCCCGGCATCAGGATCACCTCGCGGCCAAGTTCACGCTGCAGCACTGCCCGCAGTTGGGCCTCGTCGCTGACGGTGTGCTGGATATTGCGCGACAGGACGGCCGGGGAGACGAAGACGAAGCGTCCATCGGCGATGAAATCGCCGCCGTCAAAGAGCAGGTCGCTGCGGCGAAATGCGAATTGCCCCGGGCAGGCGGCCGCCATGTTGCCGGCGATCTGAGAATCGCCCGCCCGCTGGGGCCAGGCTTCCTGCTGGGATTCACCGCGGGGAGGCAGGAGCGTCACCCGGTCCTTCGGAGTCATCGGCAGAAGCGGGACCCAGCGATCTCGGGACCACGAGGTCATCTCATCGCCGGGCTTGAGGCTCAACTCGCGACATGAGATCGCGCTGCTCGCTTACCTGGACCTCTGCCTTCCAGTGGATCGGCGCGCTGTTTACGCCGGTGCTGGCGGCCAGTAGTTGCAGTTTGGGCAGCTTGCCGGCCGGGAGGCGTCGGACCAGCCCGTCGCTCGGGGCGTCCTTGGCCTGGTCGGGCAGGCGGACGGAGAACTGGTAGTCCTTCGCCGCGAGCGTGGGCGTGGCGATCACCACGCGGTTGGGAATCGGGTCGTCGGCGACGGCGGCGCCATTCCAGAACAGGGCGAGGGTGGTTGCCATCGTCCCGGCCGTCCAGACGCCCATGCACGCCAGATCACGTCGATTCCACATGTGGGTCTCCCGTTAAAGAATGTCGTTCACGGGATTGGATGCCGCGCGAACAAAAAGGTTCCCGAGACCCGGTGCGACCCCTCATCAGTGGGCCACATCGTCCCCTCCATCGTGCACGCCCGGCTCTGCCTGTTTTCCAGGCATAAGCGCCGACAGAAAATCGGGAAAGATTGCTTTGCCCATCGGCGAGTCACGGGTACGCTTCCACCTACGCACTGACTAAGAAAGGCAGCAACTCTGTGAAACGATCCTATCTCGCACTCCTCTCGCTGATCGCCGTGGTGGTTTTTGTCGGCACAAGCTGGGCTGCGGAGGCCGCGCCGGCCGCCACGTTTACGGACCTGGTGGATGTTCAGAAATACAACCGTGCCATCCATATCCTGGCGATGCTCCTGGTGGGCTTCGGGTTTCTGATGGTGTTCGTGAAGCGGTACGGCCGGTCGGCCGCCACGGCGACCTATCTGCTGGTGAGCCTGGCGATCCCGATGTACTTCCTGAAGAACAAGCTGGGCATCCTCGGCGCCTCCAGCGCCGACATCGACAGCCTGATCCTTGCGGAGTTCGCGGCTGCGAGTCTGCTGATCTGCGCTGGTGCGGTCCTTGGCCGGCTGAAGATGATGCAGTACCTGCTTCTGGGGCTGCTTTTCGTGCCCGCCTACGCGGTGAACGAGTGGATCGTGCAGGGCGGCGGCCTGGGGCTGATCCCGGCCGGCCTGTTCGTCGACACCGGCGGCTCGATCGTGATCCACGCCTTTGGCGCGCTGTTCGGGCTGGCTGCCATCGTTTCGCTTACCACCACCAGAGAGTTTGCAACCCCCATCGAGGCGGATGCCACCAGCGACCGCTTCTCGATGGTCGGCAGCATGGTGCTCTGGGTGTTCTGGCCAAGCTTCTGCTCGGCACTGGTCGCCCCGGTTGATGTTCCCCGCACGGCCGTGAATGTGGTCCTGGCCCTGTGTGCCAGCACACTGGCAACCTACGTGGCGTCGGTGGGCTTCCGCAAGAAGATCGCCATCGCCGACATGGCCAACGCGGCCCTGGCCGGCGGGGTCGCCATTGGTTCCACCTGCGACAAGATCGGCCCGGCCACGGCGTTTGGCATCGGCATCCTGGCCGGCGCTCTCTCGACCTTTGGCTTCGCCGTGCTGCAGCCCCGGCTGCAGGGGCGGATAGGGAAGGTAGACAGTTGCGGCGTTCTCTATCTGCACGGCCTGCCCGGCCTGCTGGGTGGCCTGGCGGCCGTGTTCGCGGTCAGCGGCATCGCCCAGGGCGCACAGCTCAAAGGCATCGGCATCGCGATGGTGATTGCGCTGGCGGCCGGGCTCTTAGCCGGCAAGATCGTCTCGCTCACCGGTCGCAGAAGCCGGCCGTACATGGACGAAGAGGAATTTCTGGTGGAGCCCGATGCGGCGTAAGACGGTTCAGACCTGGCCGGGGCACACAAACGCGGACTGGAACAGGTCAGCATCTGAGCCTCCGCGCCGGCGCCCCATCCTCCGCGATCGCCAGTCTACAGTAGGCAGGCCGCCTGCGCAGCATCTCGCCCTGGTGGACCGGCCTGCTCCTGAACACCCGGCACACCAACTTGGCTATATCGCCGCCAGACACCGCATGGCAGCCTGGGCTGAATCCCGGCATAACTGGCCGCGCCGGCTCTCCGTCCACGTGGCCAGCATCACCGGCGAACCCCCCAGATCTGTTCTCGATGCTCACAAGCGGCCCGGGGCAGGCCCCCTGTCAGCGCCTCGCAGATGCCTCCCTTTTTCCCATCGCCCATGTTATCCCAATGCCTGTTTCGCGCTTGGTATTTCGTGCTTGCCCGGAACCCGTGAGCGGGGGACGTAAGTCCCCCGGTTGGTCGCGCGACGTCGGGCCTGCCCCACTTGAGCCAGCGATTGCGGCGTTGATTGACCATGCACGCTCTTGCCGATGTCGCATACGAACGTATTGTCTGG
>JBBQTU010000035.1:0-24230 GCA_038213005.1 Tepidisphaerales bacterium | reverse complement strand
CTGATGCAACTTCTGGAGCGTGGGAATCTGCTGGGAAACGTGCGCAAAGTGTACGGCTCGTTCAAAGCTCTGGCCCGTCGGTTGGCCGAAAGCCTGCGCTTTGAACTCATCGAACCGTGGGCCGACGATCCGGCCCTCTGCGGCAGGATGCAGATTCGCCTGAGCTCCGCTTGAAGCGATCTGCCTGAGCTGCGGCTGCCTTCCAGAGTCCCTCCAGCCATTCTGCCCAACGTCTTCGCACTCCTTGACCGGCGAAGATACTCTTTGCTGCGCACCGGTCGCCACCGCGATGCCTCGCTTTCCTCTTCGTCCGTCTACACCACGTTTGTTCTGCAAGGCTGGGTGGGGGGGCGGTTGGGGTGCTCTGACAAACAAAAGATGGTAAGATCCGGTGCGAACCCGTTCTGTAGGCGAAACAACATGAAAATTGCGGGTCGAATGATCGCAGTGTGCGACTGGTCTCTTCGCGGCCGGTCGGTGGGGCAGACCGTGGAGCAGGTGAAGGCGTTGGGGCTTGCCCATGTGCATCTCGCATTAGCCCCTCTTGCGAGGGAGGAGGGCCTGGAGCGACGTGAGGCGATCACGCAATGGAAGGCCTCAGGGCTGGAGTTCACTGCCGGAATGATCGGCTTCGATGGGGAGGACTACACCTCAATCGCTTCGATTCGCCGCACGGGCGGCTTCTCGCCTGACGCCGAGTGGGGCAGACGACGACACTGGGTCGAGTTGTGCCTGGGCGTTGCGTCCGAGTTGAGGATAGGCATGATTTCCACGCACATCGGTTTTGTGCCGGGCAGCAGCGAGGAAGGCTATCCCGCCACGGTGGAGCGCGTCCGCGAGGTGGCCGACCTGTTTGCCGAACGCCAGTGCGACCTGTTGATGGAGACAGGGCAGGAGCGCGCACGCGAACTGCTGCAGTTCATGAGTGACGTGGGGCGGCCGAACATCGCCGTGAACTTCGATCCTGCCAACATGATCCTCTACGGGGCAGGGGATCCGTTCGACGCCGTTGGTATCCTGGGGCGCCATATCCGCCATGTTCATATCAAAGACGCTATCGGCTCTGAGCGGCCAGGGGTGGAGTGGGGGCAGGAAGTGCCGTTTGGCACGGGGCAGGTGGATGCGCAGCGGTTAGCTGAATCGCTGTCTGCGGTGGGCTACAAGAATGTGCTGGCAATCGAGCGAGAAACTGGCGATAATCGCACCGGAGACGTGCGGTTTGCCATAGTGCTGCTGGAACAGGCGTTCTGCAAGCCGCGGCGCTGAGCGCGGATGGCAGTAAATGGGCCTGAACTGCAGTGGCTGCGGTCGTCTTTCGCAGCATAGGCGGGTGATATAGCGGACTCTTGCGGTGACGCGGCCGCTTTTATACGTGACAAACTCAACTGAACGGCGCATAATCACCAGCGATGACAGTGATGGAATTAGGCAAGCTCAGCCGCGGTTGTATCTGGACGCGGCGACTTGAAGGGCTGTGCATGGAGAATTGATGCGTTTGCCAGATGAAATCTTTGAAGAAGCCTGCATGACTCTGGGGGTTGGCCCACCAGAGACAGACGAGTTGTATCGTCGTCGGTGTCATCGTTTTCCTGCCCAGGCAGAGGTCACCGTCTACCCAGCGGGCATTCTTCAGGTTCGGCCCCGTACGGTGACGCTGGTGAACCTCTCTGCAGCAGGCGTGTGCCTTGTTGACGACGTGACGTCGCACAATGGGCAGCAACTTGTGATCGAGTTGCCTCGCGTCGGTGGCAACACATTCGCCATACTGTGTACGGTGCGGCAATCGCGTCTGACAACCCACGGGCAGTATCGCGTGGGCGTCGAGTTTACCAGTGAGTACAAGGCGTCGTCGCGTTTGCCGCTGGTCAGCGGCGCCTCCGGCATGATGTCGTCCGGCGCGACGCATGGCGCGGTGGGGACCGGATCGGAAGACGGCGGATGGGATGCGGAAGTATCGATGGTAGGCGGACCGGCGGGCGCGTCAATCGCGGGCACCGTTTGCGAACGGTCGCGGGTTGCCCTGGGGCTTATCGTCTACAAGTCCATGTCCGTTGGCGACAGGTTCGTCGTGCGATTCGTTCCTCCGGGCGGGCAACCAGTCAAATGCATGTGTACGGCAACACATGTGCGCATGCTCGACCAAGGGAAGTTCCGTGTGGGAGCGCGGATTGAGGGGATTGCGGTGCAGCCGCAGCGCACAGGTTTGGTCGGGTGGGTACTCAAAACCTTTTGTTGCCTGCTGCTGTGGCTGGGTACGCCATTGTCCGATGCGACCTCTCTCGATGCGATGGCCAGCCTGTCTCAGTCGGCTGACCTGCTTCCGGCAGGGCGCCAGAGGCCGTTGGGCGGCTTCGCGGACTCACAGCCCAGCGTAACCCTGGTGGCGTGGACTTCGCCGCAGGCGTCAGCGGGCGTGTGGTGCAACGTCGGGGCCGGCTGGTCTTGAGTCGGTTTCCGGCACTGCTGCGCTGACTCCGGGGACGGCCTCAAATCAAACTGTGTTGAGCAGGGGTGACTGGTTCAGTCCAATGTGTGGGTCTACTGCCAGCGATCTGAACGATCGGCGGCGACTTCATGAGCCTGCCACAAGAGGAACACGCCGATAGCGAGAGAACGCCGCTGCAAGACGCGATGAGGAAGCTGACAGCGCCTGCGGACGAGCGCCTGATTCACCGACAGGCCGACGGGAGCATACGCTGTTTTGCGTGCGGGCAACGGTGCATGGTACGGCCGGGCAAGGCGGGGGTGTGCAAAGTCCGCTTCAATCAGGAAGGCGTGCTGCACGTTCCGTTCGGTTATGTCAACGGCGTGGCGTGCGACCCCATTGAGAAGAAGCCGTTCTTCCACATGCTGCCGGGTTCGGACGTCGTCACGTTCGGCATGCTGGGGTGCGACCTGCATTGCTCCTATTGCCAGAACTGGATCAGCAGCCAGGTGCTGCGAGATCCCCAGGCTGCCAGCCAGGTGCAGCGATGTGATGCCGCGGAAATCGTGCGGATCGCGACCGATCGCGGAGCGCCGGCTATCGCTTCAAGCTACAACGAACCGCTGATCACCAGCGAGTGGGCTGTAGCGGTCTTCCGTCTGGCGAAACAGCAGAAGCTTCGCTGCGCGTACGTCTCCAACGGCAATGCGACGCCGGAGGTGCTGGATTTCCTGCGCCCGTGGGTGGACGCGTACAAGATCGACCTGAAGAGTTTCGACGACCGCCACTACCGCGAACTCGGCACGGTCCTGGACAACATCACCAATGGCATCCGCATGGCAAAGCAGCGTGGATTCTGGGTGGAGATCGTCACGCTGCTGGTGCCGGGTTTCAATGACAGTCCCGAGGAACTGCGCCGAATGGCCGGGTTTCTGGCGTCGGTTGACCCGCTGATGCCGTGGCACATTACGGCGTTTCATCCGGACTACAAGATGGCGACGACCCGTGCCACGCGCGCGAGCGACCTGCTCGCGGCGGCCGACATCGGCGTCAAAGCGGGGGTGAAATACATCTACCTTGGCAATCTTACCGGCCAGATCGATGGGTGGGAGGATACCCGTTGCCATCAGTGCGCTTCGACGCTGATCCGCCGTCACGGCTTCCATGTCCATGAGGTCCGTATCACCGCGCAAGGCACGTGTCCGGATTGCGGCACCGCTATTCCCGGCATCTGGAAATGAACGGCTCGGGTGGCGACCAGAAGACCACGTCGCACGAAGATGCTTGCCTCGGTTTAAATTCAGGCGAGAATGGCACTCATGCCTGATACGGAGCTTACCTACGTCGCTCGGGACCGTGTGCTTCTGTTCATCGGCCGGGCCATCCGCATGTTTGCCTACGGCTTCCTGGCCGTGGTGCTGGGCCTGTACCTGAGGGAGCGGGGCCATTCCGATACGTGGATCGGCTTTCTCGTGACCATGACGCTTCTGGGCGATACCGTCATCTCGTTGTGGCTCACGACGGCTGCGGATCGATTCGGCCGCCGAAAGACGCTGCTGATCGGCGCCGCCCTGATGCTGCTGGCGAGCATTGTGTTTGCCATGACGGGCAACTCACTTCTGCTGGTGCTGGCCGCCACTATTGGCGTGATCAGTCCGAGCGGCTATGAGGTGGGACCGTTCCTGGCGGTGGAGCAGGCCAGCCTATCGCATGTTGTGAGCGGGGAGCGACGAACTTCGGTATTCGCCTGGTATAACCTGGTCGGGACTCTCGCCACCGCGGTCGGGGCACTGGCGGCGGGTCATTTGGCGCACCAACTGCAACTGCGCGGGAGAACACCACTTGAGAGCTATCAGTGGATTGTCGTGGGCTATGGCATCCTCGGTCTGGCGATGGCGGGCGTGTTCATGATGCTCTCGCCTCATGTGGAGGCGAAGCCCGCACAGGTTAAGCCAAACACGCTGCTGGGATTGCACAAGTCGCGCGGCGTGATCTTCAAACTCTCGTCATTCTTCGCGATCGACGCTTTTGGTGGCGGCTTTGTGGTGATGACCTTTCTCAGCCTGTGGTTCAAATCGAAGTATCAGACTACCGACGCCTGGCTTGGCAACATCTTCTTCGGTGCCAACGTGCTGGCCGCGGTGTCAGCGCTATCGGCTTCCTGGCTGGCCAGTCGTATCGGGCTGATCAACACGATGGTTTTTACGCATCTGCCATCCAACATCCTGCTGATGCTGGTACCGTTCATGCCCAACGTACAACTTGCGGTGATTCTGCTGTGGGTGCGGTTCAGCATCAGCCAGATGGATGTGCCGACGCGGCAGTCCTATACGATGGCGGTGGTCGACCCGGATGAGCGTTCGGCGGCGGCCGGCGTGACCGGCGTCGCCCGGAGCGTCGGGGCCATGCTGGCACCGAGCCTGGCTGGAAGACTGCTATCCAGTCCTGCGACCATGTCGTCGATCTTCTTTATCGCCGGGGGGATGAAGATCATCTATGACGTGCTGCTGTACCGCAGTTTCACAGCGGTGAAGCCTCCGGAAGAGGCGGCGGGCCATGCCAAAAAATAGGGAAGGGCGACCGGAGGTAGATCGCCCTTCTCAGGTAGAGGCATCGGGAGGAGGTAGCCCAATGCCTCAGGTGACTCAGTTGTTCTATTTGCCCATCGCGTCCAGTGCATCCTGCAAAGCCGTAACGGCATAGGCCGTCGCGAGCACCGGGTTGTCCTCATACCATTTCTTGTCGCCTGCCCAACTCCCATCCGGCCGTTGCAGCGAACTCACCTTCTGTACTACCTCGGCCGGCCAATTATGTTTCATGCCTTGCGGATCGGTAATCGTCGGGTCACCATAGACCGCCAAGGTCTTGGCGAGCGTCTGCAGATAATAATACAGTCCATACTTCGCATTTTCAGGCTTACCCAGCCGCATTCCGGGATTCTCATCCAAGGTCCAGTTGTGGCTGATCCAGCCCCAGGCGGCTGTTACGCGGGGGTCTTCTTTCGTCAAGCCCGCGTACACCATCGACTTCAGTCCGGCGTAGGTCATGGAACCATAGGATCTAAGCAATCTTTTACCATCCGCATCGGTGTATTCGCCAGCAAGCGACTCCCCTGTGCCGGTGTCGGCGGGTCCATAAACAAACCCACCATCATTACCAACCCAAGGTCGGTCATTTGTTTCAGAGAAATTCTGCAGCCGGCTGACGAATTTGGCCGCAGCCTTGAAAGCCGGATCATCTGGTGGCAACCCGGCATCTTTGAGGGCATCCATCGCCATCTGGGTATTGCTCAGGTCCGGCCGACCGGCGCCGCGGCTCTGGCCGCCATAGCCCCATCCGCCATACCAGGGATTGGCGGCGTCGACGACCTTCTCGCCCTTGGGGCCCTGAATCGAATCGGTCCATTGCAGACTCTTAAGATAAGCCACCGCCTTTACAATAGCGGGCTTGTACTCAGGATTGTCGGCCATCGCCAGGGCGCTGATCGCGATGGCGGTGTTGTAGCTGGCGAGGGCGTCCTTGTAGATCCCGCCGGAATCCAGTTGAAACTTGAGCAGGGCCTCATAGCCTCGCTTGACTTGCGCATCATTGCGGAGGTTCGGATCCCGAACCAGGGCTTTGAGCACGATGGCCGTAATACCCGGAGGCTCGTGTGGATTCTGCCATGTGTTGTCAGGTTTCTGCTGCGATAGGAGGTATTTCAGGCCTGCGGCGATGCTCTGGCGGGCCTGCTCGCGTGGATCCTGTTTCGCTGCTGCTGCTGTGATGGGGCCAGCCTGCTGAGCGGTCTCTCCAGGTGTCGTGGCCGATTCGGTAAAGGCCGCAGCGGCGCTGAATCCAAGACCCATCAGGGTGGCGATGCCGAGAGCAAACGCGATCGATTTCCTACTCATACCTACTCCTTACGGGTAATACCGGTCTCTTGTGGCTGCGTTGTACAGCGTTTGCGGCCAACGGTGACCGAGGCCGCAGTCTTCCCATCCATAGGATAGGCGGATGGATGGAAAATCGAAAGTGAGCAGAACCTGCACCCGGCTGCTAACAGATGTGGCCCAAGGCGAGATTCAGGCCAAAGTGGGGCAGGCCGCCTCGGCCGCCCATTGGGTGGCCGATGGATCACGCTTGAGGATGCCGGCGGAACAAGGAAGTGCTGTGCCGTGAATCTAGGTTATCGGAGCGACGAGTGTCGCGCCATGGGCATGAAATAGGCGGTCTAGGCGGCCCGCACCACTTCATCGCATCGCTATGAAGTTGCGCTGTTGTGTTGTGTTGTGTTGTGTTGTGTTGGGCTGGCCGTGACGAGCGGCCTATAGTCATCAGGGCTGGGGCCGTTTGCGGGGTATGGAGGTGGTGGATGCGTTGGCAGCTTGCTGCAGCGTTGTTTGGTCTTGTGACGGCGATCCATCTCTCGACGGCAGGGCCGCCCAAGGCTGACGCCCTTCGTCAGCAGGTTCAGGCGACCGATGCGTTGGGGTCCCTGTTGGAGCAGCAGACCGCTGATGTCGAGGCGGCACTGGCGGTGCTTCGACAGCAGCAGGGGCGGCCGGCTGATCCGATGCCGACGACACGGGTGAGCCGGCTTTCCTACGATGCCGCGTTTCATGCCGCGGTCCAATACATACAGCAGGGCGGGGACCAGGCCGCCGACCCCGTGACCCAGCAACTTAGCGAGGACCAACTTCGCCGTGAACTGGCCGTGCTGCATGTCCACAATCTCGGGGTGTATCTCCAACTCAATCGCCAGCTTGATGAACTGCAGGCGAGGCAGCGCCGTGCGCCCGGCACCGCGCAAGCGACAACCCAGGCGACAGGCCCGCTGCCTGTGACGACGGTGGACGATGTCCTGCAACAACTGCGTGAGCAGGGTTCGGCCACGACCCGCCCAACGCGTCAGCGGCCTCGGGACAGCGCGATTGCGGCTCTGCATCACCCGGAAGAGGCGGCACCGCAGTACGATGTGCCGCATCAAATCAAGGCAGCCGGCGATCGTGCGCAAGAGACGGAACAGCCCGAGCCATCGGCGATGACGGGGGCACAGGTTGCGGCGTCCGTGATGTCCGGGGCATCGTTGCCGGATACATTCGGAGTTCTGTCGGTGGTCGCGCCGCTGAATGCACGGCGGCCGGGCTCCGAGCCACTGAACGGCATCTCGGCCAGTTCGTTTCCAATGACCTCTTTCGCGCCGGGAGGCATGCCGATGGCGGCGACGCCGTCGGGCACGCCTGCGTCGGTGGTGCCGTCGCCCGAGACGCTGCAGACCCTTGCTGGCCTGCTTGGCGTTACGCCGGATCAGGCTCAGACGCTACTTCGCGAGGGCGGGACGTTGAGCCAGATGCGGCAGTCGGCGGGGCGGTTTTCGGGCGCGGGCGGCTTGGCCGGTTCGGGAGGCAGCGGCAGCACGCTCAGCACGAGCGGCACGCCTGCGTCGGCGAACGATCCGCGGTGGCGGGCGTTCTATTATGGGCCACTGGTGCGGGAAAACTTCTGGACCCAGGGCAGCGCCGATCCATTCGGGTTCAGCCCCGGTGGCGGTACATATCAGCGGGCCGACCCGCGCGTGAATCAGGATTTCGATGTTCGCCTCAACGGCGAGCTGGATCGGCGGGTCAACTCCGGCGGCGATCGGCGTCTCAGCACGCACGTCGATCCGAGGGCGAACTACTGAGAGGGGGGCGAAACTCACCCGAGAACCCACTGCCGCAGGAGCTTGTAGTCCGTCTTGCCGGTACCCAGGACGGGAATGCTTTCTACAACCCGGACTTCATCCAGGCGCATGATGCCCCGCATTCCGTTGCCGTGCAGAAGGTCATTGGCTTCGCGGAGACTGATCGGCTCTGTGGCAAACAGCACGATGCGGCGTCCATTGGGGGTTTCGACCCCTTCCACCGCCACGCGGGGCCCCTTGTCGCCCGGGGGGTACTTGGAGGCGAAGGGTTCTTCGATGGCGGGCAGCGAGATCATCTCGCCGCCGGCCTTGAGAAATCGCTTGAGCCGGCCGGCGAACCAGAGGAACCCATCCTCGTCCAGCCGGGTCAGGTCGCCGGTCACATACCACTTGATTCCATCCTGCTCGATGAATGGATTGGGCGAATCCCCGCCGATGTAGCCGGGGAAAACGCTCGCACCGGCCACCAGCAGCATGCCTGTCTGGCCCTGGGCGAGGGGCGAATGGGTGTCGATATCCACCACGCGGACCTGCACGCCGTTCAGTGGCAGACCGATCGAGCCCTTCTTGTGGTTCTCTTCACGGTTCACGGCGACGACGGGCGAGCACTCGGTGATGCCGTATCCCTCGATCACCGTTGCATGCGGCGCTCGTAGCTCCGCCTTGGCGAAGACTGTGTCGGGGCATTTCTCCGCCCCGGCCACCAGCAGACGGACTGACGCCAGATCGTTGCCGCGAGCTTTGTCCAGGATGTAGGAGATGAACGTGGGCGTGGCAATCACGAGCGTGGCGTGGTACATGCCGATCTTCCTGGCGATGGCCGATGCGTCGGTGGGGTCGGGGTGATAGACCACCCGGCCGCCGGACAGGATCGGCAGCACGGTCGTCACGGTCAGCCCGAAGCTGTGGAAACACGGGAGAAACCCGATCAGCACATCGTCATTGGTCAGGTGGAAGCCTGCGAGGGCTGCTTCGATGTTGCTCAGGATGTTGCGGTGGGTGAGGGGCACGGCCTTGGGGGCCTTCTCTGAGCCTGAGGTGAACAGCACCACGGCCGGGGCGTCGGGGTTCTGAACCGGGCAGACCTTCTCGATGGCGCCGAGCATCAGGCGCGTCTTGAGGAGCGTCACGGCCGCCTCGAACTTGCCGATGCCTTTGCGCAGGTCTTCCAGATGAACGTACTGCGTGCCTTCGACGGCGATACCGGTGCGATCGACGAACCGCTTGGACGTGATGACATGGGTCAGGCCCATGATCCTGGCGGCGTGGGCGAGGTTTGCGGGGCCGGTCGTCCAGTTCAGCATCACCGGGAGCTTGCCGGCCAGGTGAAGGGCGAAAAACACGGAGTCGGCCGCGACGCTGGCGGGCAGGAGCACGCCGACGTTGGGCGCGGGGATCTCGGCGAAGCGGCGCGACAGAAGGATCGCGCTAACCAGCAGCCGGCGGTAGGTGACCAAGCCGCTGGTGTCGTCGGCGGCGGCCGCGTCGTCGCCGGATTGTCTGACGCGTCCCAGTATCGCCTGGTTCATCGTTGGCCCGAGGAGGCGCAACCTCCCCGGGTCGGTTCGGGGCTTGAACCACGCCTTGGGCGCCGGCGGCAGCTCGCCGCGTTTGACCATTCCTTCGGCGAGGCTCCACAGCGTGCCGATCGTGACCGGCACGTCGTCGCCGCTGAAGCCGAAGCGACGTTCAACCTCCAGGGCCAGTTCCATGCGGTCCAGGCTGTCCAGTCCCAGGTCCTCAAGCGTCATGGCAGGATCTCGCTCGGCATCGGTGGGATCGCGTTTGAGCTTCTCGGCGATGATCTGGGCGATGGTCTCCCTGGTGCTGGCCTGCACCGCGCTGAGGTCGGTGTCTCCCGTCGCCGATACCTTGGGAAACGCGAAATCACGTGCGCCCCAGAGGAAGTGGTAGGGGACGTGAGTGGGCTTCTCTTCGCCGGGCGCGTTGTACCAGGCATCGAACCACGGGTTGATCTTCTCTCGTTTCAGTTCAGGGAGTTTGGTTCGGTCGATTCGCTCGACGGTCATCTCAATGTGGCGGCGCGGGGTGAAGAAAATCAGATTGGCCAGCAGGATGCCGGCGCCCCTGAGAAGGCACAGCGGCAGATTCGGCTGGTGCCCGGTGCGGGCGTAACTGAGCATGCTGCCCCACACGCCGCGCGTGCGGATGACGATCACTTCGGCATTCGGGGCGGCTTGGAGAATCTCGGTCAGCGACCTGGCCGCGCCGAGCGATTCCTTTCCGACGTTTCGGTAGACTCTGCCGGCCGGCCAGAGGATGTGGTTCTTCCCCGCACTGAGCTCGTCAACGACGGTGAGGATCGCCTGTTGGGCTTTGCCCCGTGCATCAGCGCTGGCCTCGACCAGGTCCGGCACCTCGACAGCGTCCAGGACCTTGGGCAGCCAGAAGAGCAGGGGGCTGTGAAACATGCTGGCCAGCAGCATGGGTCGCGGCCGGAGGGCCGGCCAGATGGCTTTGATCACGTTGGGCGGATCGATGTATCCCGGGTGATTGGGCAGGATGATCGCCCCGCGCAGTCCCCGCACCGCATCCAACCCGTTGACGGTGACGCGATAGCGCAGCGACAGCACCGACGACGCAACCAGCCATACCAGCCAGCGAACGACATTAAGCATGAGCCAATCCTCGCAGGGGTTGTGGGGATGATCAAGAGCACGCCGATCAAGGGCACAGGCTTTCCATCGCTGCGCGATGGGTGCGCTCCGATGGTACGGGGCGGGTGGATTCCTCAGCCCGGTTTGAGAGTCGGCCCTCAGTGGATGGCTTGGGGTGCCACAGGGTTGGCGGACACCTGCCACCGGTCCCTGTCTGATAGACTTACGTGCGATCCGATGGGTAAGATGCGCACGTTTTTCAGGGGTGGGGGGAGGGGGTCGGGAGAGCAGTGCTGATAAGGACTTACGCGCGATTCAGGGGGGAAGACGCGCAGGTTTCGTGTCGCCGAGCTGATTGAATGTAAGTCGCATGGGGGCGGCACGGGATACGGGATACGTGATACATGGAGCGTGACCGAACCAACGACAAAGTCACACGTGTTAGGTCTTTACCGCGGAGTGCCATTTCGGGCCTGGCTGGCGTGGCGGCCGGCGGTTAGTGGCCGGATATTCACATGTCAAAGAGCACCACGGTCGGCGCGCACGCTGGTCGCCACGGCTAATGGTTGTAAGTATAAGATAGGGGGATGGACGGGTCAAGTCCAATCTGAGGCATGTGCCGTTTTTTCGGGCGGATGTGCCGCTCGGCGAATTAGATGGATCGGGTGGATGCGGTAACGAGCAAGAAGGAGCGGTTGCGCTGGACCCTGAGCTCAAACCAGGATTGAACAGGAGCAAGCAGAGGAAGCAGAGTGGGCTGGCCAAAGCCGGTGAGGTGGCGGGAGCACGGCGGTAGCGCTCGGGAAGGAGCCGTGGCGCTGGGAGTTGAGCCAATATGTGAAAACGGTTTGAAAGTGATAAAAGCACTGGCTGCGTTCCCCTTAGAGCCACTAAACAACACAAATTACAATACAGCGAAAATAACATTGACATACAGGAAGGCGTGCCGTATCTTCCCGCCATGGACCACCGACAAACCGCAATTGACACCCTCCGCACGGCCGAGGAAGGGCTCAAGGCCGCCATCCAGCAGGCCGTCACCGCCGAGGATTACGACGCCGTCGATGAAGTCACCTCCTGGATCAAGACGATCAAGTCTCTGCATTCGTCCGCCACCGCCGGGCAGGTCTCCGTGGCGCACGTCTCCGACGTGCGATCCTCCGCCCGCCCTCTCCCTCCGGCCATCGTTGCTGGCCGGGCCAAGGCAAAACAGTACCCAAAATTCTTTCGCCAAGGCGATCAACTTGTTAAGGTGGGGTGGTCCAAAAAGGATCGGAAGGAATACATACACAAAGCACCTTATACGTCCGTTATAGCCACCGCCAACAGCATCCAGAAGGCCGCCGTCGGCAAGAAAGTCTTCTCCGCCGACAAGTTCTTCCCCGTCCTCTCGGCCGACGGCCAGAACGAAGTCCCCGGCTATCAGGCCTATCTCAGCCTGGCGTGGTTCAAGACCCTCGGCCTCGTAGACCAGAAGGGCCGGCAGGGCTACGCGTTTAAGACGGCCGAACCGCTGGGAACTCAGGTTGAGACGTCGTGGAAAGGGCTTGTGGAGTGGTCTTGACAGACAGGGCGCCAGGACGTTGTCTCGCCATCAGAGTACCGCGCAACGGTGGATCACCATCGCCGCCGTTGTCCGCAAGAGCCACGAAAGGCCAGCCAAGTGCCGCTTGAATTCTTAACCCTCGCCAGCAGATCATATTGCCTGCGCTCTGGGACCGCTGTATCTTCATGCACATGAAGTTAGGGAATGCAACAATACTGCCCGCCATACCGCGCGCGGTCGATTGTTTCGCTGGCTGCGGAGGCATGACCGCAGGCTTCAAGAAGGCTGGTGTCTCCGTCGTCGGCGCGATCGAGATCGACTCTGACGCATGTGACGTCTATGCCTTGAATCATCCCGATGTTCACCTGTGGCGTAAGGGCATCCAAGATGTGACAGCAGAGGACATGTTGGAGAAGCTCGGCCTTCGTCAGGGCGAACTGGAGCTACTCGGTGGCTGCCCCCCGTGCCAGGGGTTCTCGTCGCTCCGCACGCGCAATGGCGGCCGGAGGGTTCGTGACAAACGAAACGACCTCATCTTCGACTTTCAGCGCCTCGTGATTGGGCTCATGCCGAAGGCGGTCATGCTTGAGAACGTGCCGGCCCTTTTCACCAACCGCCGGCTAGTCGCATTCAAGAAAGCGCTCAAGGAATGCGGCTATGCTTTCGAGGCCAAGGTTCTGAATGTCGCCGACTACGGCGTCCCTCAGCGTCGCTGGCGGCTTGTGGTACTCGCCCGCCGATGCGGCGGCGTGAGTTTCGGCGACAAGGCAGCTCACCGCTTTACGGTTCGGGATGCCATCGGCAATCTCCCGCCTGCTGGCGCCAGCGGTGACGCACTCCACGACCTGAAGGAGAATCGCACGGCGTTGACTCAGCAACGGATCGCCGCCATCCCGCTGAATGGGGGCAGCCGATCCGCACTACCCGAAGCACTCCAACTCAAATGCCACCGAAAGTCCGATGGCTTTAAGGACGTCTATGGCCGCATGTCGTGGGACCGTCCCGCGCCCACGATCACCACAGGCTGCTTTAACCCGTCAAAGGGTCGCTTCCTGCATCCGAAGGAGAATCGAGCCATCACGATGCGAGAGGCCTCGCTTCTGCAGACGTTTCCTAGGAACTACAGATTCCCAGTGGGTCTCGGCAAGGTTCGCATCGCAGCCATGATTGGCAACGCCCTTCCGCCGGAGTTTATTCGATGTCACGCGGAGCAACTCCTCGCTAGTCCGGTACGCTACGAACCTTCGCTGAAGGGAGCATAGGTGACAACGAAACCACATAACGACCCTCCCGAGGCACCTGAGTCGCTGCCCTTTCGGATCCACCCACGAGCATTCAAGGCGCTTGGCGCAGATCTTGTCACGAATGACGTGGTGGCCATCATCGAACTGGTCAAGAACGCTTACGACGCTTATGCCACGACCGTTGACGTGCGTTTTCTCGCTGGCGATAAGATCCTTGAGATTGAGGACAACGGCTCGGGCATGAGCCGCGAGACTATCGAAGAGGCGTGGTGCACGGTTGCGACGCCGTACAGGGAAGACAACCCGTTCGCGAAGCTTCCCGGAAAGCGGAACCGGCGCGCTTCGGGACAAAAAGGACTTGGACGCCTTTCTGCTGCGCGGCTCGGGATAGAGCTCGAGATGATCACGCAGTCCGAGGAAGGCGAGTGTTGGACGATCAAGGTGAACTGGGAGCAATTGGCGAAGTGTGAGAGCCTGGACCGATGCATAGCCACGATTGCACGCACCCCCCAGCGGCAGTTTGCTAAGTCCGGCACCCTGCTTCGGATCTTCCCGCTACGGACAAAGTGGAACGAGTCAACTTGGGACGACCTCAGAGATAATCTCGGGCGGCTCCTGCCTCCGTTCGATGTCAACCAAGATTTCGCTATCCGCTTGACCACGCCTGCGCTATTTGAAAACCCCGTTGACATCACGCCGCCAGAGTTCCTCGAACACCCCAAGTACGTCATATGCGGCGCGGTCGGTGCATCGGGCAAGGTGCGCTATCGCTACCAGTACCATGCCGTACGGGGCACTGGGCATCGCACGACCTCTGGAACCGTAACCTGGAAACAGGTCCAAGAGCAGGCCGATGACGCTACCCTAAACGGCATGGGCGAGCCGGGCTTCGGTCCCTTTCGGTTCGAGTTTCGCGCCTGGGATATTGGCCCGCAGGACACCCAAGAGATCGCGGAACGCTTCGAGTTGAAGAAGTCATCCGTACGATCCGACATCAGGGCATACAAGGGTATCTCCGTTTACCGGGACGGCGTGCTCGTCTTGCCGAAGTCCGAGGGCACAAGAGATTGGTTGGGCCTCGACGTTCGCCGTATCGGGAAGGTCGGTCCCCGCCTCAGTACGCCCCAGTTGGTCGGCTATGTCGCCATCTCGGCCACTAGGAACCCCGACCTTGAAGACACAAGTGATCGGGAGCGGCTGGCGGCAACGCCACAAGTTCTGGCCTTCGAGGAAACACTTCGCGCGATCGTCTCGATAATGGAGAATGAGCGGGACAAGGATCGCCGCGATACGACGAAAGAGCGGCGAGTCTCCGACCTCTTCAAGCAGTTGAACGCCAGGGAACTAGTATCCAGCGTCACGGACGTAGCGAATGACGGTGGACCCGCCTCGGAAGCGTTGCCGCTGGTTGAGGACTTCAGCGACAAACTCGACAAGGCCCGTGAAGAGATCGAGACCCGGTTCGTCTACTACAGCCGACTTGCGACGGTTGGCACGATTGCTCACATGTTGGTCCATGAGGTGCGCAACCGCACGAGCGTTCTGGGGCACGTTGTTGAAGAACTGCGAAAGACCGAGCCGCACGCAGCCAACGCCGACTTAATGGCAAGCAAGTTGGACATGGCATCCCGCGCTGTCGAGGCGCTGGATCGGCTCGCCAACACCTTCGCGCCTTTGGCGAATCGCCAGTTCAAGCGGCGCGCGCGAAACGCGTGCGTCGAAGAGAGCGTGCTTCGCACGCTCCAGATGCTGGCAAATGATCTGAAGGCGGGCAAGATTGCAATCGTACTTCCGCAGGGCACCGTTACGGAGGTCGCCGTGGATCCGGGGGAGCTTGACGCCGTTCTCCTGAACCTTCTGGGAAACGCAGTCTACTGGCTAAGCCACAAAACGTCTGCAGACCGACGGATCGAGATTTGCATGCAACCGGCTAGTGATGGCAAGCGGATTTCCATACAGGTACACGACTCGGGTCCGGGCGTATCAGAAGAGGATGCCGAGAAGATTTTCTGGCCGGGCGTCACGAACAAGCCGGGGGGAATCGGCATGGGGTTGACGGTGGCGTCGGAACTCGTCGCCGATTATGGCGGGAAGCTTGCACTCGACCGCAACGGAAAGATCGGCGGCGCGACCTTTGTCTTTGACCTGCCGCTGATGTGATTTGTCGGAGCTCTGCCTATGCAAACGGTACTGATCATAGATGATGTTGAGGACGATGCGACGGTCATCGCCCTGGCGATAGAGAAGGGCATCCAAGGCGTAACCTGCAGAATGGAAGCAGACTTCGACAAAGCTATCGAGATCATCGCTGAGTTCCGACCGGATGCGGTTGTTCTTGATCTGATGCAAGGGATTGAGTCCACGTGCTTTCCAGGGCAGAGAACGTGGAAGTCGGTGTGGGACGACAACTTCTGTCCCATCGTTATTCACTCGGGATCGGAAGCAGATCTGACTCCCCCGGTTCCGGCCTCACATCCCTTTGTTAAACGCATCAATAAGGGATATGGCAAAGTGGACGAGGTCGTCGCTGCCCTCAAGGACTTCCGCCCCGCTGTAGAGGCAATACGGTCATTGCGGACCGAGGTCAACGCTGTTATCCACAAGGTGCTTCGCGATACGGCTGGGTCGGGCGCTATCCCGACGAATGACACGGCACATTTGCTCCACGCTGGCAGGCGGCGCATCGCTGCGTCGATGGACGATCCGACGCTCATCGGACAGCACGAGCTGACCTGTTGGGAGCAGTACCTAATCCCTGCCATCGGCAATGATCCGCTCACCGGCGACGTGCTCGTGAAGCGAGGCGGAGCGAAAGATGACCCGACGAACTATCGGCTCTTGCTAACTCCGTCATGCGATACGGCACGACGCGGAAAGGTGAAGACGGTTCTCGTGGCCAAATGCTATCCGTCTAGCGTCATGATAGAGAAGCTCAAGTCGGCCTTGAAGGAGAAGGACTCGGCAAAGCTGCAAGAACATGTTATGCGGCTGGTTCTTTCACAAGGCGCATGGAACGGCTGGCTGCCGCTTCCGGCGTGTGGCGCAGTGCCCGGCATGGTTGCATCCCTAAAGGACCTGGACGTGATTCCTCTTAAGTCGATCGGCTGCACGGACGACACCAAGCCATGCTTCGAGCGGGTTGCGTCCATCGACAGTCCATTCCGTGAGCAAATTGCCTGGGCTTACTTGACCACCGCCGGGCGACCGGGCATGCCAGAACGAGCCTTGCAGCCTTGGGCAGCGGAGTTGGTTAACGGTGCGGGTGCGCAAGCGGCGGCCCCGGCGGCACCGCGCGCGTAACCCTGATTGGCTCATTACATGGATCGTCTCTCGCCAGATCAGCGCGCTCGCCTGATGGGTCGCATTAGGTCCACGGGCACTCAACCCGAGCAACTTGTGTCAGCCGCTCTTCGGTCCGCAAGGTTTCGCTTTGTCGTTAACCACGCAGACCTACCAGGCAAGCCGGATTTCGTGCTACCGCGGCACCATATCGCGATTTGTGTTCACGGGTGTTGTTGGCATCGGCACAACTGCAAGCGAGGTCGCAGCACCCCAGCTACCCGTCGTGATTTCTGGACTCGTAAGTTCGATGCCAACAAGCACCGCGACCGGCGGGTCGCCCGAGGACTGCGCGCCGCTGGCTGGCACGTTCTCACAATCTGGCGATGTTCGGTAGGAGACGCAAACGGTCTCAAGGCTAGAATATGTTCCTTGCGAAACAGCGGAGCAAAGGCAGCGACCGATGCGGGTCGAGTGAAGGGTGAGATTACTCGCGATTGCCGGGTTGGGAGCGAATGGGGCAAGGTCCGAAGAATGTTCTGCGGTGCCACTTTACCGCCTCCCGATCCGGCTCAAACCGTACCGGCAACATCATCGCCCGCCCCTCAATCCCCAGCAGTGCCGCCTCCGCCTCCCCGCACACCCCCGCCTTCTTCAGCCTCGCCGACACCATCACGCGCAGATCATCGTCAAACGCAATCAGCCCCCGATCAAACGCCCGGTCGTACAGCGCATTCAGGCAGATACCGTTGCGCGGGTCCGCCCGACGCTCCACGCTTTCTGCCCATGGGATGATGTGACTGGCATTCAGAAGCTCCGGCACCGCCAGCCCCGAGATCGCGCAGCGATTCTCATACGCCGCCAAAACTGCATACCGGAAGAACCCCTGCACCCGCCTCGCCCGCACCGTCCGCGTCACCTCGGTCGGCCCTTCTGGAATCTTTCTCTCCCTCAAATCTCCAATCCCCAATTTCAAATCCTCTTCCGCCGTCTCCCGCCCTGTCACCCGCACCGCCGCCTCTTCCGCGGCCGACGCAACCGCCTCCGAGTTGGCCAGGAACTCCGCAAACAGCGCCCTGTCGGCCGCGCTTGCCCCGCTCAACCCCTTAATCCCGCGCGCCTGCTGCGCTGGGTCCAGGCTCGCGAAGTTGCACGCCTTCATCGCCATCGCTCCCGGCGTCCGGCCAATCAGTTTCGCCAACTCCACAATCTCCGGATTCCGATAATGCAGCCGGCCAAATGGCGTCCGGCAATACAGCCGAAATGCCAGCAGCAGCTCATCCCGTGTCCAACCCCGTCGATCAGCCATCCCCCCAGGCTACCAGGTCGCGACCCCTCAAACAATTATCTGATCATTGACGACAACGCCGACCCTGGCGGCCGCTACACCGTCGAATCCGAGTATTCCGGCCCCGACACCCTCCTCACCACCGACGACCCCGACGAAGTCGAAGCTCAGGCTCTGTCTGAAAACCCAATGGCCTCACGATGGGTCTGAAAGGGTACGGATGCCAGGCGTCGCAATGAAGCAGTGTTGTAACACCACGGCGAGAAGCGACAACGCCGCAGACGTGCGCTTTCCGGCCCACCCTCGGGCGACTGGGAATCGGCCCATCTGCCACGTCGCACCGGCTCGAAGGGTCTATGGACCCAGTTCTCACCAATGCTCCTTGCATCTGGGCCGATTGGCAGCCGTCGTGAGACCATTGGGCTTTCAGACAGAGCCTCAATCACCGGCCACGTTCAAGACCTCAACGGCACTGCACGTAACTCCTGATTCCATAAGGCCCCGCGCTACCTCCGCCCCCCCCTCCACAGATAACCCGCGCATCTGCCCAATCAATGTGTGGTCAAGCCGGGCAGCGGCATTACAATAGGACAGCCATGAATACCGCACTCGCTATCTGCGCTGGCATCGCTCTGGCGGCCGCCTGCGGCTTCCGGGTCTTCGTCCCACTGCTGGCGACCTCCCTCGCGGCGCACCTTGGCTACATCACCCCGTCGCCCGGCATGGTCTGGATCGGCGGAACCCCGGCCCTGATCATCCTGAGTGTCGCTACCGTTGCCGAGATCCTGGGGTATTACATCCCCTGGGTGGACCATCTCCTGGACACCATCGCCTCTCCTGCTGCGGTCATGGCCGGCACCCTGGCCGCCGCCGCCACGTTTGGAAACATCGACCCCGCCGTCAAATGGGTCCTGGCACTGATCGCCGGCGGCGGGGCGGCCGCCGTCTTTCAGACCGGAACCGTCGTCGCCCGCGCGGCCTCCGGGGCGACAACGGGAGGCCTCGCCAACCCCATCGTCTCAACGGTGGAAAATATCGGGGCGATCATCCTGTCCGCCCTCGCGATCCTGCTCCCGATTCTCGCCATTTTCCTGTTGGCGCTTGTCGGGCTCGTGATGGTCAAATTGTATCGGCGATTCCGCAGACGCAAGAATGCCTTGAGCCCGCTGGCCGCCGGCGTGTGAATGATGAAATGGTCGGGATGTCAGAATTGATTTGTCGTGGTGGTGCCTGCATTGTGCATTCGCCGCCGACATGGGTTGGCCTGTTCTGCCCCAAGACGCACGGATGCTTGCCACGGCGGCCTTGTCCCGAGGCGATCCCGGCTGTAGTGTGAGAGCCGTTCATCCCGGCAACCGTGGGGGTCGCCGGGGAGCAGCAGTTCAAGAAGGAGAGGGAGCCATGTCCAGACAGATCGCGTTTGCGCAGCGAGTGTTGGCGGATGCAACCCAGGCATGCCGGGGGCGAAAGCAGCGCCAGATCCCCGTGCACGTCGAATCCTTGGAGACCCGGTGTCTTCTGAGCGTGGTCACCTTTGCTCCGGCGCACACCTATGGCGTCGGCAGTCTCCCAAGCTCCATTGCCGTGGGCGATTTCAACGGCGACGGCCACAAGGACATGGCCGTTGCCAACAACGGCGCCGGCACCGTGAGCATCCTGCTAGGCAGGGGCGACGGGACATTTCTGCGTCGGGTGAACTACGGCGTCGCCCAAGGCGCTGGCGCAGAGTCCATCGCGGTGGGCGATTTCAATCGTGACGGCCGCCGCGACCTGGTCGTCGCCACCGGCGGCGTCGCCGTCAGTGTCCTGTCGGGCAGGGGCGACGGAACCTTCCACCCCAGCGTCGAGTTCAACGCCGGCACCAGCGTCACTGCCGTGAAGGTGGGCGATTTCAACGGTGACGGCCGCCAGGACCTCGCGGTGCTCGATAGGGATAGCGCCAACTTCGGCCGGTCCTCCTCGGTGAACATCCTGAAGGGCAAGCTCGTCGGCGCCTTCCGGGCTCCGATGCACTACGCCGTGGTTAATGTCCCCACGTCGATGGCGATCGGCGATTTCAACGGCGACGGGCGCAGTGACCTCGCCGTTACCAGCAATAACGCTCAGAACCAGGGCAATGTGAATGTCCTCATGGGCAACCGCGATGGGACCTTCCAGACGAGTGTCTACTACGCGGTCGGCGGGGGCCCACAAGCCATTGCCGTGGGCGATTTCAACGGTGACGGCAAGAGCGACCTGGCCGTGGTCAACAACCAGAGCTACTCAATCAGCATCCTGCAGGGCAACGGAAACGGGACCTTCCAGGACCATGGCGACTTCGCCATCGACAACAACCCCGTCTCCCTCGCGGCAGGCGATTTCAACGGCGACGGGCGCACCGATCTTGCCGTCGCCAGAGGGTTCAGTGTCGGCCTTGCCACGTTCCTGCTGGGCAACGGCAACGGCACCTTCCAGGCCGGTCTCGACTCGCCCGCCGGCAGTTTCCCGACGTCCGTAACGGTGGCAGATTTCAACGGTGACGGCCGCGGCGACATCGCCGTGCCCAATACCAACACCGATGAGGCCAGCGTACTGCTCAATAACACTGCAGGCCCCGCCAACCTCTCACTTTCCAATAACACCGTCCGCGAAAATAGGCCCGTGGGCACCGCCGTCGGAACGTTCTCCGCGGACGATCCAAACCCCAGTCCCGCTCTGACCTATGCCCTGGCCCCCGGCCGCGGTTCGGCCGACAACGCCTTGTTTGTGATCAGCGGCGACCACCTCAAGACCAACGCGGTCTTGGACTTCGAAACCCGGAAGACTTTCTCCATCCGCGTCCGGGTCGTGGATCGCACTGGGGTGGGCAATACCGCGGTGTTCACCATCAGCGCGCTGAACGTCAACGAGCCGCCAACCGCGATCGCCCTCAGCAACGCCAGCGTGCCGCAGCACCAGCCGGCCGGCACGCTCGTCGGCAGGCTCAGTGCGACGGATCCCGACCAGGGTAATACGTTTACCTATACCCTGGTGGATGGGATCGGCTCTCGCGACAACGCGGCGTTTGCCATCATCGGCGTGAAACTGCGCACCGCCGCGGTCTTGGACGTCGCTACCCGGAGCGTCTTAAAGATCCGTGGCCGCGTGACCGATGAGGGCGGGCTTTCGTTTGAGAGGGCCATCAGGATCGGCGTCACAGGGTAGAGAAGGTGGCTTACTTGCCGGCACGTTGTGTGGCTGGCTGCGTCGTCGGCCGCGTCGCCGGAGAACGGGTGTAAACCCCGGACTCAAGTTGCCCCCGCAGCTCAGTCGCCGACTGCATCATCTGCTGCGGATTGGCCGCCGGTTCTGTGCTCAGCGTGTAGGCATACTCGTGATGGTCGGTCATGTGGGCCGGGACGAGTTCGACGACGAAATCGACCGGTATCCACTGCCACCACGGAGCGCCCACCCATTGGTGAGTCTTGAGCGTCTGGTAGCCTTCCTTGCGGATCTGAACCTCGTGGTCGCCGTACCACGTGAAGTCGTGCTTCACCGGCGACCGGCCAATCTCCTCGCCGTTCAGGTAGACCAGAGCGCCCGTCGGCTCGGTATTGATTGTCACGCTCCGCTCGATATGAGCGCAGGCGCACAGCAGAGCCGCCCCTGCCGCAGCAAGGGTGTATCGGGCGAACGTGCAGAGTAAGCGACTGTCCACGCATCTGAGTATAAGCCGGGGCGTGCTACACACAACAGCTTGACAGTTCGAGTAGCGGAGTGTTGATCAGCCGCGTGCGGGTCACTGGGCGGAATCAGGCGTTGCGGGTATCCTAGAGCCTGTCATGGAGATAGATCGAAGATGCATTTTCCGCCGCCAAGCCCGCGGCTTCTCGTTTCTGGAACTCCTGGTGGTCCTGGGCATCCTCGTGATCCTCGGGGGAATTCTCGTCCCCTCGACCATGGCCCTCAGGGAGCGCAGCAACCGCGCCATGTGCATGGGTAACCTGTATCGCCTGGGTTTGGCAATGACCGCCTACAGCAGAGAAAACCGGGGCGAGTTCCCTCGGGTCGTCTATGACTCGGTCAACCATCCTCGCAGCTACACCGCGTTTACCGGTCCCGACGCGGCCGACCCGTTCGCCAAAGACAGCGCCGTCCAGCCCAACGACGTGACCGCCTCACTATGGCTGCTCGTCCGTGGCGGCTTTGTCTCCAGCGAATATTCCCCCGTCACCGCCGTGTTCATCTGCCCCAGCACCGACGACACGCCCGACCCGCTGACCGATACGTTCGGCACCGCCTGCGCCCCCAGGCAGCGATCCAACTTCCGCGGCCCATCGCACCTCAGCTACTCCTACGCCATGCCCTTCAGCGATGCCCCTGAGTACAAGTTGTCGGCCGACACGCTGCCTTGGGAGTTTGTCGTCATGGCCGATCGCAATCCCGGGATCAAGCCCCCGCAGGATGTTACCCGCCCTCGCTACGGCCAATCGCCGGCCGAGGTGTCGGTGGGCAACTCCCGCAACCATCGCGGCGCAGGGCAGTACGTGCTGCGGGGCGACGGCCACGTCGACGGGTTCCAATCCACCCCATTCTGCGGACACAACCACGACAACATCTACACCGCGGGCACTCCGCAGCCAACCACGGCGACAGGCAGTTCTCAACGAAGTCCCATGGCCGCGACCGAGCCGGCCGAACCGACCACCCGGCCCGGCGTGATCGGCAAGACCGTCGGCCCGGCATGGAAGACCGACAGCTACCTGGTGCCGACCGAGTCGGACTGATTCGGCTTAGCGCAGCCCGTTAGCGTCCCGGTGGAAGACTCGCTTAGCCTTCCCTTCCTGCCGCGGCAACGCTCCGGGCGCGAAGACATCGCCCTTGGGCGAGAATCCCAGCCGCTCTTTCAGGTGCTTCTCGACGATGTAGCCCGTGACGCCGCGTTCGGCCTCGACATTGATCGTGACGTCCTTCACCCCGTCCTTCTCTTCGATGATGATCTGGTAGTTGAGCTTGACGCCCGGGATCTCCATCAGCGCCTGCTCGACCTGCTTGGGGAAGAAGTTGACGCCCTTCACGATCAGCATGTCATCCACTCGCCCGGTGATCGGGGCCAGACGCAGGTGCGTCCGTCCGCAGTCGCAGATATCCCGCGACATGATCCGCGTCAGGTCGCCGGTGCGGAATCGGATGACCGGCAGCGCCTCGCGGGTGAAACTGGTGATGGTCAGTTCGCCCTCCTTCCCGTCGGTGACACTCTCGTGCGTCTGCGGGTCGAGGATCTCGACGATGTAGTGGTCTTCCCAGACATGCGTGCCGCAGTGGGCCTCGCAGTCCTGCCCCAGCGTCCCGACGCCGCCGGTCTCGGTCATGCCATAGATGTCATAGGCGTCGATGCCAAGCCCCGTGCGGATCTTGTCCTTCATGCTGTCGGAGAAACTCTCAGCCCCGAACGTACCGATCTTCAGGTCCGGCAGCGATTCCTTCATCTCCTCCAGCACTTCCATGACGCGGATGCCGTACGAGACCACGCCGGTAAGGATGCGGGTCTTGAAGTCCTTCGCGAGGCGGATCTGGCGTTCGGTGTTGCCGGCGCCCGTTGGGACGATGAACAGCCCAAGCTCGCGTGCGCCGTGATAGAAGCCAAACCCACCGTTGAACAGCCCGAACGAGGGCGTGATCTGGATCGTGTCGCCCGGCACCGCGCCGGTCATCGCCAGACAGCGGGCCATGCACTGGCCCCATTGCTTGAGGTCATGCAGCGTGTACGGCATGACCACGGGTGTCCCGGTCGATCCGCTGGACATGTGCATCTCGGCCACCTGCCGCGAGTCAACGCACGACAGCCCCATCGGATAGCTGACGCGGAACGTCTCCTTATCCATCATCGGCAGCCGCGACAGGTTGTCCAGCGACTTGATGTCTCCCGGCTTAATGCCGGCCTGCTCGAACCGTTTTCGCTGCAGCGGGTGGTTGTCATAAACATGGCGGACGATGTGTGTCAGGCCTTTCGCCTGGATGCTGCGAAGCTCATCCAGTGATGCCGTCTCGGCCGCCGTGTCGAAGTAGTTGCTCATGGGTGTGAAGTTATAACCGGACCCGCATGGCCGGCGAAAGGGTGTAGGGGGGCGCTCAATCTGGGACGTACACGTTGTTCGCGGGAGTTCTCGTCGTGTGGGACAGCCCCTCCCATAAGGGCACCGGCCG
>JBBQTU010000034.1:0-24400 GCA_038213005.1 Tepidisphaerales bacterium | reverse complement strand
CGACGCCTCCCGGGCGCGTGTTTGAGCACAACATCGCGAAGGAACCCGAGGTGCTGACCCCGCGCACGGTGGTGGCGACAGCGCCCAAGATCGGGCAGGCGAAAGTCTGCATCGAGTTCCCCACGGTGCGGCTTGACGATCCGGATCTCTATGCCCTGGATCTGCTTGCCAGCGTGCTGTCCGATGGCGAGGGTTCGCTGCTGGTGCGCGAGATTCGCGACCAGCAGAAGCTTGTTACTGGCATCGATGCTTCCAGCGCCACGCCATCGTATGTGCAGGGCAGTTTTGCCGTCACGATGCAGGCGTCGCCGGAGAAGGTCCAGCAGGCCACGCAGGCCGTGCTGAAACTGCTGGAAGAGCTGAAGCAGAATCCCATTGATCCGGGACTGATCGAGCGCGCCAAGACACAGATGCGGGTGGGGCTGCTCAAGGGCCGCCAGACGGCCGCGGACATCGGCGCGGCGATGGCGACAGACTATATGTCGACCGGCGACGCCCATTTCTCCGACAAGTATCTTCAGCGGATTCTGAAGGTCTCGGGCGGGGATATGCAGGCGGTGGCCAGGAAATACTTTGACCCCAGCCGCCTGGTTTCGACGATCATGCTCCCGACCGAATATGCCAAAGACCTGCCGCGTGCTGAGGAGCTCATTCGCGCAAGTGCCACCCAGGCGGCGACCGCACCGGTGGCGGCCGCGGCGGCCGTCCGCCGCACGGTGCTGGACAACGGCACCGTCCTGCTGGTCAAGCGAGTCCCGACGAGCGACCTGGTGAGCGTTCGCATGTATGCCATGGGCGGGCTGACGGCGGAGAACGAGAAGAACAACGGCATCGGCAATATGGCGATGCGGCTGCTGTCGCGCGGCACGCAGACGCGGTCGGCACAGCAGATCGCCGAGTTCTTCGACTCGGTCGGTGCCAATCTGGAGGCCGGCTGCGGGAACAACACATGGTTCTGGTCGGTCGAGTGCGTGAAGGACGATCTGGACAAGACGATGGACGTCTTCTCCGACCTGGTGCTGCATCCCGCATTCCCCGACGCCGAACCGGCTCGCGAAGTCGAGACGGTGCGCCAGCGCATCCTGGCCGGGATCGCCAGCCAGGACGCCGACTGGACCAGCCAGGCGATGCGGTATTTCCGCGCGAAATATTTCGGGCCGAGCAGTTCGCCTTACCGTTTCCCGGTGAGTGGCACAGCCGGCACGGTGAAGGCCCTGTCGCCTGACGACCTGCGGGCGTGGTATCAGCAGAAGATATTGGCCTCCCGCCGCGTGCTGGCGATCTACGGCAACGTGGACGAGTCTCAGGCCCAGGCCTTGGCCGCCAAATATCTCGGCGGCGGCGAGAAGATTGTTAATAGCGCAGCACCCGCGCTACCTTCGCCGGCGCCGACCACGCAGGTGGCTGACCTGACGCCTGGGGTCGAGGTCACCCGCGTCGATATCCAGAAGACCCAGCAGCCGCTGGCCGGCGTGATCATCGGGTACGAGTCGGCGAGCGTTGTCGGCGAAGAGGCCACCTATCCGATTACCGTGGCCGACACGCTGGTCAGCGGATACGGCTATCCGACGGGCTATCTCCACGAGACCTTGCGCGGCCAGGGGCTGGTCTATGTAGTGCAGGCGCAGAACTGGCCCGGCCGAAGCGAGAAGACGCCGGGCACTTTCTTCGTCTATGCCGGCTGCTCGCCCGAGAAGGTCAATCAGGTGGTCGACCTGATCCTGCTGAACATCGCCCGCCTTCAAGGGTCGGACGCCGACATTCAGCTTGACTGGTTTGACCGCGCCCGAGAGCTGACCATCACCGACGAGGCGATGGCCAATGAGACGGTGGCGGAGCAGACGGCAACGGCCGCCCTCGATGAGCTATGGGGGCTGGGCTACAAGCATCATGACCAGTTCGCCGGCAAGATCGATGCGGTGAAACTGCAGGATGTGCGTGCCCTGGCCCGTCAGCGGCTGCGCCGATGCGTGATCACGATCAGCACGCCGGCTCCGGAACTGGTAAAGCAGGCCGACGGCACGCGGCGATACACCAGTTTCCCGGCCGTGGATCTCACGCCGCGCGGCGTGACTCACGACATGCCGACCGGAGACAAATAGCATCTGCTGCGCGTGACCCGGGCACAGCTTAGAGGATATTTCAAAAGCACCTTTGCCACAGATGGGGGCACAGATGAACACAGATGAAACCCCGCGTCCTCGTCCTTATCTGTGTCCATCCGTGCGCCATCTGTGGCGAAAATGGCCTTTGCTCCTGCTTTGGGTTGCACAACCTGTCTTGGCCGCAGATCTGAGCGTGAGCGTTCCCCCCGGCGTGGAAGTGACCGTCGCCCAGGCGGTCGTCCCGGGCTCTCAGACGCTCCAGACGACGGGCCATGTCGTCGGCGGGGCCGTCACGTTCACGGACCTTGTGCCTGATGCGGGCTATGACATTCGTCTCACGCTTCGGGATGGGCGGGTGCTTTGGGGCGTGAATCTCGCCTGGTACGACATCGAGCCCGCCGAGGCGCCAGCCGGTCCGCTGACCGATGAAGACCGCAAGGAGATCCAGGAGATCTGCAACGTCCCGTCGTTCTACGACAAAAGCCAGGTGATCTGCTACAGCGGCAGCCACGATCGTACGGCCGGGCTGGTTCACCTGCTGCGCGACCGCGATTTCCACGCCGGCAAGGGTGAGGTGATCTGGCGCGCCGAGGTATGGTTCTTCAAGTTTCAGAACGGGGGTTGGGAGAAGGTGAACCAGCAAACCCGCCTGATGGACCGGCGGCGGTTCCCCACGTCCGCCCAGTACAAGAACGCCGTGCAGCCCATCGGCTTTGTCCCGAAACTCGGTGGCATCACGCCGGCGAGGAAAGACCAGAAGCTGACGGTGGAGTTGACGAGCGAGGATATTGAGAAAGCCATCCCGGCAATCCCCCAGACCCCGAAGCCCGACGCCGCTGGCGAGATGAAGTAGCCGCGAACCTGCCATGTCTCAGCGCCGAAGGAAATCACGGGCCCAATTCTGACCCAGGCGCGGCTTCTGCCGTCCGAGGACGATCAGCAGGACCAGCGTGATCACGGCGATATACCACCAGGCGACCAGAGTGGCGCTGTTGCCCTTGGAGTCGGGATTGCTGAGCGCCAGAAGCTGCGCACTCACCCACACATGCACAACCGGCAGGAAGATCGCCACAACGGCCAGCTTGATCTGCAGCCACCGCAGACGGAAGAACACCCGCGGGTGCTGCAGGAACAGCAGCAGTCCGAAGAAGACCGCGCCAATGATCGCGGGCACCATGATCTGGCTGAAGATGCGGTGCTCGATCTCCAGAAGCCCGGCGTTTCGCGGCAGCGGCTCGGTGACCCAGAGGGCAAGGCCGGTCACCAGGGCGCCGAACGCAACGCAGACGCAGATCACCTTGGGCATCAAAAGCCACGGGCGCAGACCGCGACCGCCGCGTCGAACCGGTGGCGTTGTGTGATATGTTGCCATCCAGCACACCTTTATGGTCTGAATTGCCGCCAATAGCAAGTCATCTGCATCACCGATCACCACCTGTGGCATAAGCTTTTCGACGGTCGTATTCTTCCCGGGTCCATTGAGGTACCGCCCCGGATACCGCCGCTGCATTTCCTCGCCCACACGCCTGACGTAGGTCCAGTCTTGCATGCGGACGAGGTTGTCAAACAGGAACACATCGAGAGGTCGGCCTGGGGGTGATCCGGGTACTTCTTCAGCATTTCTTCATAGAACACGTTGGCCTGCTTGGGGTCGTGTGTGCGGTCGTAGGTCAGCACTCTGGTACGCAACAGGCCCCACGGACCCTGAAGTTTCTTGGCTGCTGCCAGGTCAAACCGATCTTCCAGCGACACATCGATGAGCGGACCATGGCATCACCTGCATAGGCCCCCTGCGGATACTCCTGAAGCTCTTTGGCGAACGCCTGATCCGCATCGTCGCCCCGCCCGCTGTCGAGGCAAAGACGGCCCAAACGCCATAAGACACGCTCACGCCGGGGGCTCTGGAGATACTTGGTGGCTAGTGTACTGCGTCGCTCTGATGCCAACTTAAAATTGGGGTGGCATGGCCAGATCGGTACTCCGAGATGGCCATGATTGTCCGCCCCATGCTCATTCCGGAGTACCGGCCTGAGCACCCATGTTGATGGACTTCGGACGCAGCACCCCAGGTTACGGTGCAGCGACAACACTGGCGGAATTTCGTTGTCAGTGAACATATTCTCCGGATTTGATACCACCTTGCTGCCAGCGGTCGTCCAGCCCGAGCGCTTGATCTTGAGCGGGCCGGTGTCGGTGGCTTTCTCGGCGGTTTTGTCGTTGCGGGCGGCGAGGCGGTAGTACACCTCGTCCAGCCAAGCGGGCGTCGGGGTAGGATTGGTGAGTTGGAGAGAGCGCTGGTCGATGGTTGGCAGGGGTTCCAGCGAACTGGCGGCCGAGTCGTATTTGCCGCTGAACCAGGCGATGGTGCCCAGTTTCTTTTGCGAACTGGTCCCAGATCTTCTGCGTCTGTTGTCCTTTTCGTTGTCGGAGAGCCAGAGGCATCGGCCGGCGAGGAATTTGGCTTCGAGGCGAATCTGGAACTTGTCGGCGTTGGCGAGGTCTTCAAGGAGGGCGAGAGATTCTTCGGGTTTGCCTGAATAGAAGAGGGATCAGGCGTTGGCGAGACGGGCGTTGACGCTGTTGGATGAGGCGGGCGAGTCCGAAATTTCGGACTCGCCCGCTGTCATCAGGTGGCAGTTTGGCTGCGGTTACTTGATCACGACTTCCTTGCCTGCGCCGGCCGAGCGGTAGACGCCGTCCAGAATCTTCTGGACCGCGAGGCCGGCTTCGCCGCTGGCGGTCAGGGGGGTGCCGTTCTGGCAGCCGCTGACCCAGTTGCGCAGCTTGGTGGTGAAGAGGTAATCCCAACTTGAGTCGCCGACGAAAGACGGCTGGGTGTTGATCATGGTGCCGGCGCGATCGGTGTAGATGGCGGCCGGATCCCAGGAGCAGCCGCCCTTGTCGCCGATGGCGGTGAAGTTCCAGGTGTCCTTCTCAATATGGGCGGCGAAGGAACTCTCGATCTGGAGGATCGCGCCGTTCTCGAAGCGGATCTGGCCGATCGCGAGATCCTCGACGGTGTAGGTCTTGTAATCCCAGTTGGGCCAGCCGCAGGCGACGGTGCTGGGCTTGTCGCCCATGTAGGTCCAGGTGTTGCCGCTGGCGGCGATGGGCTTGGGCGAACCCATGAAGTAGTGGGCCATTTCGATCAGGTGCACGCCGATGTCGATCATCGGACCGCCGCCCTGGAGCTGCTTCTGGCCGAACACGCCCCAGTTGGGGATGCCGCGGCGACGCAGGGCCTGGCACTTGACGAACATGATGTTGCCGAACTGGCCTTCATCACGGGCGCGAACCAGGAACTGCGTGTTGGGGTGATAGCGATACTGGAAACCAACGGACAACTGAACCTTGTTCTTCTTGGCGGCGGCGATCATCTTCTCGCACTCGGCGGGGGTCATGGCCATGGGCTTCTCGGTGAAGGCATGGGCGCCAGCGTTACAGGCATCGACGACCGGGGCGCAGTGCACGCCGTTGGGGGTGCAGACGTCCACCGCGTCGGGCTGGACCTCCTTCAGCATTTTTTTCCAGTCGGCGTAGACGGCCTTCACGCCCCACTTGTCTTCCATCACCTTCAGGCGATCGGGGACGATGTCAACGCCGGCGACGATCTCCACTTCCTGGATGTTCTTGTAGGCGCTCAGATGGGCCTGGGCGATGCCGCCGCAGCCGACGATCGCCACGCGCAGCTTCTTGCCCTTGTATTCCTTCTTGCCGGTGTCCATCGCCAGAGATTCGGTCGATACGCTCTTGTCAGCCATGATGCTCGGTCCTTGTCTGTAAAGGTTCCCCTGCGCTGTCAACGCTGACCGCGCCGGGAAGCCGCAAACCCTGTTTGGGGTATGGGTCGGGTCTAAGCCCGAAAGCCCGTATGAACGAATATGATATGCAAAGTCGCGTCGTCTGCAATCATTCCGGGACGTTGCGGTCCAGCAGACGGAAGTCGATCGTGCGGGCTTTGTCCTTGTCCGAGACGGTAACCCTGGGCGGCAGCGTGTAGCTTGGCACCTTGGGAAGCTGCGTGCGGACATCGGCGTCGACGATGTTCAGCGTGGCCTCGGGGCGGAAGGTTTCGTTGCGGATGGTGGCAATCTGGTCCTCCGGTCCCTCGACGGTAATGCGCGACATCAATGCCCCGTTGGGGAACAGCACGCGGTATCGGTCCTCGATCGTCGAGGGCTTGCGGACAAAGACGGGAACCGTGGGAATCTCGTAGGTGACGTTGCTTTCCTTGACGCGGATGCTGATCTTCACGGTCGAGGGAGTGATGGTGATGGTCTCATCGGTGCGTCCGAGGCGCACGGGGACATCTGGAATGTCATGCTCAATGGCGGTGGTGGGGAGGTCGCTTTCGGGAGGGTCGGCGTACACGTCCAGGCCGGCGACATCGCGCAGGGCCGACTGGGGACCGCGCAGGGTGACGACGGGCGGATCAAACACGATCTTGCCGATGATGCGCGAGGCCACATCGCGGCGGAGCCCCGGGCGGACCGTCCTGGTGACCAGGTGGTCTGCCCTGATGTCAATGCCGGCGGGCTGGCAACTGGTTACCGCGATGGCGTTGTTTTTGAAGATCGGGGCATCCTCGATCTGCCGCTGCAGGGTCAGGGGCGTGGTCTTGCCTTCGGGAAAGTCGGGCGGGACCGCTATGTTCACCATGCCCTCCTCGCCGCCGCTGGCCAACTGGCTGCGCACCTTCTCCACTTTGGCTCGCGAGCCTTCGATGTTCACGGTAATGGTGCGGGGCGACGGATCCACGATCCGCACGAGGCGATCGGGGGCACTGGAATGCAGGCGGATCTGCACGGACAAGCCCTGTGCTTTTTCGACGCTCTCGCGGTCGGCATAGGCCCAGATCAGAACCGTCAGCGGGATGATGGCCATCAGCGTCGTGAACGCTCCGAAGATGCCGCCTCGCGGCGCCTGGCGATGCGGGGCGATCCCCGACGCGGGAACCGGGCCCTTGGCGCTCCGCGGCGGCTGCCCGCCTGCGTCCGGGGGGGCTGCATGTCCTGAAATTGGCAGTTTGTCGCTGGCCATGTGGGTCTATACCGGGGACGGCTCCTTTTCTTCCAATTTCTCCGCGACTTTCTCACCCACGCCAAGCAACCGAATCAGCATATCCCGCAACTCCTCGGGCGCCAGCCGACGGAAGAGTTTGCCGTTCTCGGCGAGGCTGATGTCGCCGGTTTGTTCCGAAACGACGATCACCACCGCATCCGATTCCTGGCTCATGCCCACGGCGGCACGATGGCGGCTGCCCAGTTCCCGCTCGAGTTCGCCGAACTCGGCCAGTGGGAACTGGACCGCGGCATAGGCGATGCGTCCCTGGCTGATTACCACGCCCAGGTCGTGCAGCGGCGAGTTGGGCCAGAAGATCGTGTTGAGCAGCGAGGCGGAGATATCGGCGTCCAGGCGAGTGCCGCTTTCCACGAGGCCGCCCAGCCCCACTTCGCGTTCGATCGCCACGAGGGCGCCGATGCGCCGCTTGGACAGATAGGTCGCCGAGTCCACCAGTTCGTCGATGTGCTCGGTCATGTCGCGCGACCAGCTCTTGAACAGGCGGGTCTCGCCAAGGCGCATCAGGCCTCGGCGCAGTTCCGGGGCAAAAACCACGATGATCGCCATGAACGCAAACTGCAGAAAGACGCCATAAAGATAGGAGACCCGCTGCAGTTCAAACCTGTCGGCGACCAGGCGCACGACAAGGTACAACGCGATCAACATAACCACCGTGCCGCGCAGCATGCGGGCTCCGCGAGTGCCCCGCAGGAAGCGGATCACCAGGTAGACCACCACGGCGATCAGCAGAAGTTCCACGCCGACCTGCCAGAGCGGGTAGCCGCGAAACGTGCGGAAAAAGGTAGAGAAGTTGAGAAAATCGCCAGTCAGTGCAGCTCTCCCACAACGGTCAGATCATTCACGCTCGCGCCGAGCGATCGGCGACGGCCGGGACCACTATATTGCACCACGACGGATGCGGCAAAGAGAATCGCGGTTAATGTTGAAATCCGCCCAAGTTCACGCACCCGTGATGGCTTTTGTCATCCGGATCGTCTGAACGGTCTCGGCGATATCATGGACACGCAAGACCTCGGCTCCGTTAGTTATCCCCCACGCGATTGTTGCGCAGGACCCGATAATGCGGCCGGCGGGGTCGTCCACCCCTGTCACGGCACCGATGAAGCGCTTGCGGCTGGTTCCCAGCAGAATCGGGCAACCCAGCATCCTGAGGGCGATGAGGGACTTGAGTAGCGCCAGATTGTGCTGGATGGTCTTGCCAAATCCTATGCCGGGATCCAGGAGAATGCGGTGCGGGGCGACGCCAGCCGCCAGCGCGGCGGCCTTTCGCTGGGCGAGATGTTCCTTCACCTCGCGGACGACATCGGTGTAGACCGGGTTCTGCTGCATGGTCCCCGGCTCGCCGAGCATGTGCATAAGGGCAACCGGCACGCCCAGTCTGGCCGCCACCGCCAGCATCTGCGGGTCAAACCGGCCGGCCGAGACGTCGTTGATCAGGCCTGCCCCGGCCGAGACGGCGGCGGCGGCGACCTGCGAATCGGTGGTGTCGACGGAGAGGAGGATGTCGCTGCGACCGCGAATGGCCTGGATGACGGGCAGGAGTCGCGACAGTTGGTCTTTGGCCGGCACGGGAGTGGCGCCGGGGCGGGTGGACTCGGCGCCAAGGTCCAGGATGTCAGCCCCCTGGGTGATCATGTCGCGGGCATGGTCGATGGCGGAGGCGGGCGAGAGATACTTTCCCCCATCGCTGAAACTGTCGGGGGTGATATTCAGGATGCCCATGACCAGCGGCGGCCGGGCGCGGACAGGGGCGGCGGAGAGGAGCCATGATTCGAATGCCGCTGGGTTCATGATAAGGGTTTACCACTGTTGGTCAGAAAACGGAAGCCAGGGCAAGTTCTCACCACGCGCTGCGCTGGAGGGACTGAGCCGCGGAGAGTTGGTCGGCGTCCCGGGGCGGCCCGGGCGGGGAACGGTGGCAGAATTGTGGGAATATTCTTGCAATGAGCGGCTGCGGGAGGTAACTTTTGGGGTGCGGGGTCGTCTGTAGCGGTTTTCAGAGTCGAGACCAGGAGTCCAATATGTCTCAGACATCTCATGCCATTCAGCGGCTGAATTATCTTTATACGCTCATATTGCGGCGTGAGTGGGTGCGACATTATATGGCGGAGCACCCTTCGATCAGCCCGGCGCGGCGCGGGGCGACGCTGGAGACACTGGAGGCCCGGCAGCTTTTGTCGGGTGGGCCGGGGTCTTCGCAGTCGGCGGAGCTACTGACATTCTCATCCGAAGCGGACGAGGTGGTGCTGCTGGGGATGTCGGAACCCGCGGTGGACATGGGCGGGACGGTGGTCCCGGCGTCGGGCAAGACGGGCGATGCCATTCGGCTGGATCTTGGATCGGAGCTTTCGCGATACCGGGTGACGGCGGCGCAGACTGAGGAGGGAACGCCGGTATCACTAACGATTTCTGCTACGGGTCAGCGGCTGACGATCATGCGTGAGACGAATGTTGTGGGCGAGCTTTATGCCAAGGGCGGACGAGACAGTTTGACGGGCGATCTGCAGGGAGATCTGTATTTCCTGGCGAGTCCGGAATCAGCACTGGCCGGTGATGCCAATGGATCAGCCCGGGGATACCAGGGGGCAATACGCCTGCACATCGTGTCGGCGGTCGTCGGGGATATGACGGCGATCAACGCGGTTGTGACGGTCGGCGCGGGGTATTCGACCAGCGGGGCTTCGGTTGTGGATGTGAACGACACATCGCTGGCGGCGATTCGGGTCATCCAGCGCCTGCGGTATCTTGGCTTTAACTCAGACGCTGGGGTGATTCTGACGATTTCGAGTCCGACGTTTGCCCAGGCGCCGACGTATGTGCCGGGGCTGGACGCTTCAGCGCGGCAGGCGATGGTGCGGTTCAAGTCGGCATCGGCGAGCGATACGACGACCCAGGTGTGGGCGATTGATGAGCGGACGGCGATTAAGTTGAACGCGACCAATGCCACGCAATGGGTACAGATGGCGGATGTGACGGGGCCGCAGAATTATGCCTCAAGTTTGCTGGCGGGTTTGTTAAGGGATGTGGCTGGCCAGGCGGGGTCGCAGTTTGCACTGGCGAATGTTGTCTCGATCAGCGATGCCAATGGAACGGCGCTGGGGATGGTGCCGACAGCCGGCAGGCAACATCGGTATGGGATGGAATTGGATATTACGGTGGGGGTGCTCGAGCAGACGGCTAGTGCGCCCGCGGGGTTGACGCCTGCTGAAGACCGGCTGGTGAGGATTGTGACCAACTACCTCGCCGCCCGGGCAGCGTCGTTCGGGTTGAAGCTGGTGGCAGTGGGGTGCAGCAATACAAAGATCGTCAATGCCATCAACGCGGTGTTGCCGAGCGTGGCGAGTGCCAGCACCGAGCATAGTTCGCGGATGCACGTGGCGTTTGCCACGGTCAATACCGAGCGGGCGATTACGGATGAACAGCGTGAGGGGTTGCGGAAAGCGGCGGATGCTCTGCGGCAGTTTGTCGGCACGATGATGGAGGCCGCGAAGTGGCAGTGGAGTTGGCCGATCCTGTTCAGCGAGGTGGAAGGGGCAACGGACTTGCCGACATTGAGCGGCATGTTGGACCTGGCGAACACCATCAACACGCGGATCTGTGTGCCGCTGACGGCGAGGCTGGCGAATCCGGCTGCGCTAAGCATGGCAGAGATAAAGGACTTGTTCATCGGGATATCTGGGATGTCGGGCGTGAGTTTCATCGCCAGCCTGGATGATCTGATCACGCGGTCGGCGATCCAGTTTACCTTTGCGCCCAGTGTGAGCCGATCGCAGAAGCTGGATTTGAACACGACGCTCGGTTCCGACCTTTCACTGGATGCGGATGTGACGGCGACGCTGCAGGCCAGCGCCACGATGACGGTGACGATCGGTGTTGACAACGCCCGTGGCGCTACGGTGGATGATCGTGCTTTCGTTCAAGTCGGCAGCATGGGCGTGAATGCGAGTCTGAGCGCTACCAATATCAACGCGGCGATGCATGTTGGGTTCCTGGGTGGTTCGGTGGTCAATGGTTCGGTCACAGGCAGCCTGGCGGCGAGTGTCGCCGTGGGCAGCGCATTCTCTGTGGCATCGTTGAATGCGAGCTATGTCGCCAGCCATAGCGCGGTGACGGTCACCTCGTCGAGTCTGGCGATCTTGCTGCCGCTGCAGGGGTCGGTAGGCGGCGTGGCGATCTCGCCCGGCGCGCAATTCGGCCTGAACGACGCGTCGCTGTTCAATGCGACGATGACGACGCTGACTTACAACCCGGTCGTGATTCACACGAGCATGACTGACATGCTGCCATTCAAGAACATGAATGCAGCGGGCATGATCCAGGTGCTTAAGAGTCTGGGCGAGACGCTGGCGAGCGTGCGGAATCTCGATGCGCTGGACGTGCCGTTGCCGCTGCTCAAGGGCAAGACGCTGGCGGATGTGATGGGGATCGATACGGCATATGTGACGCGGGTCATGAACCAGCTTACCGATGCCCAGAACAATAATCAGCCGAAGTTCAACTCGATTGGTGAGCTGACGGCTCTGTTTCCGGGCCTGCTGACGAACGTGTTGTATAGCGGCGGAGCGACGCCGAAACTGACCTATACGTTCCATCTGGCGAAGTCGCCGACCGTGGCTCAGTCGAGCAAAATGGACTTCGATAATATTGGCCTGTCGGGGCAGAAGCTGTTTGGGCTGAAATCCGATGTGAACGTGGCGATCAACCCGCAGGTGGGCATCGATTTTGTCCTCAGTGTGGACCTGCTGCCGCTGGGGGCGTCGGTGTCAATTGACCCGAATACGGCAACTCTGGCCGGCCTGAATGACGGCCGGGGGGTGAAGATCATCTCCGACGGCAAGGCGGACGTGGAGATTCGTCTGCGCGATGGCTCGACGTTCAGCGTTAATTTTGATTCGCTGGCCAGCAGCCCTTTGACGGCGACAATCAACAGCTTCTTGGCGAAACTCAACACGGCGGCATCGGCTGCCGGGCTGGGCGGCAAGTTCCTGGCCAGCTATGTCAGTGCCGACAAGTGCATCCGCCTGCAGGACAGGTCAACCGATTCGGGCGCTGCGGCGATCAATGAGTTTGAGGTTAAGCCGGTTAATGGCTCGCTGGTGATGATGCAGTTGGGCATCCCGACCAAGGGAGACACAGGCGCTGCGGAGCTGCGTTCGGGTCCGCTGCACGGCGATTCGGCGATGAAGCATGGACAACTGGAATCGGCGACGATCCAGGCCAGCTTGAGCGCGGCGGTGACCGACGCCGACTTTGAGGCATCGCTGGGCCTGCTGGGCTTGCAAATTCATGATGCCAATGGGCAGTTGAACATTGCGTTCTCGGTGGGGGTGGACCCGATGCGCCTGTCCGCGCTGGCCGATGCCGCCAAGACCGGCACGCTGGCGAACGCCGTTGACTTTTTCGTCACGGTGGATGCGGCCGAGATGCACCTGCCCGTAAAGGTAGTCTCGGCATTGCCGGGGTTTGTGTCGGGCGCGGAGAAGCGAATTGATATTTCGTGGCCAGACGTGCTGACCGGCGTCGTGCCGACACTGAATCTGAGCAGTCTGAATGTCACCTTCCCTGGCCTGAGCGACCTGGTGGTGTGGAAGGACATGGATGCCCAGGACGTGATTGCGCTGGTCAAGACGTTGTTCACTTATGTGGGTGATCTGGCCGGCACGGATGTCATGCAGGCGAAGATTCCGATTGTGAATAAGAGCATCGGCGACGCGCTGGAGTTTGCCGGCGCGCTAGTCGCTCTGGCAGACCGGCTGGAGAATCAGCCGGACAAGGTTCTGGAGCAACTGGAGAGTTACGTTGAGACACAACTGGGTTTGCCAGCTTCTGCGATCCATTTCTCGCTGGATCTTTCCAATGCGGCCAAGCCGGCCGTGCGGCTGGACCTTAACTATGCGACAGGCCTGAATCCCAATACGAAGATGTCGCTGAACCTCGACCTGGGCAGCCTGACGGGACTGTCGGGGATGAGCCTGGTGGATGTCAGCACTAGTGGGACGCTGGACGCAGCGGGCAGCCTGTCGAGCCACCTGTCCATCGGTGTGGAGATGCTACCGGGCGGCGGCTTTACCGGGCTGCTGGATTCCAATGTGTTCGTCTACGGTTCGTCGTCGTTTGACGCGACGTTCAAGGCCTACAGCACCAATATCAAGGCGCAGGCGTCGGTTGGTCCACTGGGAGTGTTCATCGGGTCGGATGCGGAAAAGGGATGGGTGGCGATTTCGGCCAACGGTACCGCCGGTGGCGCTCCGGCTTCGTTGCACTTCGGCTTCCCTTCATCTTCGACGCGCTATTACGGATTTGACGCGCTGACGTCGAGCATCCAGGGGGATGTGAGCGGGCAGGCGCGCGCGGATCTGCCGGTGTTCTTCCCGACGCAGGCCAATCGGCTGACGCCCGATCTGGTGGTACGGGTCACGGATCTGGGCGATCCAATCAATACATTCGCCATCACGTCGGCGCCGGATTTCGGCTCGTTTGTCAACGGGATGAACCTGTCGACGGGCAGTCTGGACTCACTGATCAGCGGAATTTCCAATCTGCTGCAGATGCTGGAGACTGCGTTGGGATCGCGCGTGCTCAATGCCAATCTCCCGATGATCGGGGATAAGCTGAGCGAGGCGTCGCAGTTCATCCGCGACCTGCGGGAGAATCTCGTAGATGCCATCGCGACCGCGCCCCAAAAGACCGCAGCCATGGTCAAGCAGAAGCTGTGGGAGGTACTTGGCCCTAGTAACCTGAACTGGATTAAGGACAACAACGCCGACGGCTTCATCACCCCTGATGACATTGTGATGGATGCCACGCTGAGCAACGTGGATTTCGGGATGCATCTGGGCAGCGATCTTGTCTCGTTTGCGCTGCCGCTCGGGCTGGACCTGGGGATCCCGCTGCTGGGGTTGGACGTGGACGGGCAGGTCACTGCGAAGGTCGGATTCGATTTCGACTTCGGATTTGGCGTGAGCAAGTCCAGCGGGGTCTATTTTGACGTGTCAGCGCCGACGGACCTGAGCATCTACTTCGCGGTGGACCTCAGCTCGCTTTCGGCCACGGGTAACCTGGCGTTCCTGCAGCTCGATGTCGAGGCGATGACGCGCGACGACATCAAGAACGATTCGGAAGCGTTGTCCAAGAGCGGCATCAATCTATCGAACCTGTATACCACGGGCGCCTGCAACCAGTTTATCGGCGGGTTCAGCGTCAACATCGATGATCCCAATCACGATGGCAAGCTGACCCTGGCGGAGATCTCATCGGCGTCTCCCTCAGACATAATTACCGCAACGCTGGATGCCCGGGCCGCAGTGCATTTCAACCTTTTAGCGAGTCTTGGCGGGGCCAGTAGCTTCCCATCGGTGGGGGCGCAACTGCATCTTTACTGGAACTTCGGGGGCTCCAGCAATTACGACCTGTCGACGCCGGAGATCGCGTTCACGGATGTGCGGCTGAACATGGGCGAGTTCTTCTCGGACCTGGTCAAGCCGATCCTGGAAAAGGTCCAGACAGTGATTGCCCCGCTGGACCCGGTGCTGGATATCCTGACGACGCCGTTGCCGGTGCTTTCGGATCTGGCCGGGCCGGTAACGCTGGTGGATCTGGCCGGGCTGTTTGGATATGCCGATATCGCGGCGTTCATTGAGTCAGCCGACCAGATATCGGATCTGGTCAACGGCATTCCCACGTTTGGCGACCAGCTCTATCTGCCACTGGGCGGATTTGGCGTCACGTACGACGCCTTCGGCTCCCCGACTCTGCTCAAGGACGCCGAGGCCAGTGCGTACACCCTCACCGGGGCCATGACATCGCTGGGAAACGCAGACGCATCGAACTATCTCGATGCCATGAACGGGCTGAACAGCGGCTCGGGCGTTGACGCGCTGCAACTGCCGATCCTGACTGACCCGATGAACATCTTCAAGCTGCTCATGGGTAAAAAGGATATCGAGCTGATCACGTATGACATGCCCAAGATCGGCCTCGAGTTCAGCTATAGCCAGTATTTCCCGATCATCGGGCCGCTGGGGGCCCGGATTGGCGGCACCATTGGGTTCTCGGCCGATTTTGCATTTGGCTATGACACCCAGGGTTTCTTCGATGCCTATCAGAGCGGCCATGCGGCCGATGTGCTTAACGGGCTGTATGTCAGCGATCGGGCAAATGCCGACGGCACGGGGGCGGATGTGTCGGAACTGGTGCTCTATGGCGAACTGACCGCGGCCGGCGAATTGAACCTGGGCATTGCCCGCGGCGGCGTGGGCGGCGGGATCTATGCCGGCATTGACATGAACCTCAATGACCCGAACAACGACGGCAAGGTGCGCGTCAACGAGATTGTCGATAACTTCATGTTGCGCCCGGACTGCGTCTTTGATATCAGCGGGAAGCTGGAGGCGTTCCTGAACGCGTACGTTGAGGTGGGCTACGGCTGGTTCTCGTGGTCGAAGGAGTGGGATCTGGCGCGGATTACGCTGGTTGATTTCAGCATTCCGCGGCCGGGTGCGGCATCCGCTCCTCCCGATGCGATCCTGGGCACCGTTGATGGCAGCGGCAAGCTGACGGTGAATATCGGTGAGTTCGCAGCGAATCGCGTTCATGGCGACCTGAGCGATGGCGCGGATCAGGTGACTCTGAAGCGTGGCAACACCGCCGACGAGATCATCATTGTCACGATGGGCAAGCAGCAGCGATACCAGGGGGTGCAGACGATCCTGGTCCGTTCGGGCGCGGGCAATGACGTGATCACCGTGGACAACGCTGTGACCCAGCCCGTGACGATCGCTGGCGGGGACGGCGACGATGTGCTTATGGCAGGCAGAGGCCCGAGCACGATTTCCGGTGGAGCCGGGAATGACCGGATCACGGGCGGCGATTCGGCTGACTCGCTTTCGGGCAACGAGGGCAACGACACGATCAGCGGCAGTTATGGGAGCGATACGATTGATGGCGGCGTGGGGAACGATGTCCTGACCGGCGAACTGGGCGACGATTTGATCCGCGGCGGCGACGGCAGCGATACCATTGGCGGCGGCGCGGGTAACGACACGATCTATGGCGGTTTGCAGTCGGACCAGATCACCGGCGGCGACGGAAGTGATCTGATCTATGGTGATGATGACGACAGTGCGATCGGAGCGGGCGATACGATCGATGGCGGCGAGGGCCTGGATACGATCTATGCCGGCGCTGGCGCGGATCGGGTCACGGGCGGGGTTGGCAATGACCGCATCGAAGGTGGCGAAGGCAATGACACGCTCGATGGCGGCCTGGGCAATGACCAGGTGTCCGGCGGGGCCGGCAATGACAGCATCTACGGTGGACTGGGCAGCGATACGATCGCCGGAGATGCCGGCAATGACTACATCGTCAGCGGTGTGGCAACGAACCCTGGCGGCGTTACGTATGCCGGCGAGCCGTTCACTCAGGACATCATTTCGGGCAACGCGGGCAACGACACCATTCACGGCGACCTTGGAGCGGACTATATCGATGCCGGTGAAGGCGATAACCAGGTCTTCTCGTATGCCGGCGATGATACGATCATCGCAGGGGCGGGCAACGACCGCATTGAATCCGGCGACGGCAATGACAGCATTCAGGCCGGCAACGGTCGGAATACGATTCTGGGCGGAGCGGGCTCGGAGACGGTGGTGGCGGGATCGGGCGATGACCTGATCGACTTGAGGAATGCCACTTCGCCGACTGAATTTGCAGTCCACGTTGTGACCGATAGCGGGGGTAACAATACGGTCTATACCGGGCTGGGCGGTGACACCATCACCACGGGCAGCGGCAACGATCAGATCTTTGCATACGACGGCGACAACAACGTGGTTGCCGGCAATGGTGACAATCGCGTGGTGACCGGGTCGGGAACGGATGACATCCGCAGCGGAACGGGGCGGGATACGATCGACGCCGGCGCGGGCAACGATACGATCTATGCGGGACTTGGCGAGACGGCCGGACAGGGCGCGGATGTGATCGACTCTGGCGCGGGCGATGACTACATCGACGCAGGCCAGGGTGACAATACCATCCGAGGCGGCGCAGGCGCGGAGACGGTTATCGCTGGGACGGGTAACGACCTGATTGATCTGCGGGAGTCGCCAGCGGCGGCCGAGTTGTTCGCCAACCTGGTGACCGACGCCGGGGGCAATAACACGATCTATACGTCGGCCGGTGCGGATACGATCACCACCGGTGCGGGCAATGACCGCATTTACGCCGGCAACGGTGCCAACACGATCAATGCCGGGCAGGGTGACAATTACGTCGAGTCGGGCAGTGGCGCGGATACGATCGTCACCGGCGATGGCGTCGATACGATTATGGGCGGCGACGGTGACAACCGTATCACAGCCAACGGCGGCCATGACAGCATCCGGACCGGTTCTGGCAGCGATTCGATCCTGGCGGGAGAGGGCAATGACACCGTCTGGGCGGGTGGCGGCAATGATCTGGTGGTCGGCGGGCGAGGTGATGACAGCATCCAGGGCGAGGGTGGAAACGACGTGATCTGGGGCGGCGAGCAGTCTTACGATTGGGGCTACTTCAGTGTGTCGGAGAATCTGACGCTCCCGCCCGACTGGGCCATTGGGCTGCGAGCGACCGGCGCGTACACCCCCCCGATGATCACGCCGGCATTCGGGTTGATCCCGGGTTCGGTGGATGATGGCCGGGACAGTATCTATGCGGGCGATGGCCAGGACTTTGTGTTTGGCGGCGGCGACCACGACTGGCTGGAAGGCAACGCCGGCAGCGACTACATCGACGGTGGCGCCGGGAATGAGACGATCCTGGGCGGCGGCGGTGATGACGTCCTACGCGGCAATTCTAATGATGACTGGCTCTATGGCGGTGCGGGAATTGACCAGGTCTATGGTGACGACGGCGAAGATCACCTTTGGGGTGATGCGGGAACGGGCTCCAGCCAGCTTGGCCAGAGGCTCTGGGGTGGCGACGGGACGGATTATATGTACGCCTATTCGCCGAGCATTGGGGTGATCAACGCCCCCGGCGATGAGATGTATGGCGGGTCCGGCAACGACTGGATGTACGGCAACACCGCCCAGGACCTGATGGCAGGTAATAGCGGCAACGACTACCTGCACGGGGACTGGCTGGCTGGGCCGGGGTATGCGCTGAACTCATTGGCCGATCTCATCGGAGCCGCCGATACGCTGTACGGCGATCTGGGACAGGACATGATTATCGGCGGCGGCGGGGCGGATGAGATATGGGGCGGCGGCGACGCCGACATGCTCGAAGGCCAGGACGGCAAGGATACGATCTATGGGGGCGGCGGCATCGACGTCATCAAGCTTGATGTATCGGCGTTGTATACGACGCTGGGCGATGTGATGGACGGGCATTTTGCTAATCGGCCGAGCGAAGGAACAACGGACGAAGGTTCGACAGACATTCTGCTGATAGAGGGGACGGACCAGGCCGATCGGATTCTGCTGAGTGAGTCGGCGTACAAGCTGCATGTGTCGTATAAGACTGGCGGCGGCGCGACCCGCGATATTGTGGTGGATTGGCGGACCAGTGACAGTTCGCATAGGCCGTTGATCGAGCAGTTCCGGATCAATGGCAATATGGGCGACGACTACATCGGCTTTATAAGCGGAGCCGGCGCGGTGAATCTGTCGTCGTTGAATGCCCGCAGCAAGGACTGGGTTGGCATGCTGGAAGGCGGCCCGGGCAACGACACGCTGCTGGGCAGCGGCGGCCGGGATCGCATTGATGGCAGCGACGGCAGCGACATGATGTATGGGTTTGGCGGCGATGATCGCCTGTGGGGCGGGCGCACCGGTTCGCCGTCAGATTACGACATATTGTTTGGTGGTACGGGCAATGATGATCAGATCGGCGGTGTTGGAACAAACCGTATCTTCTCATGGAGCATCGACCCGTACGGTCCGTTGCACTTCGTGAATGGTCAGCGCGCGATCAATAGTGAGGGCACTGCGCGCATAACGGCCTTTGCACCTGTGTTCCCCAGCGGGGTACTGGAAAGCAACCTGGCAATGAAGCTGCGCATAGCGGGTGGGGCGGAGGTTGAGGTGAACCTCGCTGCCAATCCGGCGAACACAACGCGGGCACAACTGATTACTCAGCTCAATGCGGTTCTGCCAGCGGGCGTAACGGCGAGCGAGTCGGGCGGCTACTTGTCGCTTTCGACTGCGGCAGCCTCAATTGAAATAGATACCGGCAGTTTCGGCGTCTGGGCGGACAGCGCCGGAATGCTGTACAAGGAGCCGGGAGCTGGTGCCGATCGCACGCTGGAGCAGACAGGTCTGAACCGCATGCTCGGCGGCGACTACAACGACAGCCTTTATGGTGGAACGGCGCTGGACTTCATGTACGGCGGCAAAGGAACGAACGTTTTGTACACGCGTACTGGCGAGCTATTTGAGAGTTCTGGAGACGTCGCGGCGGACGACCAGTGGAAGGAATATGCCCGGACCCTCGATAGTGTCTGGTATTACGCTGGCAGCGGTGCGGATGACGTGATCCATGTTGATTATGTGACTGAACCTGGCATGTTCTCGTACCATCACCTCATCACACGGCTGACGACGAATAACGGCGTCTCGACATTCGATGCGCAGGTTCGTCTCGATTTCGGGGCGGTGGATTCCGATGGCAACCTGATCTGGGAACCGCAAGACCTTCAAGTTGATCTGGCGAAGATGCAGGAACTCGATCCCGAAGCGCGCAAGCTTGCATGGAAGACGCTGGAAATGTCCGATGCGGGCATTCTGCCGGCCGAGGGTGACTTCATGGCGATCATTGTTGACGCCCTGGAAGGTAACGACAAGGTCTATGTTGGACCTACCGTGCAGAAGACGGTGTGGGTGGACGCCGGCGCGGGCGACGATGTGGTTGAGATTGCCAGTGGCGAAGCGCTGTTGCCGGATATCACTGATTCACCGAGTAATGATGTGGTCGCATACCTCGACGACCATGCGTATCAGATCGGATACCCGACCGTTCTCAAGACAAATCCGAGCTATGCGATGGCGAGCGCGGATCCCATTCTAACTCTCAGCTATGGCGCGGACAGTGCCACGCTGACGCTCTCGCGCGATCTGCATGATCTGGTGTCGGTGATCAATGCGCTCAACGCCGCGCTTGATGCGAGCGTTTTCAGTGGCGTGCTCTACGCGACGCGCGTCGGCACCGTTCCGGCGATCCGCACGGTGCAGTTTGGGCAGGGCGGGCTGATTACTGTGACCTCGATCAATTCACAGGCGTCTACCCGCTTGGGGCTGATTGCTGCGCAGAAGAGCCTGACCATTGGCATCGCCGGTTCGATGGTGCTCAAGGATCTCACCATCGACAGCCCGGCGGATATTGACTGGTACAAGTTCCGCCTGCTGGATGACAACAGGGTTGATATCTCCGTGCGCAGCTTTGGCGGCGTGGAGGTGATGCGGAAAGACCTGTACTGGATGAACGGTTCGACCATGGAACTGGTGGGCGGGAAGGATCTGATCAAGGGTCGCACCTACTATGTGCGCGTCACAACCACCAACAGCGTGCCAGCGAAGTATGACCTGACTATATCCATTTCCGGTACGTCGGGCACGGATGTGTTTGATGCATATGATGCGAAAAAGCTTAACCGCGCAGACATCATCATCGGTGGTACTGGCAATGATGTTCTCAAGGGCGGAGCATACGAAGATTGGATTTTCGGCGGCGAGGGTAATGATGTGCTCTCCGGCGGCCAGGATCGGCAGGCCAGCGACCTGCTTTTCGGCGGACCAGGCAACGATACCTTCCAGGTGATCCCGGACAAGCTGGCTGTTGCCCCGGATGGTAATGAACTGCGGCTGAATCCGGAGCCTATACCGGATGGTACCCCGACGGAACTGCGGCTGACACTGGCCGACGAGATGTTCGGCGGTACCGGTGAAGACCGCGTGCTGTTCCTCGGTGGCGACTACGATTATCTCGGGCGGGCGGTCCCCGACTTTGTCACCGTGCGTTATAGCCGGTTCATCGGCATCTACGAGATCGCTACGAAGGTCTGGGATGTGGCGAACCAGCAGTTCGTCACTGACGATAATACCTGGGCATTGCGATATGCCAATTTCCAATCTCACGATATTGAACATCTGACCTTTGACTTGCGCGCTGGCGATGATGAATTGCGGGCTGATCCGCAATACACATTCCCACTGGTCGATGGCACGGGCATGGACGAGATCGAGGGATCGTGGGGCATGTCGTCAGGCAATCGCCAGGAAGGCGCTGCGCTCGCGGGTATCTCAGTCCTGGGTGGTGAAGGCAACGACCGCCTTTATGGTGGCGCGGACAATGACGAAATCGATGGCGGCGCTGGCAGTGATTTTATCTCCGGCAATACCGGCGACGATACCATCGTCGGCGGCACCGGCTCGGATCTGCTGATCGGTGGAGCCAACCAGGTTGGGGCCGACCGGTATGACTTTGTCACCCATGGCACCACCACCGGCGTCAATGATAGCCTGAAGAATGCCAGCGTGATTGATGGCCTGGGTGGCGGCCAGACGCTGGGCGATCTTCTCCTGGGCGATGGCGACCGTGGCGACTGGTATGTGCTCCCGGCGCCATCGGCCGCGAAAGGTTTTGGCAGTGACACGACCGCACTGCTCACGCGGGATCAGATTGACGTTGAGTTCCTCACGAAGGATGGGATGGGCGTCGACATCAAGGACACGGCGAACGTCTTCTATGACGCCCGGTTCAACGGCGACCACAATTACTACCTGTATGCTGCAAGGCGCGATGATGCCACGGGTACCTATTCATTTGTTCCTGACAGCCAGGCGACGGGCGTTCCTGAGTATTACCTGCTGCACGTTGTCAATGTGAAGGCAAATTCCATTGCCGGCTCGACTGCCATCAAGGCGGCGAATACCGCAGTGCGCTTCTATCTGTATATCGACGGCAAGGTGACCAATCAGGTCTCGATCAACGTCACCTCAACAATGAATGCTGACGCCATTGTTACGGCTCTGAACACGGCCTTTGGCACTACGAATCTGTTCAACGGCGGCTCGACCAGTGCGCGCATTTCCGATCGTGCGTTTGCGGTGAACGAACCTGGTGACCGGCTGCGGATTTATCTCAAGAGTGTCGGCACCCTCTATGCGACTTTCAGTTCGACCGATCAGGCTCGACAGGTACTCGGACTGACCTCTTTACAGGACAACCAGGCACCGCCTGACCCGCTGGGTCGCTATCGCGTGAATATTCTTCCCGCAGTCAGCCAGACGACGCACGTTGATGCCGACAGTGCCTCGGCGGTCGTCAACCCGGCCGATGGCGGCTACCAGGCGAAACTCATCCCCATCGGCGATATCGATAATGATGGGTTTGAGGATTACGTCTCGGGCGTGCGCAATACCGTTTCGACGGATCCATACCTCGCCACCGGCGTACTGCATCCGCAGGAATACGTCGGCGTCAGCTATGCGACGATCACGTTTGGTTCGGCCACCACGGGTGAGCTGACGAGCGCGAACAGCCGCACGATGCGCGTCATCTTGCCTGCCCCCGTGGGAACCTATTCCTTCGGGACGCAGAGCATTTTCGTGGGTCCTGCCAATTTCAATGGCATCACGGGTGCCGATGATCTGGTGGTCGTCGTCGCATCTCAGGATGCCACGGGGGTTGGCGGACGGACCTATTCCAAGACGGGACTGTACGTTCTTTCGGGCCGGACGAACTGGCCGTCAGAGATCAACCTGGTTGAAAGCGCCGATGGCATCCAGACCGTCCCGGCCGAAACCGTTGACGCGACGGCGCTTCGCGACATCAATGGCGACGGTTACGACGATATTGCCCTTACCTATGCGACGGGAAGCTATCCGAGCAAGGTCTACTACACCCAGATTCGCCGAGGTGGGACAGTCACGACCACGTCATCCGGTGTGCTGGCGACGAACCACGTTGACGCTACGGGGACTGGTTTCTCGCTGGCCGCAGTTGGCAGCTATGAAAACCTGTGGCACGTCACGACTGCCCGGGCTGACGACCTTGGTCATACAGGCAGTAACAGCTTCTACTTCGGGCAGGGCGAAAGCCCCACCAGCGGCGGTGGCACTTACAGCACCGGAAGCCGCGTTGCAGGCGAGTTGCTTACCGCTGGCTATCAGGTGTCTGAGACGGGCTCCTACGAGGTGGCATTGCGCTACCGGTTGCGCACCGAGGGAAGCATCTCCGGCAGTCCGACAGGAACATGGGACAAGGCTCGAATCTACGTGTCCACCGACGGCGGTTTAAACTATCTACTCAAGGCCAGTAATTTTGCGGCTGACGGCGTGACAATGCTTACGGATGCTGACTCCGGCTGGCAGCACCTGAACCTCAGCATCGGTTCACTAACCGCATCCGCCAAGATAGTCGTGAAGTTCCAATTTGACTCGGTCGATGAGGCGTTGAACGAATACGAAGGCTGGTTTGTGGACGACGTTCAGGTTCGCGCTGTCAGTGCACCGAGCGTGCTGAAGACGATCAGCCACACAACATCGTCGCGCGCTGTGCATATTGCCAATGCGGGTGATTTTACGGGCGATGGCCGGGATGATCTATTGATTATCCGCGACGGCGCCACCGAAATTGGCGGCGGGTTCTCGTACCATGATTCGGCAATCGTCTATGTGGTCCGCTCGGAAACCGTCAACAGTCTGCCCAGTTCCACGACGACGGCCTTGCTCAGCAGTTTCACGGTATGGGCCTACACGCCGAGTATCACCAACGCCGGCGACCTCAACGGCGATGGCATCCGTGATCTGGTTGCGCCTGGTCTTTCTGACGGCATCGAGTCGACGTCGATTGTAAGTGGGGCCTCAGGCGGCATCTACAGTGTCCGGGATCTCATTGGCCCGTCGCTCTATGCCATTGGCGATGCCGATGCGGATGGGCAGGCCGATTTGGCGGGTCGAGGGACGATTGCAACCGATTCGGTGATGGAGAACGGCCAGACCAGCAGCCGCTACGTGTATCAGTTGTTCCTTAACGCCGATCGCAATTTCGCCACGGATCTGTTTGCCACGCCGGACGTTGTCATTGAGCCGGCCAATCGTGACGATGCCCGCTACCTTGCGCCGGTTGTGATGGGTGACCTGAACCACGATGGACACGATGATTTCGGCCTGCTCGACCAGGCCGGCGGCAAGTCACGGATCTACTTCGGACGTCCGTGGACTCCCATCGCC
>JBBQTU010000033.1:0-24941 GCA_038213005.1 Tepidisphaerales bacterium | reverse complement strand
CCAGGAAGCTGGGCATGAAGCCGGTCGGACGCAGCGTCAGCACACCCTGGTGCTCGCGGGCCCGCATGATGTCTCGGGTCTCCACCTCGCCCGTGACCGGATGCAACCCGATCACTTCGCTGATCTGGTGGACCATTCGCCCGAAAGTCTCCACGCAGTTGAGGTGCAAGGCGTAATACGGATTCCAACCGAAACGCGCGCGTTCGCGGAAGCAGTAGTGCGTGGCGCTCGTCCGGTTGTCAGTCCCTCCCCCCGTTGCTATAACCTTCGGACCTATACCAAGGAGTGATCAAGATATGGAACGCACCCTCATCATCTTCAAGCCCGATGCCGTGCAGCGGGCCGTCTGCGGCGAGATCCTCACCCGATTTGAAAAGAAGGGCCTGCAGGTCGTCGGCCTGAAGTTCATGCAGATCCCCACCGAACTGGCCGAGCGGCATTACGCTCCCCACAAGGGCAAGCCGTTCTATGACGGGCTTCTGCGTTTCATGACCAGTTCGCCGGTCGTGGTGCTGGCCCTGGAAGGCAAAGGCGCCATCGACATCTGCCGCAAACTGATGGGCGCTACGTTCGGCTTCAAAGCCGAGCCCGGCACCATTCGCGGCGACTACGGTGTTTCCAGCTCCTTCAACCTGATCCACGGCTCAGACTCGCCCGAAAGCGCCGCCCGCGAGCTGGAGCTGTTCTTCAAAGCCGGCGAACTCGTCGACTGGAAACCCGCCGTCCAGGGCTGGGTCTATGATCTGAGCAAAGGAACACCGGAGTAACCCATAGAGAAAAGTCGAAAAGCGAGAAGCAGAAATGACGAACCTGCTCCTATTTCAGCTTTTCTCCCTTTCAGCTTTTTAGCTTTTTTATCCCAATGCCTACCAATCCCAACAAGTTCGCGGCTCCTACTGACTGGTCCAACGTTGCCGACTGGTACGACCAGCTCGTCGGCGGAGGGGGCAGCGAGTTCCACAAGCACGTGGTGCTGCCCGGTATCCTCCACCTGTTGGGCGATATCAAAGGCAAGAGCATTCTGGACGTGGCCTGCGGGCAGGGCGTGCTCTGCCGGCTGCTCGCCGAGAAGGGTGCTGGCGTCACCGGCGTGGACTCCGCTGAGCCGCTGGTCCGCCTCGCCCGCCAGCGTACGCCGTCGATCCACTATCACGTCGGCGATGCCCGCGACATCGACTTCCTCCCGGCCAACTTCTTCGATTCGGCCACCTGCATCCTGGCCGTTCAGAATATGCAGCCCATCCAGCCCGTGCTGGACACCACCGCCCGCCGGCTGAAGCAGTGGGGCACCCTGGTGATCGTCATGATGCACCCGTGTTTCCGTGGCGCGAAGGAATCGAGCTGGGGCTGGGATATCGACAAGGGCGTGCAATATCGCCGGGTAGATCGCTACCTCACCCCGCGCAAGGCCCCGATTGTCGCCCATCCCGGTAAGAACGACGGCGCCTACACGTGGACGTTCCACAAGCCGCTGCAGGACTACGTCAAAGCCTGCCGCAAGGCCGGCCTGCTGGTCGATGCCATGGAAGAATGGCCCAGCCACAAAGTCAGCACCAGCGGCCCGCGCGCCCACGCCGAGAATACCGCCCGCAAGGAAATCCCGATGTTCATGGCCATCCGCGCCGTCAAAGTCCCCGCCGCCAGCCTGCCCGCGCAGGTCAGCGCCGTCAGCATCGAGCCAACGGACATCAACAGCGATGCAGGGGCGTCGTAAAGCGAACTGCTGAATGTTCGCGTGGTGCCCGGCGTCTGGAGAGGTTCTGTTGACACAATGTGCCACAGCTTCATATCCTCAGAGTATGGCTATTCGGTTTACAATGAATGTCTCTTTGACACCGCAGCTTCAGGGGTTTGTGGAAGCCAAGGTGAAGTCGGGACGGTATCAGTCGTCCAGCGAGGTGGTACGCGAGAGTCTTCGCCTCATGGAGCAGCGCGACCAGGCGAACGCAGCAGCCCTCGTGGAGGTCCGCCGCAAGGTTGCGGTAGGGCTCGACCAGGCGAGGCGCGGAGAGTTGCGTGACGGCGAAGACGTCATTGCCAGGGTGCATGATCGGTTGGCCGGCTGCCGGAATCGACGCAAGGCATCATGAGTCGGACCTACGCGCTGACACCTGCCGCCGAGCAGGATATCGATGAGATTGTCGACTACATCGCGATGGACAGCGTCGACGCGGCGCTGCGTGTGCTATCCGATCTCAGACGCGGGATGCAGAAAATAGCGGCGATGCCTGGAATGGGGCACGTGCGGGACGATCTTGCCGACGAGAGTCTTCGCATCTGGACCGTGCATTCGTACCTGATCGTCTACAGATCGCCGGGACACTGCACCGAGATCGTACGGGTGCTGCACGGAGCGAGGGATATCAGGGCGCTGGGCCTGTGAAGAGGGGCAACTACTGCGGTGCCGCCAGGCCGATCGCGCTGGCCGTGGCGTGCGTCTCAATATGACTGATGCTCACGTGCCACCGGCAGATGCCCAGCTCCGCTGCGACTTCCTTGCATCGGCCGCTGAGCGTCAGTCGCGGCTGGCCGGAGGGCTCGGGCAGGATCTCGATGTCGGTCCACGCAATGCCGCCGCTCCAGCCGGTGCCCAGAACCTTCAGCACTGCCTCTTTGGCGGCAAAGCGGCCGGCCAGATGCTCGTAAAGCCGCTTGGGGTTCTTGTGGCAGTACACCTGCTCCGCCGGAGTGAAACACCGATCCAGAAACCGCTGCCCATGCTCCTGGACCATGTGACGGATGCGGGCGGTCTCAACAATATCAATTCCGTGGCCACGAATCGGCATGGCTCCCACATTACCGCATTCCCGCGAATCTGTGTAGCCACGGTCCATTGAGACAAGGCTTCGCGACGACCCGCCGCGCCCGCCACCGGCGGCGACGCTCAGTTCGTAGAACTGACCGCGTGGCATTTGCGGTGAACTGACGACCGCCGGCCGTGCTATATGACGTTGCTCCATTGACCGATCTCGTACATGCGGCCGGGATAGTTTCCTGCCCGGGAAATGGCGCCGCCGCGAGAGGCATCCCATGTGAGGTTGACGATGTTGTAGGCGCCGTTCTCGTGGTTGAAACTGTGTCCATCATCCTCAAAAAGGCTGGCAGGCTCAGTCGGCGTGCCGAAGACGATCGGGTTGACGCGCAGGACCTGACCTGCTTCCCAGTGATCCACCGGTTCGGCCAGCGGCAGGATCGTGCCGCAGCGCACGAAGACCGGGATCGTGCGCAGGTCATGTGTGACATGGTGCGACCGGCCGCCTTCGAATCGCTGGTGGGTATGGAAGCAGTACCAGTCCCCGGGCGGAAGATAGACATCGCGCTCGCTTGAGTCGGCGAAGAGCGGTGCCACAAGCAACCCGTCGCCGATGAGGTATTGATCGTCAACCTTGCGGCAGTTCACATCCTCGGGGTAGTCCAGTACCAGGGCACGAAAGGGGGGTATGCCTTCACTTCTGTAGCGTGCGAATGCGGAGTAGATATAAGGCAGAAGCCTCATGCGAAGTTGGAGCGTCTCGCGGCAGATCATCTCAACCTGGTCCGAGTCCTGCATGGCGACGTCGCTGTTGTTCTTCTGAACATCGGTCTGGAACCACGGCGGGTTCTTGATGTACCAGGCGTTGATCAGTGCCTGAGGCGAGAGCACGACGGTCTGCAGCCGGCGGACCAGATCCTCGACCGATTTCGCGTCGCGGACCTCCGGCGACCAGAGCAGTCCGGTGAACCCGCTGTTGGCCAGCGCCCGGACGAAGTCGCGATGATCGTACAGATCGCTATAGAGGACGAATGGATATGAGCTGGCCAGGGCGTGCGATGAACGGACCTCGCTGAACGTCCGTCGGTTGTGCTTGCGGAAGGCCGAGTCGAGGCAATGCTGATAGAGGATGCCGAGCATGGAGTGCATCTGCTCGCCGTCGAGACCTGAGGGGAAGCGGCTGTGTTCGGGAAACGACCAGGGAGAGGCAATGAAGTCGGAGTTGTCACACTCGTCGAGCTTAAAGCCACTGATGCCGTGCGCGACAAAGGTCTCGTCGTGGTATGCCGCGAAGGCGTCGCTGGCCTGCTGGATTGACAGATCAGGCACCAGCCCGCCCCAGACGAGCGTATCACCCGAGTGGACGGCGAGTTTCGGATGAAGGGGAGAACTGGGATGAACAAACACATGCTCCCAGAGGTTCACATGGAAACCGAGGCGGCCCAAATCCTGGATCATGGCGTCAGGCTGGGGGAATCGCTCGGCATTCCACACATATGAGCACGAGTAGGCATGGGTATGCCAGCCGGGCTCGAGGCCAAGGACATCGCAGGGGATCTTTCGCTCGCGGAAACCGCGGGCCATGTCCAGGGCCTGCTGCTGGGTCGCAGAACCCGTGACGCGATACCACACGCCCAGGCCCCACATCGGCGGAAGGCATCCGCCGCCGGAGAACAGGTTATATCGCTGAACCGCCAGTTTGGGCGTTGGGCCGGCGAAGAGGTAGATGTCGACGCCACGGACGCCGGGAACAAAGACGACGAGGTCGCGGCCGGCGTGGCCGCTGCGCATGGCGTAAAGCTCGTCGGTCGAAGTCGCAACAGCAGCGCCACCACGTGAGACATCGGCGTTTGGCTTCGCGTCCTTCGCCTCGTGACTGGCGACATAGAAGGTTACATAGCGCGCCGTATCCACCAGGATGCCGAACCCCTCGACCGAGAGGAGGAAGGGGACTGGTGCATGCGAGTCGCCCGTGTCGGCCACAGGATCGCTGTTGACGCGCAGAGTCTTCTTTTTGCCCGACTGGTCAAACGACTTGAGCTGAAGTCCCAGTCCATAGCTGGCAGACGACGGATACGGGAGTCGGACCACCAGGCCGTTGTCACGATACTCGGCGCGCCAGCCGGCCGTGTCGAGCGGCACGGATGATGCGGCCGGCAACTGTTCCATTGCCTGGATCGCGGGCTGCGTCTGCCGCAGGCTGACGGCCGTGGCGGCTTCCGGCATGCCGATGCGAATCTTCCAGATGCCCGGCGCAACCAAGGCCGGCGCGCAGGGAGGAGTACTGGCAGCCTGACGGTCCATCTCGAATCTCCAATTACAGATGTTCCACAGCGGCGGCGTAAGGCCGCCGCTGTGGAAAAGCCAGGTGGGGCTATGCCCGTTACTTTTCGATGCCGAAGAATGTCTGGTTCGGATAACTCCCTGTCCACGAGGGGCCGAATGAGCCGGAACCGATCCAGTGGTCAAAGACCCCGGCAGTCTGGCTCCAGTTGAGCGCACCATTGTTTACGATGACGCTGAAGCGGAAGCGATCCTGCTTTGCCGGATCAAACATCGCCAACTCGTTTCGCGGGATGGCGATTTCATAAACATTGCCGGTGATCTTGATCTTCGCGCCGGCGACGGGGCCGTTGCCGGGAACCTTGTCGATCTGGTAAGCCGTATTGCGACTGGTGGCAGGGCCCCATTCGCGGTTCAGGACATCGCCTTCGGTGGACGTGTGTGCGGAGTAGAGATAGTCGGTGTCGTAGAACTGGCCCTTCCATGCATAGGGATCGGTCATCTGGCGGCCAAGGGCAGGCACGCGATCACGAAAGCCGAACGCAACCTGCACATAGTCGCCGCACAGGGAGAGGTAATCGATCCCTTCAGGCGTGCCCTTCTTGTAAGGCAGCTTGGCGTTCCATGGCTGGCCGGCGGAACTTTTGCTGCCCCAGCCATCCACGGCAATGTAGACATATTGATCGTCGTAGGCGGTGTAGATCTTCACGCCGGGCACCTTCTGGACGCCGGTGGTTCCGGCCGGCGGCTTCTTGTTGGGATTGAGGTAGTACTCGGTCAGGTCGATCTTGCTCTTGCCCGAATCAAGCATGGTCACCGGGACGACGCCCTTCCAGTCTTCCAGGGTTCCATCAATGGCGATGGTGCGCCTGGCGAATCTGGCTGTGGAGAGGCTCTGGGAAACGATTACCGGCTCGAGTTCGCCCAGTGCGGGGGAGGGGTCAAGCCTGGCGCCAAGGGCAATGCCGTATCGGTTGCCATCGTCGGCCGGAACGCCCGGCCAGGCGACCGCCACCTCGCCCAGTTTGCCTGCGGGGATTGCGAATCGTGCGCTTGAGACGGCCGCAATGCCGGGGATCTTCAGGTCAAGAGTACCGCTAACGTCGACGTTCATCTGGTTTTCGACACGCACGGAAAGTTGCTGTGGCCGGTCGGCCGGCTGAGTGAGAGACAGCGCGTACATGTTAAGGGGAGTCACGTGAGCGATGCGCCCCGCGGCGATGCGCTGACGCAATTGGACGACCGACAGCATATCGCTGGTGATGTAGACGGGGTTGGTGCCAAAGGGCAGGACCAACTTGCCATCGGCAGATGGAATCGGCCGCCCGACCATGTCGCAGGCCGCAAGGCCTGCGTCGTCGATGATGAGCGTGCCGCCCGAGTCCAGCCGATCGTTATTCTGGCCCGTGAGAGACCAGACCACGGCAACCTTCGTGAGGTCATTGGCCCGGGCTTCGGGCACAGGGACATCCCAGCGGGCGGAAAACTCCGCGGCACGCGGCAGAGCCTTCACATCCTGGTCTATAAATTTCGGGTTGGCGAAGATCGCGCCGAAGATCAGCTCCTGGCTGGGCCAGATGTCTGCGACCAGCGGGCGATCCTCAGTGAAATAGCTGAGCACTGACAAGGTGGTATTGGACCGCGTCCAGGTGGGCCCGTAGCCAATGTCCCACTGGATGTTTCCCTGGTATGCGCCGCTCAGGGCCGCGCGCACCAGATAGGTCACGACATTGCGGGCGTTCTCGATGTTGTTCTTCGTGCCTTTGGCGTTGACGTGTTCGGCTCCACCTTCCGTGAGATAGTAGTAGGGCAGTCCCATCCGGCGGGTCACCAGTGCGCCGGCGTCGACGGATCGGCCGGTTTCGCCACTACGCTGATTGGGCTGGCTTACTCCCTGGTACGGATGATGAGAGGTGCCCTGGATGAGGCCCTTCCAGCACGAGGGATCGCTCTCCATGTGGTCCTCCGTGAACATCCAACTGTTGCCGGCGATGATGCGCAGCTTGGGGTTCACCCGCAGGGCCATCTGGCACCACTTGGTCTGCAGTTCGCGGTAACGCGCGGGTGTGTCGGCCCAGGTCCAGCCGAATATCCACGGCTCATTCCAGAACTCGTAGGTGGTGACCTCAGGGTACTTGCGTAGAATCGCCTCCCAGCGGCTCACGAAGACGTCAAAGTCGGCGGGCGGGCCATGTTGATTGAGCTCCTTGGCCAGTTCCGACTTCTGGTCTGGGAACGCATAGCCAACGATGGGCAGCACCCAGACACCGTTGAGCTCATTCTCTCGAAGGGCCGCCGATGGGTTGTCCTGGAAATGGCTGCGCTGAACCTTGATGCCCAGGGACTTGAGCAGTTGCAGTTCGGCACCGGTCTTCAGCCATGAGTTGGATGCGTAGAACGACTCCTTGCGCAGGCCCTCATGTGGCGGGGGAATCACTCCGATATCGGCAGTGCCCGCGAGCGTGCCATCGGTCCACGCTTCGAGGAGGTAGTAGCCCAGCGAAGGGGGCTGGAACGAAGCGGTCTGCTGGCTTGGCGTCGTACCCAGGTCGACGCTGTCCAGCCGCACGACCTCCTTGCCAGAGAGGTCCTTTGCCGTGATGACCACCTTGCCGGTGCCGCTGAGGCGGAGCGACAGGGGTGACAACTGCTGCTTGGCGCCCTCGGGCGGCTGACGCACGACCATGCCATTGACGCCCTCGGCCGGCGTAATCGAAACAGCGCCGCTGGCGGCCACCGCAATTGCCAGTGCCGATACCATGCCGAAAGTTATTGAAGTGATGTTCATATGTCTGGAATCCTAATAAAAGAACAGAGGCGTTCGCATCAGCCAGTTCGGGCTGATTCTACCGCGAGGGAGTCCAAAGGAACATGATGACCTTCGCTTTCATGTCTTCTTCAAGAAAGACGACATATTCGCCGCTGGTCCGGCGTATCGCACGCACCGATTCCACAAGGTCGAGCAAACCGCCTTCGCCCAGATCCCGCTCGGCGACCAGATTGCCGACCAGAGAGCCATCGGCCAGGCTGTAGACCTTGATGTAGGCGTTGTTCACATTGTCGGCCTTCATGCCGCGAGTGTAGGCGACAAAGACGTAATCGCCGGCGACGTCGAAGGAAATCGGCTCCTTCGACTCATGACCGGCAGAGCCGCCTTCGTACGGGAGGGTAAGCTTCCAGCGAAGCGTGGGCGCTGCCGAGAGGGCATTGTCATAGGCTGCGAGGATCGGCCCCATCGGCTTCCAGTGCTGGTTGTGGTGCTCTGCGTTGTTACCGGCGAGTATCAGCAGGTCCTGCTCGGGCTCATAGTGCACGCGTCGGACCGCCGTGAACTCTGCGGGTTTGGGCAGCATGCGCGCCTTGTCCATCGCCCATGTCGGGATGCCCTGGTCGGTGAGCTTGTCAAAGGGAAGATAGGTGATCGTTCCTGCCCGCTCCTGCCAGATTCCGCCCCGTGCGTCGGGCCAGAAGAGCTCGCCACGCGACGGCTGGATGACATACTCGTCGGCGTCCATCCGGCCATTGCCGTTGCGATCTGTCCAGAGCCACGCGTCGGCGGCCGGCTGGTTCGCGGGCCAGCCGCTCTCCTGTGTCTTCACGTGGTGGCGTGAAAAGAGGGCCGATGGAATGGCAATATAGCCGTCGTTCTTCTGGTCGTAGCGATAGACACTCAGGAATTCGCCGGTCATATCGGTGACAAACAGCATTGGCTTTCCGCCAGGACGGCGCACCCAGACGTGCGTTGGACCGGTGTGCAGCCGCGGATCATCCGGGTACTTCAGGGCGTTGACGGTGTAGGCGGCGTATGTCCACTGCTTGCCGACCGGTTGCGTGTAGTCGAGCGAGAAGCGTTTGTCCTTCGAGTAAAGAGCTGTCTCGTCGGCCGGATCCAGATCGACCAGATCGACGAACGTCAGGCCCAGTTGTCGCCAGCGCAGTTGCAACTCGGGGCTATAGCATTCGAGCACAGAGGAACCGCCGGCCACCGAGCCGCTGGATGCGACATAGATGTTGCCTTGTGCGTCGATTCCGACCCCGGTGGGCTTGTTGAAGCGAAGATCGCCCACAGCGCCAGGTGTTGGGCCTGCCAGCACGCCTCCGGCAACGCCGATCGTGCTGTGCTGCCTGAGGTCTGTGTCCAGAATCCGAACCTGCTGCGATGGGCCCCCATCCGATACCAGGATCTTCCCGTCAACTGACGCAGAGATATCAAGTGGGATGGAATCTGCGGGGAGGGCAAGCGTTTTGAGGACTTGCCCGTCGGGCGAGAGCTTGACGATCGCTGGCGCGTGGGCTTTGCGCCCAATCGCGTAGATCGAACCGGCCGGATCGATTGATATCTTGCCAGGCGATTCGAACGCGAAAGACGCCTCAGGCTTGAGGGTCTCGGCGTTGAACGCCTTGATGGTATTGTCGGCGGGGCAGGCAACATAGAGCCGCACATCAGACGCGGCCAACCCGCTTGGCGAATGGGGTCCTTCGGCTTTCTCTGGAAACTCCCCAATGAGCAGGAATGCACCTTTCAGGGTACCGCCGTCGCCCCCGCGGCCGCCCTCGAAAGGCGCTGGTTTCGTGATGTCCGAGCGAAGCCGACGTGAGATTCCAGACCAGCGCAGCCCCTTGGCTGGCCACGAGGGCGCCTTGAGTCCACCGCCTTCGTTGTCGACGCGCTGTGCGATGAAGACGTACCGCGTGTTGGCGGCGACGGCCGAGCCGCCCTCATATCCCCAGCCGTGAGTGTGCCGCGCATCGCGGACGAACTGTCCGCCGGTGTACTGCTGCACATTGCTCCCGCCTTCCTCCCATGCCACGTTGGTGAATACGGTGCCGTCGGGCGTGACCTCGATATCCTCAATATCCTGCGCTACCCACGCATCTTTACCCGAGAGGCTGTTGGCGACCCAGGACACTTTGCAGGGAAGATCCTGTGCCAGTGCGACTGTCGCCATGAGCCCGGCCGCCAGAGTGAGACGCGCAATGGGTTGTGTGCACATCGCAGATACTCCTGTTGTTTGAGCCGCGCGAAGCAATGCCGCCGAGTGGCAATTTCTAAGCACGCAATATCATGCCTGATTATGAGGAAAACGCCAGCGATGGCGAGGTGCCTGAGGGAGGTGCCGCGAGGCGCAGGGCCAATCGCCGCAGGCCGACAGCTATGGGCGTCTCGAACCGGGCGAGAGCCGGCTTGTAGCGGCATCCCACTGCTCGACACCGTGGAATCTTTTCATTCTCCGAACGGCTGTTCGACCATTGATTTCTCTCGCGTCGCCCCGTAGACTGCTTCATGAACTTGGGCGATTAGCTCAGTTGGCTAGAGCGTTCGGATCACACCCGAAAGGTCGGGGGTTCAAGTCCCTTATCGCCCACTTATGCAGACTGCCGACAGGCCTCGTCTGTCGGCAGTCTGCGTTTTGCTGCCCAGGCGCTGCACTCATCTGTTTGCGCTGCTCACCGGCCCATTCCTGGTACGCTTCGAATGAGCGAGGGCGTGGGGTACTCCTCCCGGCGGCATGCCACCTCGTCAAAGCGGTGACGCCACCGCACTCCAAAAATATCTGTGTTGACGCCGCAGGACGCAGCGCTCGGTCGGGCTTCGGCGTCTCTCAGGGGTTGGTCGTCTCGGATGGGGTCGCTGCGGGCCGGCGTTGCAGGAGCAGGGGATCGAGCCGGTGACAATGGCAGCGGGGGGTGCCACCTGGATTCTGTCGGCGGGGTTTGGCAATTTGCTGTGGCTGCCTGCTATGATCAGGGGTGTCGTTTTTCAGGCGGAGGTGTGATGCGCTCATCAGTTGGCATCGAACAGCCATTTAGCAGTCAGCCGCGGCAGGCCCGCTCGGTGAAGGATCGGCCGCAGGTGCAGAATTTCGGGTTTTGCTCCAACGAGACCTGGACGCCGAACGTGAATCTCTACGAGACGGATGCGTGCTACCTGGTGTGCGTTGATCTTGCGGGGGTGGACAAGGACAAGATCAGCGTCTTCACCGAGGACCATGCCCTGCGGATTCGAGGGTATCGCCTGGCGCCGTGCCCGCCGGAATACAGCGAGGCCCAGAAGAAGAAACTGCGTCTGCACCTGATGGAGATCGACTACGGCGCATTTTCGCGAGTTGTGGAGTTGCCGGAAGACGTCGATGATACGAAGATTGAGGCGGTGCATTGCAACGGACTGCTTTGGATAGAGCTGCCCAAGATGGGGTAGCCCGACGGTCGGCTGCGGGCGAATGCCTGTGGTTGAACAGGCGAGTGTTGGCAAGGGAAGGACCGGACCAAGCATGGGTGATCTGATTGTCGAACTTGATGATACGCATACCACGATCCATTCGGGGAATAACGGGCAGAACGTGAAGATTCCCCGGCATCTGCCGATCCTGCCCATTCGCAACATCGTCGTGTTTCCCGGGACGGTGATGCCGCTGAACGTCGGGCGGTCCAAGAGCAAGTCGCTGCTGGATGAGGTGATGCCCGGTGACAAGATCATCGGGGTGATCACGCAGCGCAATGCCGAGACCGAGGATCCCAAGACGACCGACCTCTACCCCGTCGGCGTGGCGTGTATGATCCTGAAACTGTTCAAGCTGCCCGATGGCAACCAGTCGATCATCGTGCATGGGCTGGCGCGTTTTCGCCTCAAAGGGTTCACCACGGGTGATCCGTTCACCGTGGGCGATGTTGAGATCCTTGAAGATTCGGCCATCACAGGTGCCGGGATGGACGCGCTGGTGAACTCGGTTCGCCAGCAGGCCAACCGGGTCATCGAACTGTCGCCCAACACGCCGGACGAGGCTGCGCAGGTGCTGTCGAGCATCACGAATCCTTCTGCGCTGGCCGACTTTCTGGCAGCCAATGTGCAGGCCGAGGTGGTGGACAAGCAGAAGATGCTGGAAGAACTGGATGTGGATGCTCGCCTGCGAATGCTGGCGGCTCGTCTGGCAACGCAACTGGACATCCTGGAACTGCAGAACAAGATTCAGAACCAGGTCAAGGAGAGCATCGACAAGAGCCAGCGGCGATTTTATCTGCAGGAACAGATGAAGGCGATCCGCCGGGAACTGGGCGAAGGCGACGGGGGCGCTGGCAGCGAGGTCGAGGGCCTGAAGACGAAACTTGAGGCGGCGAAGCTGCCGGAAAACGTGATGAAGGAGGCGACGCGGGAGTTGGGGCGGCTTGAGGCCATCCCCACCGCCTCGCCCGAGTACGGCGTCATTCGCACCTACCTCCAAATACTGGCTGAGCTTCCTTGGTCGGTGCTGGATGCCGACAAGCTGGACCTGGTGGAGGCCCGGCGCATCCTGGACCGCGACCACCATGACCTGGATAAGGTCAAGCGTCGGATCATCGAGTACCTGGCCGTCCGCAAGCTCAAGCCCGAAGGCGGCGGGGCGATCCTCTGCTTCGTGGGGCCTCCGGGCGTGGGCAAGACCAGCCTGGGCAAGAGCATCGCCGAGGCGATCGGGCGGAAGTTCATCCGCGTGTCGCTCGGCGGCGTGCGCGATGAGGCCGATATCCGCGGCCATCGCCGTACGTATATTGGTTCGATGCCCGGGCGCATCATCGCCGAGATCCGCAAGGCCGGCACACGTAACCCGGTCATGATGCTGGACGAGATCGACAAGATCGGCGCGGACTTCCGCGGCGATCCGGCGTCGGCGCTGCTGGAAGTGCTGGACCCGGCGCAGAACAACACGTTTACCGACCACTACCTGGACGTGCCGTTTGACCTGTCGCGCGTGCTGTTCATCGCCACCGCCAACACGATGGACACCGTGCCGGCGGCGCTGGCCGACCGCATGGAGGTCATCGAGATCCCCGGCTATACGCAGACCGACAAGCTGCACATTGCCGGGCGCTATCTGGTGCCGCGCCAGCTTGATGTCAACGGATTGCAGAAGAAGCAGGTCAAGATACAGGAGCAGGCGATCCGCTGGATCATTGAGGGCTACACGCGCGAGGCCGGGGTCCGCAGTCTGGAACGCAATATCGGTTCGGTGGCCCGGTCAGTGGCGGCGGACATCGTCGGTGAAAAGTACCAGAAGGTGACGATCACCAAGGACAAGGTCAGCGCGATCCTGGGTCCGCGAAAGTTTGAGCCGGAACTGGCGTCGCGGACGAGCGTGCCCGGCGTCGCCACGGGGATGGCCTACACGCCGGTGGGCGGCGAGATCCTGTTTATCGAGGCCGCCCGCATGAGTGGCAAGGGCGGCATCCAACTCACCGGCCAGATCGGCGACGTGATGAAAGAGTCGGCGTCGGCGGCGTTTTCGATCATCCGATCGCGCGCTGAGTCTCTTGGCATCGACCCAAAGATGCTGGCCGAGAGCGACATTCACATTCACGTGCCGGCCGGGGCGGTGCCCAAGGACGGCCCCAGCGCCGGCGTGGCGATGTTCACGGCGCTGGCGTCGCTGCTGCTGGGGCGCCCGGTGAGACATGATCTTGCCATGACCGGCGAAATCACCCTGCGTGGCTTGGTGCTGCCGATCGGCGGACTGAAGGAAAAGACCCTGGCGGCCAAGCGTGCGGGCATCCGCCAGGTGATCGTGCCCGAACGCAACCGCAAAGACCTGCCTGGGATTCCCGAAGAGGTCCGCAACACGCTGAAGTTCCATTTCGTCTCGAATATTGAACAGGTGCTTGAGATCGCTCTGGAGCCGGCTAAGCTGCTTCGGCATCCCGGGAAGAAACTGAGCAAAGGCAAGTGATGCAGATCTGCGGTCTGCCGCCGGCCGGATTTATGGGAAGGACATGTCCATGGGTAACGACTCCACGCTACTGATGATGCAGTCGGGCAAATACACGGTCGTCGAGTTCCAGACGTCCTCGCTGATGGATCCTGCGGAAATAGAAACGATCAGCCGGCGGCTGCAGGTGCTGGTGGATGAGGAGGATCATCGCTGGGTGCTGCTGGACATGACGCGGGTCCAGTACATCTCCAGCCAGTTCATCGGAATCCTCGTCTCGCTGCACAAGAAGATCACGGCGCTGGGCCACGGCAAGCTGGTCTTGTGCGGGGTTGGTCCGCGGCTGACCGAGCTGCTTAAGATTACACAACTGGACCGTCTGCTTACAATAAAGACCAGTCAAACGGAAGTGATGTCGTCGAACCGGTAAGTCCGGCGGTCCTTAACGCGAGGAGATCATCATGCCTGCTGTTCGTCTTGAGACCCAGTTCAGCGTTTTCCTTGTGAACAAGCCCGGCGTGCTCGCGCAGGTGACGCGCGCGCTGGCGGAGTCGAAGATCAATATCGTGGCGATGACGCTGGTGGATTCGCAGGAACACGGGGTTCTGCGAGTGGTCGCCGAAGATCCCGCCGCCGCCCGCAAGACGCTGATCGCGCTGAATCTGCCGATGACCGAGACGGAAGTAATCTGCCTGGAACTGTCGAATCATCCCGGCGCGCTGGCCGACGTCGCGACGTTGCTGGGCACGAATCACATCAACATCAACTACGCCTATTGCACCAGCGGAGCCCCCGGCGGCAAGACCACGGGCATCTTCAAGGTGGCCGATCATGCCAAAGCCGAGAAACTGTTGAAGGTCGTGATCGAGAAGAAACGCGACGTCGCGGTCCGCCCGCGGCGGTAGTGGAGCCGTATGACTTTGACTCCGCTCGACACGGTCTTGGACGATCTGCTGCAGTCTTACCACGGGGCTGAACCGCTGGCTCGTCTGGTGTGCGCCATGCTCGCCGGAGGACTCATCGGCCTGGAGCGTGAGAGCCGGGGGCGTGACGCGGGCTTTCGCACCAACATCCTGGTTTGCCTCGGCTCGGCGATCGTGATGATTGTCTCGGGAATGGTGTCGCAGGTCGCCGACCCGGGGCACGCGGGCGTCAATGTCACATCGGATCCCGCCAGGATCGCGTACGGCGTCATGGCCGGCATTGGGTTTCTCGGCGGCGGGGTGATCATCCGCGACGAAGGCCGCCTTCGCGGCCTGACAACGGCTGCCGGGCTGTGGTGCGTCGCCGCCATCGGGCTGGCCAGTGGGCTGGGGTTGTACTCCGTGGCGGGGATCGCTACTGGGCTGGTGCTGATCACGCTGTGGTTTCTTCAGAAAGTTGAAGGGGCGTTTCCCAAGCTCGAGCAGCGGCTGGTGACGATCCGCCGCCCTTGGTCGGCCGAGTGTGTGGACGCCACGATAGGCTACTTCGTCTCGGCAGGTTTTCGCGTGGTTGATGTGAGCTTTGAGCGCACACCCGATCTTCAGCAGGTGATGGTTCGCCTTCGCCTGGCGGCACACAAAAGCCACCACATCGCCGAAGCCGACCGGCAACTTATGCGTGAGACAACGTTCGAACTGCTCTCGTCAAAGGTAGCGCCTTAGGACAGAGCATACCCATCAGCCCAGGGCGCAGCCGACGCCTATTCATCATCGACTTCAGTGCCGTCGGGCATCTCGCCGACATCATCAGCCTCATCGTCCACCACCGCGCCGGTGAGGTTTGCCAACTTCTGCTTCATCACCCGGCCGACCTTGAACTTCACCGTGCGCTTCTCCGGCACATTGACAGGCTCCAGCGTCTTGGGGTTTTGGGCGCGGCGGGCTCGTCGCACCTTGGTCTCGAACACGCCGAAGTCACGGAACTCCAAGCGGTTACCTTTACCGAGCTCGGCAATTACTTCGTCCAGAAAAAGCTGCACGACACGCTTAACCTGGACGCGCCGCTGCGTAGTCGCGTCCGCAATGCGGTCGATCAGTTCCTTCTTCGTGATGGTAGCCATGGCGTTCCTCAGGCGTTAAGCCGCGATGGGCGATACACTTAGAATAATATGACGCACTGCCCCCTCAAAAGCAAGTGACAAGATCAGGCAATCTTCCACGCCACGCTGAAGGGGACGGGCGGGCCGCTGGCGACCCGATTAGCCCGACTGTAACTGTATTATAACGAGATACTTGCATCCCCGTGCCCGGCCATTGCCGATCATCAGAGTTTTGTGTCTTCTTTGGGAATTCACTGCGTCGCCGTGCCGAAGCATGATCCAACGCAGCATCACACTTTGCGGTATCATGCAATACGTGGCTCATTGGGAGTTCGACATTCTCCGGCAGGGCGGTGTGGACTGGTGGATCCTGGTCTGCATCGTCGCCTCGCTGGTTCTGGTCGCCCGCATCTTCATCGAACGCTGGTGGACGGGCCGCGACGCGTGGTGGATGCTCCCGGCCGCCGCCGTGGGGATCATTGGAACCGCCGCCGTCCTGGCCATCCCGCTCCTGCATCGCCCGGCCATCGGCATGGTCTGGACCTTCGTCATGGTCGCCCTGGTTTCGGCGCTCTCCTACCTTCGACAACTCGCAACCACCGGTGTGCGCCACACCGCGATCCTGCTATCGCTTCGACTGCTCGCGCTGGTGCTGCTCGTGCCCATGCTCTTTGAGCCGGTGGTGCGATACATCGCCACCACGCGCCCCGACCGGCCGCTGTTTCTCGTCGTCGATACATCCGGCTCCATGTCCGTGCCTGATCTGCAAAACGGGCCAACCCGAATCCAATCCGTCTGGGCGGCTCTCCAGCCGCAACTTGAGAAGATACAGAAAACTTTCGCCGCGAGGTCGTTCGCGTTCGACTCCACCTTCCGCGAGCTTCCTTCCTCTGATGCCCTGGGTTCGATCCCTGCCGACGGTAAATCCACCGACATCGTCAAGGCGCTCTCCACCGTGCTGGGGCAGACGGATCGCGCAGATGCCGCGATTGTCCTGATCAGCGACGGCATCGACAACACCTCCGGCGATGTCCTGGCCGCCGTCGCCGCATCCCGCCGGCCAATCCACACCGTCTGGGTCGGCTCCGAAGAGGCCCAGGCATCCTCCATCGCCAACATCGCCGTCGACAGCATCAAGGCCGACGACGAGATGTCCGTCGGCCACATCGCCAAGCTCGGCGTGGTGATCAAGAGCACCGGCCTTGCCAGCCGTGTGGTTGAGGTCAAACTCGCCCAGGTCGACTCCACCGGCAAGCCCGTTGGCGAGATCACTTCCAAGCGTCTTGTGCTTGAGCCGCTGCCGCAAGGTCAGGTCGTTGAGATGGAGTACAAGCCCGCGACCCTCGGCGTGCAGCATCTGGCCGCCTGGGTGGAAGCGGTTCCCGGCGAACGCAGCACGGTGGACAACCGCCAGGAACTCCAGGCCCTGGCGCTGGACCCGCGCATCAAGGTCCTTTACATCGAAGGCCGCGCCCGCCCGGAATATCGCGACCTCAACCGCGCCCTTCAGCGCGATGCCAACATCGAGGCCGCCAGCCTCCTGCGTCTGCAGCAGGACAAATTCTCCGCCAGCGGCAGCGTGGATGGCCAGCCGTTCAAGTCCCTGCCGGCATCCGATGACCAGTGGCGTAAGTTTGACGTGATCATCCTCGGCGACGTCGATGCCAGCTTCTTCACCAAGGCCCAGCAGGATGCCATCGAGCGCCGCGTCAGCGAAGGCGCGGGCCTGCTTATGATAGGTGGCCAATCGAGCTTTGGCCCCGGCTCATTCGCCGGCACGCCGATCGAAAAGGCACTGCCGGTCTTCGTTGGCAGTACCGACGCCAGCCAGGAGAAGACCGAGTTCGTCCCCCGACTCACCGCCCAAGGCGCATCGCATCCCGCCATGGAGGGTTTGGCCGAATGGTTCGGGCAGGACGACAAGCCCGGCCAAAGGCAGCTTCCTCCGATCCGCGGCAATGTCGTCGTCGCCAAAGCCAAGACCGGCGCCACCACCGTCCTGGTCCATCAGGAACGCCCCGGCCCCGATGGCAAGGCGCAGGTGGTGCTGGCCCTTGAGCAGTACGGCAAGGGCAGATCGGGCGCCTTCACCGCGGACACCACTTACCTCTGGTACCTCCCGCTACGAGGCATGGGCCAGGACAGTCCCTACAACCGCTTCTGGGGCCAGCTCCTGCGCTGGCTTGCCGGCGCGGATGTCCGCAACCGTCAGCGCGGGGCGGGCATGGAAGCCCTGATCTCCAAGACCGTCTATGAGCTCGGCGATTCCATCACGCTCAAGGCGATGGTGCGCGATGAGAAGGGCGACGCCACGCGCTTTGCCAATGTCGCCGTCAAGCTGCAGCAGGATGGCAAGCCCTCCCCCTCCAGCAAAGACCGGTCGCTGACGCCCTCGGACTCCTACACCGGCATGTATCACCTCGACCTCACCGGCCTGGGCCAGGGCGAGTGGACCGCCGAGATGATCGCCAGCAAGGATGGCAAAGAGATCGGCCGGCAGGCCGTGAAATTCACCCTCATCGCGCCGGCCGACGAGTTGCTGCAACTCGCCTCGCGCCCGCAACTGCTCGCCGAGATCTCCCGCCGCACCAGCGGCTATCACTATCCCCTGGCACAGCTCCCGGCCCTGATCAACCAGCTCGTCCGCTCCGATCCCGCCTCGGTCCAGACCCATCAGGTGGTGGTTCCCCTGTCCAACATCTTCCGCATCATCCCCGCCATCCTGGGGCACCCACCTCACTGGGCCGGCAAGTACGACCTGCCCATGCAGGCCGCCCTGGTCTTCCTCCTGCTGGCCGGCGAGTGGGCTCTGCGCCGCCAATGGCAGTTGCCCTGAGCGGTGTTGTGTAGCTGATATGGCCTCCACCAGAAACGGGCGCGTTCGCGGAAGTAGTGCGAGGCGTCCCCGCCCGCACAGGACCATCCCACGCATCCCTGCAGATCACGGCCAGTGCGCCGGCTGAACCCGTTCCTCGTGGAATCCGTATAATACTGTAAAATATCGCATGTGTGCGTAATATTCTAATGTTCGGTATAATCAGTGTTATAGTGGCCTGTGGCAGCGGCTGCCTTCGTCCACCGCTGCCGTAGCGTGTGGACGGTGAGGGCCACCGTCAGGGCGGCCGTGATGGCTACGCAAAGGGGGGCGAGGATACGGTCCAGGGGGAGTCGGCCGCGGGGCTGGATGGCGATGGGACCGGCGACCGTGTCGCCCTGCCCGGGGAACGGGGCGGTGGCGGTGATCTGCCCCGAGCGGGTGACGATCTGGGAGATTCCTGAACTGCAGACACGGACAATGGGGATGGCGTATTCGGCCGCCCGCGTTGGGCCTACGCGGGCGTGGAGTTCGTGCTCGCGTTTACCCCAGGAGATCAGGTCCATGGTTGGGGCGATGATTGCGCCGGCGCCCTGGCGGACGAGTTGGTCGGTGACGCGCGTGTAGCTCAGGTCATAGCAGATGCACAGGCCCAGTGGCCCCCAGGGAGAATCCCATATCGCCTGCTTGTTGGCCGGGAGGCCATCGGCGAAGAACTGAATGGGGACGGACTTGCCCTGCTGAAAGACGATCTGACCATCGGGGCCGATGACGAAGGCGGTGTTGTGGAACTGATCCGACTTGGGGTCCACGCTCTGGGTCCCGCCGACGATCAGGTATCGCTGATGGTCGCGGCACCAGTCGGTGATCTTCTTTTGGGGCGGGCCGAAGAAGGTGTATTCGCTGAGCACGAGCAGCTCGGCCTGAGGGTAGCGGGTGATCGCATCGTCCAGCGCCTGCCGGATGTCGCGATCGGAGACCTTCTCAAGCTGGATGCCGACGATGAAAGGTCCGTCGGCCGCGATGGTGCGGGGTTGGCGCTTCGGCTTGGGGCCGTTGATCGCGCCGGCGAGGAGTCCCAGCAGAAGCAGTGCGGTGATGAGGCGCGCCTTGGGCGGCAGGAGATGCACCATGGCGATGGCGAGCATCAGGAAGAAGCCGACGCCATAGACTCCGGGCCAGAAGAGCATCGGGGTGGATGAGAAGGCCATGCCGGGGCTGAGCCACGAGAAACGGAAGTAATAGAGTTCGCTGCGAAAGTATTCCAATCCGGTCCAGAGAATCGGCATCGCCAGGATCGCTGCGGTGCGGGGCAGTAGCTGCAGGCAGATGCGCGACAGCAGTAGGAACAGGGCGATCCAGATGGCGGCGATGAGCCAGAGGGCGATCGCGGCGGCCTTGAAGATGCCGGCGAAGAACCAGAGCTGTGGGGCGTAGATGGCCAGGCCGATGCCCAGTCCGAGATAGAAGGCGATGCGGCTCGTCCGCACGCTGGCGAGGCGGAAGATGCAGAACAGGAAGATGGCCATGAGCATCGCCAGGGGCGGATATTCAAAGGCCAGGTGGAACGCGGCAACGGCGATGGCGCTGATGAGAATGGCCGGACGCAGATCCAGAGTGGGATCGAGCGGTGGATATGGATGCAGGAGCCTTGGTTTGCGTGCGTCTGTTGGCATGGTTCGGGATTTCTCCTTCGTCTGCATCGGACGTGGGACGATGGCGAGAGTATACCGGCGATGGCGGCGGGGCGAGAGGCGCACTTGTGACAGTCGCACTTGCCCGGCCATCGTGTCCGAATAGGATGGCGCAGGACAAACCAACCAACCGAGTCATCGCATGAACAATTTCAACTACTGCAATCCAACACGCATCGTCTTTGGCAAGGGCAGCATCGCTGAACTGGGGAAGCTGATTCCGGCGCCCGCGCGAATCCTCATGACCTGCGGCGGCGGGTCGATCCGGAAGAACGGGGTTTATGACCAGGTGAAGGCGGCACTGGCAGGGCGGGCGATGGTGGAGTTTGGCGGCATTCAGCCCAATCCACTCTATGAGACCTGCATGGACGCGGTGGAGGTGGTGAAGCAGGAGAAGATCACCTTTCTGCTGGCGGTGGGCGGCGGGTCGGTTCTGGATGCGACAAAGTTCATCGCGGCGGCGGCCGAGTTTGGAGCGGGCGACGCCTGGGATATCCTGGCGAAGGGGGCCGCCGTCACTTCGGCTCTGCCGCTGGGCAGTGTGCTCACGCTGCCGGCGACGGGTTCAGAATCCAACGGAAATTCGGTGATTTCGCGGCGCAGTACGCAGGAGAAGCTGGCCTTCGGCAGTGAGAAGGTCTACCCGCAATTTGCGATTCTCGATCCGGCCGTGACGATCTCGCTGCCGGCCAAACAGGTGCGCAACGGGATCGTCGATGCGTTCATACATGTCTTTGAGCAGTATGCCACCTATCCGGCTGATGCCCCGTTGCAGGATCGCCAGGCCGAGGCCGTGCTGGCGACTCTGGTGGAGGAAGGCCCCAAGGCGATGCAGAACCCCGAGGACTATACGGTGCGGGCGAACATCGTCTGGGCGGCCACTCAGGCGCTCAACGGGCTGATCGCCTGCGGCGTGCCGCAGGACTGGACGACCCACATGATCGGGCATGAGTTGACGGCGTTCTACGGGATCGATCATGCCGAGTCGCTGGCGGTGGTGGAGCCGGCCCTGTTTCGCTATGACCTGGCAAGGAAGCAGGCCAAGCTGGCGCAGTATGCCCGGCGGGTGTGGGGCGTCAGCGAGAACAGCGATACCCGCGCGGCGGAGATCGGGATCACCAGAACCGAGGACTTCTATCACAGCCTGGGAATGAAGACGAAGCTGGCCGACTACGGCATTGTCGCGGCCGATGCGGCGAAGAAAGTGTCCGACCGCTTCAGTTCTCGCGGGGTCAAGTTTGGCGAGCACGCGGACATCGATGCCGCCGCAGCGGCGAAGATTCTGCTGGCCTGCTAATTGGCCTCGCGATGCCTATGCCAGCAGGCTGGCGACCCCGGCCGTCTCGAGGTCAAGGTCGATCTGTGCGCGGTCGTTGCCCGTGCCGGGGTCGATGAAATCGGCCACGCTGTTGCGCGCGTAGATCCAGTCATCCCCACCGCCGCCGAGCAGGGTGTCGGGCCCGGTGCCGGCGTAAAGCGTGTCGTTGCCTGCGCCGCCGGCGAGGTTGTTGGTGCCGGGACCGCCCGTGAGCGTGTCGTTGCCGCTACCGCCTGTCAGGCTGTCGTTACCGTCGTTGCCGAGCAGGCGGTCATCGCCGCCGCTGCCCTTGAGGACATCATCGCCGTCTTTGCCCTTGAGCACGTCGTTTCCCACGCCGCCGATGAGTGTGTCGTTACCCTGGCCGCCCATTAGCTTGTCATTGCCGATCCCGGCGACGATGCGACATCCCATGATGCCGGCGCCGACCGAAACCTTGTTGTTGCCGTCGCCGGCGTTCACGGTGATGCTGGTGACGGCGCAGAGAACGTAGTCCGTGGCGGCGCCGTTCACGATCACACGCAGGTGTTCGCTATCGGGCTTGGTGAGGGAGATGACGTCGCTGCCGGCGGTGCCGGTTATCACGAGTGGTTCGGGAAGGTTGTCCACCTGAATAAGAAACTGCTTTTGCCGGGTAAGGCCTTCGGAATCGGTGGTCTGGATACGGATCTGGTAGACGTTCTGGGCTTCGTAGTCCAGCGCCGCGCGGGTGCGAAGCTCGTTGCCGACGATCTTGAACTGGCTGTTATCGGACGACCCGGTGCCGCTGACCAGGCTATAGCTGAAGGTGTCCTGAGGGTCGGGATCGGTGGTGGCCAGCGTGCCGACGACGGCGGCGGCCGGGAGATTCTCGGCGATGGTGTTGCTGCTGAGGGAAACAGCGGTGGGGCGGTTCCACACGACTACCTCATCCAGCTTCATGTTTTGCGAACCTACGGTCACGGCGTGGCTGGCGTCGTCGGTGATTCCCTGGCCGCTGAACTGCGCGGCGTAGGTGCCGGGCTGGAGGAGCAACTGGTAGCCGCCGGCCGAGTTGGTGGAAATTGTCTTGTCGAAGTCCGCACCGACGATGCGGACGCTCACCCCGCCGAGCCCTTCGCCCGCGGTGTAATGTCCGTCGCTGTTGGCGTCGTGGTAGGCGACGCCCAGCAGCCAACTGCCATTGATGTCGTAGCGATTGCCAAAATCCTCGGTGACGACCACCGGACCGACGTCGTTGACGGAATCGGCGACGGGGGTGGTTACGATGCCCAGGCCGACTTCGCGGACGTCGGGGCTCATGATGTTGTTGCGGTGGCCGCGGGGGCTTTGCATGCCGTCGGAGGTGCTGTCCCAGTCGATGGCGAATGCGGCATGGGCGAACAGGACGGAGGTGGCATAGGCATAGATATTCTCGTTCAGGCGCTCAGGATTGCTATAGCCGACGACGCGGTCCAGGAGACCTGCTTCGCCCGGGAACTGATGGTCCTGGTCGTTGTTGGCGATCATCAGATTGCTGTGGGCCCTGGCGGCATCGGCAAGCGCCGGGCTCCAGGCCAGTGGTGCCTGCGGGGTCAGTTGGCTCCACTCCTGCGTCAGGACGGCGGCGCTGACGTGGAAATACGAGAGCGCTGATTGGATGTTGACATCACTGGAGTGCAGCGGGGTTGTCGAGTCGACCATATCCGCCAGCGCGGCCTGGGGGTCGGTGCGCATGTGGTTGATCCACTCGAGCATTTCCTGCTCGGCGGCGCTGGGGGTGGTCACGGAAAGCAAGGTACGGAATTCCAGAGCTTCAACAACACTCATCGTCAATTCCTCTATAGCCCCTGGTTGGCAGGGGTTTACAAATCGGACTGATAGGCAGTGTAAGGGCAATTGTGCCAGAAGCGCAGAGAATTTTGGAACTGCGCAAGTTACTGCTACGAGCGGCTGGGGCGCTGCGCCTGCCAGAGGGCAAGCTGGCGCAGGTCGTCGGCAAGCTCCCGATATCGCTCCAGGGTCAGAGACTGTGGGCCATCGGAGAGCGCCCGCCTGGGGTCGGGATGGGTTTCGATCATCACGCCGTCGGCACCGCACGCCACGGCGGCGCGGGCCATCGGCGCCACCGCCCAGTCGATGCCGACGCCGTGCGACGGGTCGGCGATCACCGGCAGGTGCGAGAGATGCTTGATCATGACGATCGCCGACAGATCAAACGTGTTGCGCGTCATCGTCTCAAAGGTGCGGATGCCCCGCTCGCAGAGAATGACGTTGTAGTTGCCCAGGCAAAGGATGTACTCCGCCGCCATCAGCCATTCCTGCATGGTGGCCGACATCCCGCGTTTGAGGACGATGGGTTTGCCGGTTCGGGCCGCGGCTTCGACCAGCGAGAAGTTCTGCATGTTGCGGGCGCCGATCTGGATCAGGTCGGCGGCCTGCGCAACGGCCGGGAGGGACTCGGTGTCCTTGGCCTCGGTGACGATCTTGAGCCCGAAACGATCGCGCACCTGTTCAAGCAGGCGCAGGCCTTCCTCTTTCAGACCTTGAAACAGGTATGGGGAAGTGCGAGGTTTGAAAGCGCCGCCGCGGAAGATGCGGGCGCCGCTGGCGGCCACCGCCTCAGCACACTTCATCACCTGGTCATAGGACTCAACCGAGCAGGGGCCAGCCATGATCGCCAGCGTGCCGTCCCCGACCTTCACGTCACCGATGCTGACGACGGTCGAGTCGGGCTTCACCTCGCGGCTGACGAGCTTGTAAGGTTTGGAGACCGCGACGCAGTCGCTGACGCCCGGCAGACTGCGGAACAGCAGCGGGTCGATGGGACCCTGATTGCCGGTGATGCCGATGGCTGTGCGCGTGGCTCCGGGGATCTCGTTGGGCGTGAAGCCGGCCGCTCGAATGGCGCCGCATGCGCCATCGATCTGCTCCTGCGTCGCCCCGTGTATCATGACAATCAGCATGGCATCACTCCGGTATCGGGTTGTCTTGCACGGACACCCGCCGCGGGCGGGTCGGGCATCCTGCTGGCGAGGTAGTTGTAACCGATCCAAGGCCCGGCTTCACCAGTTGCTCTCCGCGTAGATGCCGGGGGCGTGCCCGTTTTTCCGGGCACACGATTTCTTAGCCCCAACGGGGCGGCATTCTTAAGCCCAGGGTAAGCGTACTCGCGCAGCCCTGGGTAAGAACCATTCACCCTGAACGAGCCCTGAAAGGGCGACACTTCTTTCCGCAACGTATTCGCTCCAACCACTCGCTGACGCGCAAACTTGCATCTGCCCGGAAAAACGGGCATTGCGTCAAGATAAGCTCGCGAAAGGAGAATGTTATGTGAACTGAACATGTAGCTGAAACCTTTTATAGCAGACCCTGTGGGCTTCAAAGTCCACCCGGCAGAGCGTAGCGGCGCAGCCGGAA